>NZ_AGIK01000001.1:0-314801 GCF_000230675.1 Synechococcus sp. WH 8016 | reverse complement strand
GCGAAGACTTACAAGGTGACTTTGCCAGCGCCGATCCCGGCCAAAGACTTCTGGTCCTTCATGGTCTACGACAATCAGACTCGTTCGATCCTCGAGACCGATCAGGTCACCGGTGGTTTGGATAGCAACTCAAAAGGCGTGAAACTGAATGATGATGGGTCTGCGACCGTTTACTTCGGTCCCAAGCCACCGGAAGGAGAAGGAGGTAATTGGGTGCAGACCATGCCAAGCAAGGGATACAACGCGATTCTTCGTCTTTACGGCCCACTTGAACCATGGTTCGCAAAAGGCTGGATGCCAGGCGACTTCGAACCGGTGAACTAGCTGGTCATCAATCAGCTAACAAACGCATGCAGACGGACCGTTCCACTCGCTGCGTTGTAACCAACGAAGAGAAGAGCAGCATCGCCATAGCCCTGCCAAGAGCGGGGTTATTTCGTAGGGGTAATGCTTTAAGCAGTTGCTCTTAATCAATAATCTCTCTCACAAGCAACAAGTAATACTGCTTTCTACTGCTACAGTCTCCTTTTCGGCAATTAAAAAATGATCCTAAATTTGATATTAATCTTTCAGCTTCATCAAGCAAATTGATTGATATCAATATCTACTCCAACTAACTGAATAACTCGTCAAACCCTCTGAATTGTTACAACATAGAGGAATTCAGATCACAGGAGAAACAGAAAAAGAACAATAAATGAACTTCCAATCAGAAATACTTTGTCAGCACCTTTATCGATGTCAAAAGGATCGTATCTCTGTTGTTCCATTATGTCAATGAGAGGTTATTCATAATAGTCCATTCACTTCCAAACCGTGGTCAACTACCACAAAGATGCATTCACTGATTCATCTAGCACCTGCCATGCGTTCCCTTAAATGGGTAAACGAGGAAACTTGTGAATTGCCCGTGTAAGAGATTTACTCTCATTCCATTGGAGAGATGATTAAAAGGCAGAAAGCAAACTTGCCATGATCGCAGTGCGTGACGATTACCAAATAGTCTAAATAGACTTGTAAGGAATCACAACTCAATACCTAACAAAAAGCTGGTCATCCAAAGAACAAGCAACATTTGCTGTCACGTCTCACAAGAAGGTCACTTTCAGCTTTTACCACATCTTGCCAAGCCTCAACTTGCAACTTAGCCTGTAGCAAATTCAAGCGTAATAGTAGTTGTTGGACATAAAATACTTCGATCTGAATTGTGGTCAGGCCGAGGCATTTGTGTGGATAGTCACTGACAATGCATAGAAAAGCAAGTCAAAATAAGCCTCTTATCAATTTCACACGGATTCAGATAAGAGCACAGAGAAAAGCACGTCATCACTGGGTCACTTACCAGTGCCCCAACAGGAGGAGAGTGACTCGTGCATGGATCAAATGATCTTCTAGAAGCAAGTGAGCAAACCCCAGGGTAAACTCCATAGTCCAGATCTTCACAGTCGATGATGGTGTCTTCCTTATGGATGGTCTCTAAACCATCGCAAGAATCTGCCTAAATGGGACCAGATCTAGATGCCCCTTGTGAAACCTATTCCTAATTTGTAGGTAGTCAATCTTGATTGTGATGCGCTTCCTAAGCCTGGCACTCCTCACACCATTGAGTGCCCTTTGCATGAATGCATACGCTCAACCTCATCATTACCATACCGGAATTGAAGGAAATGGACTAGGAAGATCCAATGCTTATGAACAAGGAAAAACATTAGCAAGCATCGAGGGGATACAAATCGCTGAAGGATCATCTGGAATCATTGTTACGGAAGATAATTTTCCACAGGCATACAGTAATTTGAGGTTTGATGCAATCATTAAACAAGCTGGTGGGATCAACAAGTTTTTAGAAATGCCTATTGCCCCAAGCGATCCTTCTAAACAATTCGTTGTTCGCATGAACAGAGATACTCACTACGCTACATCTATTTTTGATATGACTGGTGGTATCTACCTCACCATACCTGAAACGGATAAATACGTTTCTATTCAAGTGGTAGATGAAAACCATGAAACTCAACCGATGATTTATGGACCAGGCAGGCATAAACTCACTGCCAAAACAACGCATGCTTTTGTAATCGTGAGAAGTTTAGACGATCAAGCGCGTCGAAATCTTGTTGCAGAAGCCAATAGCGCCAAGGCATTCAATGTAAAAGATTGGGATACCGATTCATTTAGCAAAATAGCAGAAGCAGGAAATAAAATTTTCTCCAATGGATATGATCAATCCAAGGCATATAGCAATAAGGAAAGTGGCCAAACGCCATATATGAATTTTGTAGGTGCCGCAGGAGGATGGGGAGGTGCAATGGTTCAGGACAATATCTATCAGACGAGCAAATACATGAGCTCTAATGGCTGCTACGAGATGACATTTGTAGATCCGCAAGCAAGGGACTTTTGGTCTGCTACGGTTTACAATGGTGATGGTTATCTCTTTAATGAGGTAGCAAATATTTCAAGCGAAATGGCACCAGAAAAAAATACTGATGGAACCTATACAGTTAGATATGGATGCGACGGTCAACCCAATAATATCCCAATCCGAGAAGGAAATAAAACAGGTAAATTCAATGTTGTCATGAGGCATTACGGCCCCAGCAGAATGGTGAAAAACAAAGAAGATGGATACAATCCAACAGAAAATATTAAAAAAGTAAATTAATAATGCGCCAGTTTCATTAGATCTTCACTCATTTGTTGAGTGTTTTAGCAAGCTCCGCTGATAGCGGGGTTTTTTATTCCCTATCTACCCTTGTGAGCAACCTCACAGCACTGCTTGATGCAGGTCATCACCACAGCCATTGAGTCGGGAGATGGTGTGTTCATCGGGGGAAGAAACCTTCGGTATATGCACAACACACTTAAAACAATGACGACTTCTTTCATCAACGAAATTACCGATCAAGAGCTGCAACTCGTTGATCTTCAAGACATGAATGGTGGTTTCCTAGGAATCTTACTGCTATCAGGTTGCGGAGATGATGATGAGGTGAGCTCATCTCAAACAACATCAACTACCTCAAGTTCAACTTCCGGAACTCAATCAACAAATACAAGATCATCAACCACTTGGCTAAATCTGATGGAAAAAGCAACTGTGGGGGATAAGTATCATCCAACGATTAATCCTAACGGGAAAAAGTGAAGAGTCCCTCTATTCACAAGTTTCTGGTTGGCCCGCCACGAGCGGGTTTTTTTATTGCCTCACTGCACCTGTGAGCAACCTCACAGCACTGCTTGAGGCAGATCATCAGCTGTTCCTTTGATTCCCAAGATGGTGTGTTCATCGAGAGGGGACAACCCTCCACCGCACCTAAATCAATGCCTCACATGGTTACCTTCGATGCCTACTCTCACGTCGGCAACGCCCAGATCAAGAATGCTCTCCACACCGACTACAACCCAGAAGGAGCTGATAAAGAAGTTGGCTGGTGGACAGTTGATGGCGCCGATTTTCGAGGCATTCAACAGGATGCTTTAACCAACAGCCGCGCTATCCCTGGCGATATGTACATCCCTGGGGACATGTACATTCCTGGGGACATGTATCGACCAGCCAATTACGATCGAGACTCCAACGCAAATGCCAATGTCTACGATGTTCTAACTAACGTTGGCCCAGAGGGTTCTCACACAGGCCCTTTCAAGCTGGCATCCGATGCTTGGTCGCCAACACCTGCCTGTTTCATTGGCGAGACTTGCACACCCACATGTGACACTGGATTTGCCGACGATGCTTTGGTGCAACAGGTCAACGGCAGCATCGGCTACGAGATGCAAGTCGGCATGGGTAGCGGTGTTCCTGGCGAAAACTTTTGCACTGGTTACTGCTTCGACCGAGGCTCCGAAAGAGGTGCAATCATTGGACTTCAACCAGCTAATGAGTTGTTCTGAGGCAGAACAATCAACGGCCCCTGCTACGGCGGGGGTTTTTTTATTGCAACTGGGAATATTTGAGGCGCTTGCCCCTAACCAATGACCCTCGACACCCAGATGACACTCGCTCTATATCAGGAGCTGATGATGGCAGTAAGGACTAAGGGATGCTGTTGGCTACAAGGCTTGGTTTGCCCGCGGAAGCCTCTAGTCCGTTTGAGGGATCGGTCAGCAGAGAAGATCCCACCTATGGGGTAATCGCTCTCAGTCGATTGGGGAGATGATTGAAAGAGGAGAGAAAATTTGCCTTTATCAGCGTGCCTGACATTTGCCAAATGGTCTTCTAAGCGATAACAACTCAATACCCAACGAACATCTGTCTATCCAAAAAACCAGCCATAGCTATGCAGACCAATACCCAGAAGATTCACGCCGATATAACAAACGCCAATCACAACCAAGCCTGCACTCGCCACCAATGCCGGACGCCTTCCCTGCCAGCCTCTGCTTAAGCGCGTATGCAAATAGGCGGCATACACAAGCCAGCAAATCAGTGCCCAGGTTTCCTTGGGATCCCAGCTCCAGTAGCTGCCCCAGGCCTCATTAGCCCACACAGCCCCGCTAATGATGCCAACGGTGAGCAATAAAAAGCCAACCGTAATCGTGCGGTAGCTGAGGCTGTCCAAGCGTTCGTTCCGAGTGAACTGAACCGAAGAGAGCTCAACGGAAGACATTGTTCCTTCAGGGTCACCCACACTGCCGAGGGGAGTCGCGAGCGCAGCACGCCGATAACCACCACTGCCGATCGAGCTGCTGCGCAGTTCTAAAGCATGACCACGGTCGGTCACCAAAACAGCCACTGACAACAGTGAGCCCACCAAAAGGGCTGCATAACTCACCATGATCACGCTCACGTGCATCACCAGCCAGCTGGATCGCAGCGCTGGAACGAGCGGGGACGCTTCTTGCAACTGGTCAGGAAGTGCAAAGCTCGCAAACGCAATACACCCCAAACCCATCGGAGTCGCGGCTGCAGCGACAATCGGCGTAGGCCAGGTTCTTTCCACCAGCAATTGAGTGAGCGTGCAGGCCCAAGCCAAGAAGCAAAGTGATTCGTAGAGGTTGCTGATCGGGAAATGTCCCGATTGCCACCAACGAAGAACCAGTTGAGCCGTTAAGGCCAGGTTGGCAGTGGCAATCAACAACGTGACGAGGCCAGACGTTTGTTCAGAGCTCACTTTCCAGAAGGCGAGCGGTAAGGCCAACAGCAACAAAGCGAACGCAAACAATCCGAGGCCAAGCACCGGATCTATCCCAGCCAACTCCATGAACCCCATCACCACGAAACCACCTGATTCTGACGTGTTTGCTTACCGGCTGGCCTGCCGCAACAACACACCACCACCTGCAAGAGAAATCAGAACAGGACCCCAAGCAGCCAAAAGCGGATCCAAGGTTCCTTTGACGCCAAGAGAACTAAAACTAAAACTCAACACGTAGTAAACAAAAATAAGCACCACGCTGATTCCAAAACCCTGACTACGACTTGTTCTGCTATTTGGCCTTGCACCAAGGCTCGAACCAATCAAGCCGAACACTAAACAGGCCATTGGAACGGTGAACTTTTCTTGAATACGAACCCTTAGCCTGCGAGCTTCTTTGCGGTCACCAGCATCAGATAAGAGTTGTTCAGCCTCAATGGCTTCAGAAACAGTCATATTGTTGGCATCTTTTGGCAATTTCGCGATCCGTAATGGCGCAGAGCTCAGTGGATAGAAATATCGATCGAAATCAGCTGTTGTTGTACTACCAGATGGAGTCAAAGTAAGAATTTTACCATCATTAAACTCCCACTTAGCCTGAGCTTCACTCCAGTTTGCATGGTCAGCAACAAGCATTTGAGTAAAGCCAAATCGTGAAAAATCCAAAACAGTGACGCCAATCATTTTTCCATCTCGAAATTTTGTTGCGTAAAACAATTGAGTCAAACCCTTCCCTGCATCCCCATCAGGGCCAGTGACTCGGCCGAAGCGGGAATAGATAATGTCATCTCCCTTTTCAGCCGCAATGGCTTTACCAAGGGAACGTTGCAACGTAAATTCTGCTGAACGATTCGTACGAGGCACGATGACATCGTTGAAAACAAATGTAAGTCCTGTCATCAATAGTGCCAAGGCAATTGCAGGTGCAATCATGCGATTCGCTGTGACGCCAATACTTCTTAGTGCGGTCAGCTCGCTGTTAGCAGAAAGTCGGCTGTAGGCAAGCAGTGATGCAATCAACGTGGCCATTGGGAAAGAAATCACCAAAAAACTGGGCAACTTCAGCAACAAGATCTGAACGGCGATCGTCCAAGGTAGATTCGATTCAACAATCTTGCGAACCAGATCAAACATTACCCCTACGGATAGGGATACGACCGTAAATAGTGTGAGCCCAAACAATAATGGGGCAATGAGTTCACCAAGAAGCCATCGATCAATCAATGGAATTCGATGAATGAGCTTGCGAATTTTATGTTGGACATCTATCAAAATATTATTTTTCAAAGCTGAAAATCCTCCCCAAGATAATGACGGCGTACGAGTGGGTCATGAGCCACTTCATCAGAACGTCCGGACGCGAGAATGCTTCCATCCGTCAAAATGTAGGCCCGATCGGTAATGGCAAGAGTTTCTCGAACGTTATGGTCGGTAATAAGGATGCCCATTCCGCGTTCGCGCAGCCCGTGGATCATTTGTTGCAGATCAGCTACAGCCAGTGGATCCACCCCCGCGAAGGGTTCATCAAGAAGTAGATAACGCGGACCTTCTAAACCAACAGCAAGGGCTCGGGCGACTTCACAACGCCTGCGTTCACCACCCGAAAGCTGGTACCCAGAGCGATTGATAAAAGACTCGAGATGAAAGTCCTCAATTAATTGATGGAGACGTTGACGACTATCGGCCTTAGAAAGTCCGCTTTGAACTAACACAAGTTCAAGGTTTTCTTGAACGGTCAATTGGCGAAACACACTGGGTTCCTGCGGCAGGTAGCCAATGCCAAGACGAGCCCTTTGGGGCATCGACAGGTCCGCGACGGGATGCCCATCCAGAAGAACTTGACCGCTATCAGGACGCAACAATCCAATCACTAAATTGAAGCTTGTGGTTTTGCCTGCACCATTGGGTCCAAGCAAGCCAATCACCTCACCGGGCTTCAAAGTCAATGAAAGGGAGCGAACTAACGTTCGGCCACCCAGGGTCAACGTGACCTGCTCAAGACTCAAACTCATGGCGTTAAAGGAGTCTGCGAGGAGGGACTCTGCTTTAACAAGAGGGTGGACTGCACTTGTTGACCTGGCATTGGTTTCGCCAGAGCACGTTCATCGTCAAGGTTGTAGGTAACCCGTTCAGCGCGAATACTATTTCCATCCTCCTGCACCACATCCACATCTCCGCTTAACACCAGCAACGCTTCCCGGCTGAAATATTGCGCCTGACGGGACGTTGCCACCATCCCTCGAGAGGGATAAACGATTCGAACATTGCCCAGGGCTGTCACGACACCTGTGATGTTGTCTGCGCTTTGCGTATCCGATTCAATCGTGATCAAACTGTCTTCTGCTTCTGCTGTCTGAGCACTCACAGGGAGCACAGGACAAGCAAACACCAACAGGGCAGCAACGGATACGAGATTGCCAATCCGATTGTTCATTGCAAGCGCGAGGGAACGGTAGAACATCAGAGCACCCTCATCATCTCAGCCAATGTACCTAGAAACTCAGGAGTGGTCACGCAACTCAGGAACTGGAAGTACGACAGGATCAGTCTCCTGTTGCAGCGCCTCCAGTCTCAAACGAGCCTGATCTCGAACCGAGGGTAAATCGAGACCAAGATCACCTGGTTGTGCGCAAGAAAGACGTCCTACTCCTTCACCCAACAAAATGGTTGCTCCCCTGAGGTTGCCCCGCTCTAAATGAACGTGAGCAACGGCGATTTGCAGAATTCCTTGGAGCAATCGACGTTCCGGTCCTGCCGTTTCATGCCAAATCTCCTCAAAAGCATCATGGGCCTCATACCAGGCACGTCGGTTAAAAAGATCGACGGCCGGCTGAAATCGGGGGTCTAGGCGAGCGCTCAACGCTTAGCCATTTTCTTGGCTGGTAATTTCCTTAACCGCATGGATTCAGGAGTAACTTCAAGCATTTCATCAGGACCGATGTATTCCAAAGCACGCTCGAGCGTCATCTGAATCGGTGACTGCAACGTGTCTAAAACATCTGCTCCAGCGGAACGAATGTTGGTAACTTGCTTTGCTTTGCAGATATTAATTTCCATATCTTGCTGACGGGTGTTCTCGCCAATGATCATTCCCTTATAAACCTTGGTGCCTGGAGTAATAAAGAATTGGCCACGATCTTCCGCTCCTTTGAGAGCGTAGAAAGTAGCTGTGCCTTCTTCAAATGCAATCAAAACACCGTTCCTTCGCGTATCGAACTCACCCTGCATCGGGCGATATTCGAAAAATGAATGGCTCATGATCCCTTCTCCGCGAGTAGCGCGAATGAATTCACCGCGGAAACCAATCAGTCCCCGCGACGGAACCACAAATTCGAGTTGCGTGCGGTTGTCAGCGCCTGTTTCCATGTTCTGCATCTCAGCTTTGCGCGTTCCGAGCTTCTCGATACAGGAACCAACGGCAGCTTCAGGAACATCCATCACCAGTGTTTCCACTGGTTCACAGGGAGTGCCGTCAATGGTGCGGAAGATCACTTGAGGCTGAGACACTTGAAACTCATAGCCCTCGCGTCGCATCGTCTCAATCAAGATGCCGAGGTGAAGTTCCCCCCGCCCACTCACAGCAAAACGATCTGGGGAATCCGTATCTTCGACCCGTAACGCCACATTGGTGAGCAGTTCGCGCTGCAAGCGATCGCGAAGCTGGCGACTGGTCACAAACTTCCCTTCTTTCCCTGCGAAAGGTGAATCATTGACCACAAAGGTCATTTGCAGGGTTGGTTCATCAACCTTGATGAGCGGTAAAGCTTTTGGCTCATCAGGGCAAGCGATCGTTTCGCCGATGTTGACGTCATCGAAACCAGCCACTGCCACAAGATCGCCGGCAGACGCCTCTTCAATATCAACTCTTTGAAGACCCTCGAAGCCTAGAAGTTTACTGATACGACCTTTTTTGACGCTGCCATCATCTTTAATGAGCGTGGCTCTTTGCCCCTGTCTAATAACACCATTGTGAACGCGACCAATGATGATCCGACCAAGGAAATCAGAATAATCAAGAGTCGTGATTTGAAGTTGTAGAGGCTTCTCAGGATCTCCTACTGGAGGCGGAACATGACGCAAAATTGCATCAAAGAGAGGACGCATATTGTCGCTCTCTGTTTTCATGTCGGGCTTCGCAAAGCCACCCAAACCACTCCCGAACAAATAAGGGAAATCACACTGATCGTCGTCAGCACCAAGCTCTAGAAAGAGATCAAGAACCTTATCGACAGCCGTTTCTGGGTCGACACGTGCACGGTCAATCTTGTTGACGAACACAATCGGTCTTAAACCCTGCTCGAGGGCTTTTTTAAGCACAAAACGGGTTTGGGGCATGGGCCCCTCGTTTGCATCAACGATCAGCAAACATCCATCCACCATGCCGAGCACACGCTCGACTTCGCCCCCGAAATCAGCGTGGCCAGGGGTATCAACAATATTGATTCTGGTTTCGTTATAGGTAACCGCAGTATTTTTCGAAAGGATCGTAATTCCGCGTTCCCGCTCCAAATCATTGGAATCAAGAACGCATGTTGGAACGGCCTCGTTGTCGCGAAAGATTCCGGACTGGCTGAGCAGGGCATCCACCAGAGTGGTTTTGCCGTGATCCACGTGGGCGATGATCGCTATATTGCGAATCGCCTTATTCGGGGCGCTCATGAGGTCCGTAAGGTTATAAGGGGGAAACTTTGGAACGCCAGCAGGCGCAGCCGCGACATGCTATCTCAACATGAGACTTGCAACGCTTGATTTTCTCGACCGATGCGCAAACTGCCACGCGTGACGCCGAGTTTGTGATCGATTTGTTCACGCCTCCAAACGTCAGCTGAGAGAGTGCGTCCTAAAAGAGCATCGCTATAAAGCTGGACCCGCCGCAACGTGGCCTCGGCCCCTTCATCGAGAAGATCCAATCGATAGCGATGAATGCCTGCATGACGCAAGGCCGACAGCGCCTCAACTCCCGTCTGCGGCTTGCCATTAAACAACGTGTTGCGACAGCCAAGATCCGCTTTCAGCGGATGCTCAACGCCACTCCGATCTCTCAGCATCACGGTGTGCTGCTCACAGGGCCTTCCACAATCGGTGTGATCGTGGCCTTCCGAGAGGAACGAACAGAACAAGCAGTGCTCCATATGAAAGAGCGGCATGTGTTGATGCAACACCACTTCAATCCGATCAGGTGGAGAAGCCTGCACCAAATCAAGCAATTGGCTGAGGTTCAAATCACAACTGGCTGTGACCCGATCCAGTCCCCAGGTCTCCAGGAACCAAAGCAAGCTGAGCGGGTTTGAGACATTCAACGTGAAGTCTCCAGCACAGCGAGCCTGGCCCGTGAGTAGCTCCAACTGATCCGCGTTGCGCACGAGATATCCATCCGCTTTCGCTTTTAGAAGCGGTTCCAACATCCAGCGTTCACCAGGCCTGGTGATGCGCGGTCCGGCCAACCAAATTCCATCAGGCCAGCAACCACGGCCTATCGCCACAGCTTCTTTGAGATCCTTCGGATGCTCTAGATCGGCAATAACCGAGGCGATCGGTCCATCGCCCATGTCTTGAAGAGCACGCAACTGCTCCAGGCTTCGAACGAGCACAACCAACGACGGCGACTTGGACTGCTGCTGTGCTGAGTCCCGCCAATCAGCCAAGCGCTCGAGTGTTGCCGCAACGATGGGCTGAGGGTCCACCCGCTCCGAAGACGCCTCCAGCCCCTCCTGTTGAAAGGCTGCCGTGAGGCCGCCATCAGCCATCTGCTGCAACAACGACCGGCGCATCCTGTTCAGCTCAGCAACGGGAAGAAATAACCCCGATCCCAGGTTCGTTTCCAGATGCTCAAGACACCAGCCCGTGCCGCCCAAACGCCCAAGCTGAGCGACCAAACGCTCACGATCTAAACCGTGATCACGGGCAGGCTCCAACACGGCCTGACTCGTCACGCTGCAGCGTTCTCCACCAGGCAAAACAGGTTCAATCAGCTCCAACTCCAGAGCTTCACCGATCTGCCCACTCACACGAACGTGAAGCCCCCGTTCAAGCGGAGACACCACGCGTTCCGATCGACGCTGCCAAGTGCTTTGCCATTGCGGATCACTGGTGAGCCAGACCGAGGATCCTGAACGCAGACCGGATAGATCGACACGGCCAGGTCCTATCCGCAAACGAACGAGCCCTCTCTCCATCGCCTTCACCTCCATCACCCGTCCACCAATTTCACGCGGAGGTGTCAGAGGGTCATCCTGACGATCCGACGCTTCCAAAACCAAACCCTGACCGTTGCGAGGGCTCTCCGTGCACTGCATCACCAACCATCCCTTTGCCTCGACGCGAATCAGTTCACCAATCACCGGACCACGCTTCTTGCTCCAACGGCCATGCACGAGGGCACGGTGATCAATGCCCCGCAACCAACCAGTGGATAAGCCCCTGGAAAAACCAAGCTCAAGCTGGCGTTGAATCTCCGCCAGATCGCAGTCCAAGCCATCGAGACTGCGGCGATAGGCATCCGTGACCGAGGCCACATAGGTGGGATCCTTGAGGCGACCTTCGATCTTGAAACTCCTGATTCCGAGCTTCACCAAATCCGCCAGGAGTGGCCAAGCGGCGAGATCCTGGGGAGACAGTAAATAGCGTTGATCTCCGAGATCGAGCGATTCACCATCCACCACCAATTCATAAGGCAAACGGCAAGCTTGTGCACATTCACCACGATTGGCACTGCGCTGGCCCAGAGATTCACTGGTGAGGCACTGACCGGAGTAGGCCACGCATAAGGCCCCGTGCACAAACACCTCGAGAGGCATGGCAAGGGATCTCTCCTTCAATTGGTTTTGCAGCCTCTCGAGATCGCGGAGGGCGAGTTCCCTCGCCAGCACAACCCGCTCACAGCCCGCTGCCGCTGCCTGAGCCACACCAGCAGCACTGGTGATCGACATCTGGGTGGATGCATGCAAAGACAACGTGGGAACAAGTGCTTTCGCAAGAAGGCAAAGCCCTAAGTCCTGAACAATCAGAGCATCAACGCCAGCCTGATCTGCGGCCAACAGCAGATGGGCCGCTTGCTCCAACTCATCGCCAAAGATGAGGACGTTCACCGTGAGAAATCCCTTCACCCCCCGGGCATGAAGCCAGGCCATGATCTCGGGCAGCTCAACAAGCTGAAAGTTCTCTGCCCGAAGACGAGCATTGAAAGCCTCAACCCCGAAATAAACGGCATCAGCACCGTTGGAGACCGCCGCCCTCAAGGCCTTCCAATCCCCAGCTGGGGAGAGCAACTCTGGGAAAGATGATGTGTTCAACGCCCAAGAGCCAGCTGACGTGCGGGTTCAAATTGGCGCAAAGCCTCCGCTGAACCCTCAAAGCGCCAGTGCCAAGGCTCATAGCTCACACCCTGAGGATTCACTTCAGGGAAGGACAGCGTGAAGTGATAACTAGCGGCGTAATCCTGCAACCAACGAAATGCCGGAGTCGTCTCAAAAGAGACAGAAAGATTGGTATCTGGACGGCTGCCATCGCCAAGGTCAATCGCATAACCAGTGCTGTGCTCGGAATAACCCGGCGGTGCCGAAACCTTGGCCCGCTCTTCGGCGGTTTGATTTCTTTCTGATTTCACATCAAAGAAAATCCCTTGCTGCAACGTATGGGAGCGATAACCACTGATCAGCCTTAGATCGATTCCATCGGAAGCTGCGGCACGGCGCATCGAATCCAGGGCCAAGGCTGCATCCTGGTGCAACTCAATTCCAGCCTCAACGGGCACGAGTTGGCTGGCAATCGCCTCGTCATAAGGAAAATGTCCAAGCAGGCGACCATCGGCATCTGGCGGCGCTTCAATCCCTTCCACCACCGGAACTGGAGCCGAAGGAAACCAAAAAGAACGACGCGCCAACAACCCTGGCCCTAACCAAACAGCCGCCAAACTTCCTCCCCCCACGAGGAGACAGGCCAAAAAAACTCCAAAACCGCTCCGTCGCTGACGAGGAGCAGGTTTCGAGCGACGGGCAACAGGAATGTCATCCCGGGTGCTGCGACGAGTGGCGACGGCTCTTCCCAGAGGATTCATGCAGTGTTGTTTCAATCGTAAGGGGCTCCGCCAGGGCCTAGTACCACTTTTCAGGATGCGTGATTAGTTTGAAATCAATGACCCGGCGGAGTTTGCTGAGATGCTGAGAGTTGCCGTTGTCGGTGGTGGACCGAGCGGATCCTGTGCCGCAGAAGTGCTTGCACGGGCCGGCATCAAGACCTGGTTGTTCGAGAGAAAACTCGATAACGCCAAGCCTTGCGGGGGAGCGATTCCGCTTTGCATGGTTGAGGAATTCGATCTTCCGGATTCGATCATCGACCGCAAAGTTCGAAACATGAAGATGATTTCACCCTCCAATCGGGAGGTTGATATCAAGTTGGATCCCCTCGGGTACGACGACAATGCCTATATCGGCATGTGTCGACGCGAGGTGTTCGACTCCTTCCTTCGCAACCGAGCTGCCGACCTAGGCACCACCCTTATTAATGGGTTGGTGCAAAAGATCGACACTGGAGACAATCGCCAAGGTCCTTACACCCTCCATTACGCCGATTACAGCTCAGGCGGTCCTACCGGCGACATGAAAAGCCTGGACGTGGATCTGATCATTGGCGCCGATGGAGCCAACTCCCGGGTCGCCAAAGCGATGGACGCTGGTGATTACAAGGTTGCGATCGCGTTTCAGGAACGCATCAAGCTGCCTGCAGAAGAGATGGCTTACTACGAGGATCTCGCCGAGATGTACGTAGGAACAGATGTCTCACCCGACTTCTATGCCTGGGTGTTCCCTAAGTACGACCACGTGGCCGTGGGGACAGGGACCATGCAACAAAATCAATCCCTGATTAAGGGGCTTCAAAAAGGCATTCGCGAACGGGCCCGAAAGCGTCTGTTCAAGGGCGAAGTGATCAAAGTTGAAGCGCACCCCATTCCCGAACATCCCCGCCCTCGCAGAGTGGTGGGCCGCATGGCCCTTGTGGGAGATGCCGCTGGTTACGTGACCAAGAGCTCAGGAGAAGGAATCTATTTCGCCGCAAAGAGCGGTCGCATGTGCGCGGAAGCGATTGTTGAAATCTCCAAAAACGGCACGCAAATGCCCACTGAAAAGGAGATCAAAAACACCTACCTCAAGCGATGGGATCGCAAATATGGAGCCACGTACATCGTGCTCGATATTCTTCAACGCATCTTCTATCGCACTGATGCCGCTCGAGAAGCATTCGTTGAAATGTGCGATGACCAAGACGTCCAGAAGCTGACCTTTGACAGCTATCTGTACAAAAAGGTCGTGATGATGAATCCCTGGCAACAGGTGAAACTCACCGCTCGCACCCTTGGCAGTCTTCTCCGCGGTCAAGCTTTAGCCCCCTCCACCTACGACTCCGTTCCTTCAGCCGTTGGCAGGTCCGATGGTGACTTCTTAGCCGACGAAGCTGCCCAAGCGATCAAGGCCCAGACCTCAGGTCATGCTCCCAAACAAGGGGAGGCGGGGATCGAGGAAGAGCGTTCCAAGGTCACCGCAGGCTGAGGCCTCGCCTCGAGACATCAGGACTGGATGCAATCAAATTGCGCCAGGACTGATGCCTGATTTTTCAAAACACCTAGAAGGTTGAGGCGATTACGGCGGACATCGGGATTGTCCGCCATCACCATCACGCTTTGTGGTCCATCAAAAAAGGCCTCAAGTGCCTTGGCGGCACCCTGCAAACCCTCTGCAAGCTGGATGTAATTGCGTGATTGTGCGAGAGGCGACAGGTCGTCCAGCGATTGCAGGAGGGAAGCTTCGCTCTCTGATTCGAACAAATCAGCTTTAACAACCCCCTTAGGACTGAGCTGATCGCTTCCGAGATCACCCTTCTCGGCGAGTTTGGCTGCACGTTGCACAACCGCTTGCACGGCCTGCAGGCGTTGATCGCCACGAAGCTGATGCAGCAGGACCAGACGTTCTCGAGCATCGACTGGATCACTGAGCAGACGCTCGTCGCCAACGGACTCCCCTGCCACGGCTTGAACCAAATCGGCAGGGAAGCCATCCTCCTCAAACTGAGACACCATTCGCTGTCGTAGCAACAGCGAAAGATCTGCCACGAAAGCCTCCGGTTGCACCGCAAAGGAGGGGAAGCGTTCCGCCCAATACTTGGCTGCATCCGACAGCAGGCTCTGCAACGAGAGGCGCCATCCCCTGTCCCAAAGAATCTGAACAATGCCATTCCCAGCCCGACGCAAGGCATAAGGATCCGATGAACCGCTGGGACGGTCGCCCTTGGCATAGATGCTCAAGAGCAATTCCAAGCGCTCAGATAGGGCCAAAAGCGCTCCAGCATCGCTGGAGGGAAGGGCATCTCCAGCCCCGCGGGGCTGGTAGTGCTCAGCGACAGCAAGAGCAACATGGCGATCTTCCCCCTCTTCCAACAAGTATTTGCCACCGATCAATCCCTGCAGCTCAGGGAACTCGCCCACCATCTGGCTCACCAAATCATGTTTGCAGAAATGGGCTGCTCTCTTGGCATGCGTGGCAATGTCTGGAGGAATGGAGAGCGATTCGATCAAACGCTCCGTCATCCAGGCGATCCGATCACATCGATCTCGCAAGCTGCCGAGCCCCTTGGCAAAGGTGACGCGATCCAGGCCATCGCGGCGCGTCTCACTCGGACTTTTCCGATCCACATTCAGGAAAAATTCAGCATCAGCCAAGCGGGCACCCAACACCCGCTCATTCCCCCGAACGATGGTTGCATCTGCACGATCAAGGCCATTGCTCACGAGCAAAAACTTGGACAGCAGAACGTCCCGAGCCTGAAGAGCTAGGGGATCTTCATGAGCGTTCTCCCGTTTCAAAGGGACATAGCGCTGATGGGATTGCATCACCGTGACAATCACTTCTGGTGGCAAATCGAGATAACAGTCGGCAATCTCCCCACTCAGCACCCTGGGGGCCTCAACAAGATCAACCAACTCCTCAAATAGATCCTCAGGACAATCAACAGAGGCAGAACACGCGCTTGCCTCCTGGTCCAACGCTGAGCGAATCAACTGCTCCCGTTGAGAGCGATCCACCATCACACCGGCCTTCGCTAGGGCATCGACGTAATCATCCGCATGGGCAATCTCCAAGGTGCTGTCGCGGAGACGATGGGATCGACTCAAACGCCCGCTTTGAACCGCGGGTTGTGCCGCCGACAGAGTGACCGGAATCAACTCAGACCCGACCAGCGACACCAACCAACGCACGGGACGGCTGAAGCGCTGATCACCATCACCCCAGCGCATGAATCGCCTGCCTTGCAAACCATTGATCCAGGCGGGAATGCGCTCCTTCAGCAGGGTTGTGGTGGCATCACCGGGGGTGCGAACACGGGCAAACAAACAAGGACCCTTGGGGGTGTCACGCGCTTGAAGCTCAGCCGGGTCCACCCCACAACGTTTGGCAAAACCCAAAGCCGCAGGGCCGGGTTGACCATCCACCAGGGCCTGTTTCACGGGGGGCCCCTTGCGTTCTTCCTCTAAATCGGGCTGACGATCCATCAACGCCTCCACCTGCACAGCAAGGCGTCTAGGCGTCCCAGAAACCCTGACTCGGCCATGACTTAAGCGAAGGTCCTTCAAATCGGACACCACCATCTGCTGAAGCTGCTTCAGTGCCGAGTGCACAAACTCTGCTGGCAGTTCCTCGGTACCGATTTCAAGGAGGAATGTTGAGGACACGCCGATTGGGTATGTAGCAATTGACTGTATTGGAAGCCGCTTCGCTAGTTTCAAAAGACCTATCCCTTGAATCCGTGAACGAAGGTTTGACGACAACCTCAGGGACGCAAGAAGCAGGGCACGATCGGATGCTTGATGGCCCTTCAAAACCTACGGAATCGATTGACACAGCGCTGTCTAAGGCTGAAAAGAGAAAGCTCTACAGCGGACATCTTCGAGAACCGTTATTGACAGAGCTGGGCAATGACGAAATTCGCTTTAGTGAGGATGCAGTTCAGTTACTCAAGTTTCATGGGAGCTACCAACAAAACCATAGAGAATTAAGAAAAACCGATAAAATCAAATGCTGGCAGATGATGCTTCGCCTTAGGAATCCAGGCGGAAGAGTTCCAGCACAACTATTTTCGGCTCTCGACGATCTTTCCAATCAGTACGGAAACGGAACCCTACGCATCACAACACGCCAAGCTTTTCAAATGCATGGCATACCGAAAGCTGATCTTAAAACAGTTATAGGCACGATCATTGAAAACCTTGGATCAACATTAGCTGCCTGTGGTGATATCAATCGAAACGTGATGGCACCAGCTGCACCATTTGAGAACAATGGATATCCGGCCGCCAGAAAACTGGCCGACGAGATTGCTGATCTACTGAGCCCTAAAGCAGCAGAAGGTTCTTACTTAGACATGTGGGTTGATGGGGACCTTAGTTATCGATTTAAGCCTGCAAAGCCTGTCAAGCAAGCCCGCGAACGTCAGTTCGCCGAAGGGGTGTTTTCCGGAAGCAAAGATGAACCCATTTATGGCGATACCTATCTCCCCAGAAAATTTAAAGTCGCCGTAACCGTTTCTGGAGACAACTCTGTTGACCTCCTCACCCAAGACATTGGGCTCGTTCTTTTCACCAACAAGAATGGAACCATGCGTGGATGCAACGTTTACGTTGGCGGAGGCCTTGGAAGAACACATAACCAAGACGACACATTCGCAAGAATTGCTGATCCCTTGGGCTATGTAGAAGCTGAAAACATCTTCGACCTCCTTCAATCCATCATGGCGCTGCAACGAGACCATGGGGATCGTGAGGTTAGAAAGCATGCGCGCATGAAATATCTTTTGCACAAGCGTGGGATTGAGTGGTTCCGCGAAACCTTAATCAAGGATTATTTCAAAAGAGATATCAAGAAATTGATTAACGAAGCACCTGCAAAGTTGATGGATTACTTGGGGTGGCACCGACAAAAACCCGGGTTGTGGTTTGTAGGCCTCCCCTTCATGTGTGGTCGCCTCGAAGGAGACATCAAGGCAGGGATTCGCTCGATTGTTGAAAGATATCAACTTGAAATCCGACTAACCCCTAATCAAGATCTACTCCTTTGCAATATTGGATCCAGTCAAAAATCTTCCATCAAAGCAGAATTGGCTGAATTGGGGTTTGAACTCCCAGCAGAAGTTGCTCCCTTGGTCCGCCATGCCCTCGCCTGTCCGGCCCTACCGACCTGCGGACTGGCCGTGACGGAATCAGAACGAATTCTGCCCGATGTTCTTGAAAGACTTGAATCCCAGCTCAACAATTTAGAGATCAAAAAATCCATTCTTGTTCGCATGACCGGATGTCCGAATGGTTGCGCTCGTCCTTACATGGCCGAGCTTGGCCTTGTTGGCAGCGGCGTGAATCAGTATCAGCTCTGGCTTGGTGGCAGCGCCAATTTGCAGCGACTGGCGCGCCCGTTTCTACAGAAGATGCCCCTGGAAGACCTTGAAGCAACCATCGAACCCTTGCTTCTCA
Organism: Synechococcus sp. WH 8016; assembly: GCF_000230675.1. Lineage (NCBI taxonomy): Bacteria > Bacillati > Cyanobacteriota > Cyanophyceae > Synechococcales > Synechococcaceae > Synechococcus > Synechococcus sp. WH 8016. The sequence goes on along the minus strand of NZ_AGIK01000001.1, from coordinate 296,147 downwards.
GTTGGAAAGATGCTGGCGGGCGACGTGGCTTTGGCGAACACATCACCAAACTTGGTGACGCCACTGTTCAAGAGATGCTCAAGGTTCCAGGCTGAACAAGTCTGGATCCCGTCCGTAGATGGCACGATCCGCTTGAACGCTCCAAGCCCAAAGCTGATCACCAAAACTGAAGTGCCACCACTCATTCGGGTGACGAACAAATCCAGCTTGCGACATCACCCGATGCAGCAAACACCGCCGGCTATGGAATAAAGCTGCGCTCCCATCAGGATGTTCAGCTGCGGCATCGGCATGGTGAAGCGGCAGAGATTCAGGTCCGATCGCATCGATGTCTCCCCCCATATCCAAGGGGGTGCCCTTTGCATCAATCAGAGTGAGATCCACAGCAGCACCGGTGCTGTGAGGTGGCGGTATTAAAAAATCAGTGCTCGGTGGTGCCCAAAAACGCGCCACCTCGGAGCGAACGCTCTCCAGGCGCCCCAGCTGCTCAGAATCATCCGGATTGATGCCTTGGCGAGCACACTCCTGCTCAACAGCGTGGTTCACCATGAAGGCTTGGACGGACACGGGACGCCAAGCATCGAAAATCCCAAGACGAAGGGGTGGGAGTCCTGCACCCAGCGTTAATCCCAGAAGATGAACCTGGGCAGCCAGCAAACGGCTCCTCACCCCTTGGCGAAGACAAAAGGGGTCTGCTCCCTTGCCATAGGGCGCCCCTAACGACACGTAGGGGTGCGGTTCCATGCAGGTCACAACAGACCGCAGCGGTCGCAAGGATTCACCGCAATCGTCAATGGAAACGGCATGCCATGGACGCTGCATGGTGAGAAGTCACAGAAATCGATGTGAGCAGATTGCCAGTTTCTTGGGGAGAACGCTGCGTTCTTGATCCCATTGATGGCTAGTTGAGTTGCACAGCTGCAGCAGCGCGCTTGCGTTGTTGTTCCAACAACACACGAAGTTGATCGTGCGCCTTCAGTTCGGGATCCTCCTTCAAGATGCTCGCTGCCTCATCCCGAGCTTCCTCCAAAACAGAGCCATCGTCGGCGAGGCTGGCGAGCGCCAAATCGGGCAAACCCGATTGACGGGTGCCCAACACCTGACCAGGACCTCGAAAGCGAAGGTCCATGTCCGCAATCTCAAATCCATCATTGGAACGCACCAACACTTCAAGGCGCTGCCTGGCCAGAGGGTTGCGGCTGTCGTTCACGAGTAAGCAGTAAGAAGCGGCCGCTCCACGACCCACCCGTCCCCGCAACTGGTGCAACTGAGCCAAACCAAACCGATCAGCATGATCAATCACCATCACACTGGCTTCAGGAACATCCACCCCCACTTCCACCACGGTGGTGGATACCAAGATCTGAGTGGCGCCGCCGGCAAAATCAGCAATCACGGCCTGCTTCTCAGCGCTGGCTAAACGGCCGTGGAGCAGGCCAACGCTGAACTCTGGAAACACCTCCTCCGAGAGCTGACGATGCACATCAACCGCTGAACGCAGATCAACTTTTTCTGATTCCTCCACCAAAGGGAGCACCACATAAACGCGTTGCCCCTGAAGCACCTGTTCACGGATGAGCTCATAGGCCTCCTCACGCTCAGAGCTCTTCACAACCTTGGTGCGAATCGGCGTTCGCCCCGGAGGGAGTTCATCGATTTGACTCACATCGAGATCACCATGGAGCGACAGCGCCAACGTTCGCGGGATCGGTGTGGCGGTCATCGTGAGCAGATGGGGCTGCAGTCCCTTGTCGAGAAGACGGTTGCGTTGACGCACGCCAAAGCGATGTTGCTCATCCACCACCACCAGTCCCAACCGTTCGAACTCGACTGGATCCTCCAAGAGAGCATGGGTGCCCACAAGAATGCGCAACGTACCGCCGGCGAGATCGCTCAAAATTTGGCGTCGGCTGCGACGCGGGGTTGAGCCAGTGAGCAGCTCCACGCTGACGTGGAGTGGAGGCAACCAGCTACACAGACTGCGGTAGTGCTGCGCCGCCAAAACCTCTGTTGGCGCCATCAAGGCGCCTTGCCAGCCAGCTTCCACGGCCCGGAGCAACGCCGCAATCGCTACAACGGTTTTTCCACTTCCCACATCCCCCTGCACGAGCCGCGCCATCGGTTCGGGTCGCTCCAGATCCTGTTCGATGTCCGCGAACACCCGCTTTTGAGCACCCGTGAGTTCAAACGGGAGCAGAGATAGAAATCGACCCACCAATCCTTCACAATCCAAGCCCCCATGAAGCACGGGTGCTGAACGCTGACGCAGGGCAGCTCTGCGTTGCATCAAGCTGAGCTGCAGAAGCAGAAATTCGTCAAACACCAAGCGATGACGCGCTTGCTGTAATTGCTCGCTGCTTTCCGGCCGATGGATGGCCACCAGCGCTTGATCGCGAGCCAACAAACCACGTGCTTCGCGGCGCGGCGCAGGCAGGGGTTCAGGCCAAAGACGAACAGCGGGTAAAACCGCTTCCACCAAGCTTCGAAAACGATCAGCCGTGAGACCTTCGGTGAGGGGATACACAGGCAACAAGCGGCCAATTTGGCGAGAGCGCAACGGTGCGTTGGCGCTTTCCATCACCTCAATCAAGGGGTCCTGAAAGCTGACGCCATAGGGCCCACTTTTGACCAAACCACTCACAGCCACCGTGGCACCCACTGGGTACTGACGGGTCTGACCATGCAGGTAGGAGGGATTGCTAAATCGTTTCCCCGCCAAAAAGCGTGTCACCTTGATCCGACCGGTGGGGTCTTGAAGCTGCAACTCAATAATCGAGAGATTCGGATTGCGAGGACTGGTAAATCCATGGGATCGACGCACCGTGGCCACGATCGTTGCGGTTTCTCCAGCCTCCAAGGCCTCAATTCTGCGCAAGGCGGAGTAATCGACATAGTCCCTCGGGTAGTGCTGGATGAGATCACGAACGACCAGCAGACCGAGGCTGGCTAAACGCTCTGCCAACTTGGGACCAATGCCATGCACCCTGGCAAGCGGTGACTCCAAATCGAGCCTGAAAGCAGGGGAGGTGGCTCGCTCGGAAGACGGGGACGACGACGACACCTTGATGCGCGGGGGGGCCATCGGTGCCGATGGTTCAAGGCGCGCACGCAAACCATGGAGCCACTGCCGCGTGCCAGTGACGAGTCGGCGGCGGCCGGCATCCCCTAATTCGGGATAGGCAGCAAAGTCAGTTGATAAAGCCTGCAGACGAACCAAGCTGTCATGGGGCAAAGGCACCGGGGGGGGCATTGCCAATTGGCGGCTCAGAAAGGCATGAAAGCGTTCATGACGCCCTTGTAGATCGAGAAATCCCCTATCCGCTTCTAAGGAGAGGGACTGCTGCAGCGGGCGTAGCCAGGCAAGAAAACACTCCAAGCCCTGACGATCCAGCGCCGGGGTCAGTCCTGACCTGTCGTCGGCGGATTGGGCCACCACTGACTCTGAACCTCCTGACTGGTAAGACGGCTCTGCCAATGCCGCTGCTGCCGCACCATTGTGAGCAAATTGCTGCGATGTTGGCGCAATCGGTATCGGCTGTGCCTCAGAGAACCGTTGTCATATTCGAGATCTGCTGGCCTCAGCAAAATGCTGAGGATTTCCAACGGCTGGTCCTGCGAAGGAATGGGCAAAGGAAGCTTGAGCCGTAAAAGATTTGAGGGCGAAGGAAGCGCCTGCAACTGTCCAGCGATGGCGGCATCCAGGAGCGTGGTTGGAAGCAGGCTGCTCACCAAACCTGCTCTCAGCAACTCAACATTGAGGGCATGGGACAAATTGCGAATCCTGCGGTTTAACGCGGCCTCCTGTCCTTCCAGCCAATTGACCAAATCCACAGGCATCGAGGGGAGCCATTCCTCCTCCAGCTGATCTGCTGGGAAAACGGAGGCACCCAACCCAGACGAATCGGATTCAAAACTCATTGGCTCGCCAGCCGAATCGCCCTGCTGCATCGCTTCACCAGCCATCAAAAACAGGGAGCGCAACAGATCAAAGTCGGCTGACGTGCCGTCAGCAGCTGACTCTGAATCAATCGGATCCTGAACCGATGGAGGCTGCTCATCCAAGGGCTCCATGGATGGGTCATCAACCTCAATCTCCACATCAGGCTCCATGCGAGGAAGCAATCCCTCGAGCAGATCAGGATGCTCAATGGGAGGACTCAGGCTTAACTCAATCCCACCACGATTGATGTCTCTCGGTTCAGTTTGAGCATCAGCCTGAAGGGACTGGCTCACCTCGCGTTGGGCCTGCTGCCGATACTCTGAAACTTCTTTCTGAAGGCGCCTGGAAAGATCCATCAGCTGCTCAACAGTCAGCAGGCTGGAGCAGCGCTGAACAAGTCCATCAAAGGTTTGCTGCAGTTCCGCCTGTTGCTCGACGGACATCCGCGACAGTCGTTCACCCCGTTCGCACAAGAGATGGCCAACGGCATTACGCACGCTTGGCAACAAGAGCTCACGCAAAAGTTGTAGGTAAAGCGCTTGCTCTCGATACAACACTGGAGCAAGACGTCGGCTTTGTTGTTGAAGCCGACGCAGCTGCTCCTTGGGGTCGTAACCGCTCGTGGAGTGAGACTCAGCCGTCAAAATCAGCTGTTCGTCATCGATGCCACTTCCGTAGCAAAGTCGACCTGCTCGATTTCAATGCCTTCACCAAGGGTGTAACGGGTAAAGCGGCGAACCTTCACGTTTTCACCAATCTTTCCAGCCACCTCCTTAACCAAATCGGCTACGGACATTGAGCTGTCACGAATAAAGGGTTGATCCAGCAAGGACAACTCCTTCAAGCGCTTGCCAATGCGTCCTTCGACGATCTTGACCTTCATCTGTTCAGGCTTGCCATCCAGGTCGTCGCGCCCCATCTCGATCGATTTCTCACGATCGATGATGTCTTGAGGAATCTCGTCTGTGCTGACGTATTCAACGTTGGGGCAGGCTGCAACTTGCATCGACACGTCGCGGAGCAATCCCTGGAAGAGATCGCCACGGGCAACGAAATCAGTCTCACAGTTGAGCTCTAGCAACACACCCACACGAGCACCGGTGTGGATGTAACTGCCAATCGCACCTTCTGCAGCTGCACGACTGGATTTCTTTTCAGCACTTGCGATGCCTTTTTGACGAAGCCATTCGATGGCTTTCGTCGTGTCACCACTGGTTTCTGCCAGGGCTTTTTTGCAATCCATCATCCCTGCGCCAGTTTTGTCGCGCAGTTCTTTAACCAGCTTGGCTGAAACGGCCGCCATGAGGTGAATTTAAGTGGGGGGGTCTATGAGAATGCCGCTACGGCGATGAGCGCGCAGCGGCTAAAACGAAGCGTCTAAGAGCTGATGATCAGCCCTGGCCATCATCACCACGGCCATCTTGGCCGCCGTGACGTCCTTCGTTGATCGCATCAGCCAAACGGCTCAAAACCAACTGAATCGAACGAACCGCGTCGTCGTTGCAAGGGATAGGAACCTCACACAAGTCAGGGTCGCAATTGGTATCCAGCATCGAAACCAAAGAGATGTCGAGCTTGCGAGCTTCGAGCACAGCGTTGGTTTCACGGCGCTGATCCACAAGCACCACGACGTCGGGGATCCGACGCATGTTCTTCAGACCACCCAAGTACTTCTGGAGACGCTCGAGTTCACGGCGCAGAACCGCACCTTCTTTCTTGGGGCGCATCGCGATGGCACCACTGGATTCCATCCTTTCAAGATCTTTGAGACGATCAATCCGGGCCTTCATCGTGGTCCAGTTGGTGAGCATTCCGCCCAACCAACGCTGGTTGACGTAAGACGATCCGCAGCGAAGGGCCTCTTGAGCCACCACTTCGGACGCTTGCTTCTTGGTACCAACAAAAAGGAAACGCTTGCCGCTACGCGCAGCTGAACGCACCCATTTGTAGGCGTTATTCATGCAGACAGCTGTCTGCACCAAATCAATAATGTGAACTCCGTTGCGCGCGCAATAGATGTAGCGCGACATTTTGGGGTTCCAACGACGGGTCTGGTGGCCAAAGTGGGCACCAGCTTCCATCATCTCGGCGAGAGTGACGACAGCCATGTTTGTTGAGGGTTTCGGGTTCGCCTCCACCTGTCAGGTATGGCGCGTGATGAGCCAAAGCTCAGAGCACAACGTCCAGCACCCGAAACGGACAGGTGTGCGGGGTGAATAGGACGCCTTAATTTAACAAAGAGTCAGTTCATGTTTGGGAACACGCTGTCGGGGTGATCCTCAACAGGCCAATCCTCATTGACGCCACCGATCAGCAATTCATCGAGCTTCACAACATCAGAGTTGAGTTGCTTTAAGGCATTGATTAAAACGTCCAGGGCAATTCCATCACTGGTCCCCAAGTCCAACCAGCAACGCGCCCACTCCTCGTGGTATTCGAGCTGACCCATGTTGTGCATCAAGGCCGGCATCGCCGTGGAGGCATCGTCGTTGTCGTAACGCATGAAACTGAGATCCTCAGCTTCTTCATGCACCTGAAGGTTTTCGGCATTGAAACCTCCCAGACGACCGATCACATACCAACTGTCAAAGATGCCATCCACATAATTTCGCTCCCCTTGACTGGGTGCCTCACTGAAGCGGAGCCACACCCAGCAATTAAACGGATCAACCTCTCGGAAACGAACGTGCATGGCCTATGGGAGACCTCCGCATCATCGCTGTCTCAAAACAGATCGGCCACGATCATGATCATTCATGCTGATTACAGCACTGCTATCAAAGGAAGCCTCTGAACCACATGCTGGAGCTGAACGACATTCGATTCCGGCCGGCGACGTCAGAACGCGTGGTCCTGAGCGACATCAACCTCAAGGCATCGCCAGGCGAGCCAGTGCTGATCTCGGGCAATAGCGGCAGTGGTAAAACAAGCCTGCTGGAAGTGATCAGTGGCTTAGCGGCAGCGGAGAAAGGCTCAATCCGCTGGAATCAAGAAGAGCTCTCGCGGCGGCAAAGGCGCTGGCTATGTGGTGTGGTTTTTCAGTTTCCTGAACGTCATTTTCTGGGATTGAACGTGTCTCAGGAGTTAAAGCTTGGCCATAAACGGCTTACGAGTGAGGAGCGAAGCCATGTGCTGAGACGAGTGGGACTCGGTGATGTGGATTTGCGACAGGCCCCCGAACGTTTAAGCGGAGGGCAACAACGACGCCTTGCCTTAGCCGTGCAGCTGTTGCGCCGCCCACAAGTGCTGCTGTTGGATGAACCAACCGCTGGTCTTGATTGGTCCGTTCGCTCCGAAGTGCTCGAATTGCTTCAAGATCTCGCCCACGATCGCTTGCTCATCGTGGTCACCCATGAACCGGATCTGTTTGAAGGATGGATCGGTCACCATTGGAGCCTGATGGAGGGGCGTCTCCACGCTCTGTCACCATTGCCGGTGTGATGAACAAACGCCATGGGTGACTGCCTTGTCCGGGCCACGGCAGCTGGCGGAGGCATCAGGCTTGTGGCGGTGACCACCACAGAAGCCACACGCGAAGCGAGGCGGAGGCATCGCCTGTCCTATTTGACAACGGTGATGCTCGGTCGTGCCATGGGTGCTGGGCTGTTGTTAGCCAGCTCGATGAAGGTGCGTCACGGCCGTGTGAACTTGCGCATTGGCTCCGATGGACCCATCGGTGGGCTGTTTGTCGATGCCGGAAGAGATGGTCGCGTGCGCGGATATGTAGGACACCCCGAACTGGAATTAGACCCCATTGAAAATGAAGCTGGTCACTACAGCTTTGATTTCAATGCGGCTGCGGGAACGGGCTACCTTCACGTTGTAAGGGATGAAGGGAAAGGAGAACCATTCAGCAGCACTGTTGAGTTGGTTCGTGGAGGAATTGGAGAAGATGTTGCATCATATTTGCTGCACTCAGAGCAAACACCTTCTGCAGTATTTGTTGGCGAAACAATCAACAAGGAAGGGCTGGAATGCAGTGGTGCACTTTTAGTGCAGGTGTTACCCAAAGCAGCGAGAGAACCAGCGTTGGTGGCTTTACTCGAGGAACGTTGCCGCGAAATCAACAACTTCAGCGAACATCTACGTAGCAGCAAGGATCACCTAGAAAATCTCCTCAAAGATGTTTTCCCAGATTTAGATCCTCAGCCAATTCCCGCCGGGGAACCGATGCAACCGATTCAATTTTATTGCCCTTGCAGCCGAGAAAGAAGCATCAATGCATTGAGACTGTTCGGCAAAGAAGAGCTAAGCACCATGCTTAAAGAAGACAATGGAGCTGAACTCACATGCCATTTTTGCAGTGAAGTTTACAAACTCGACGAAAAGGAATTATCAACACTGATCGAGAGCCTGTAAGTGCCTTACTCAAATAAATAAGCTCAAAGCAATAAGCTCAAAGCAACAACAACGCTCCAGCGAGCAGAACCAAATATGCAGGGACTGCTTGGAGGAGAATCGGATTAAAGGGCAATCCTGCTTGCGTCGCAAACAAGGCTCCAACCACGGCTCCCAGCACCAAACCCAAGGCCACGAAAGCCAAACTCCACCCCAAAGCACCAAGGGGACGGCGACCACGCTTGACCTGAGAAATGAACAAGCCAATCGTGGAGAGGGCCAGCACTAAGTCGACAGCGGTAGGAGCGGCAAGAAGCAGCAACAGACCAATTCCGCCAGCGATGAGTCTCACCACCAACCCTTGCCCATCGACCAAGCGCAAGCTCGGAAGAAAACTGGCTGAGTTCAGCTTTGGATTCGGGAGGGAGAGATTCCGAATTCTGGTTAACAGCGCGGAGCTGTTGACAGGTGACGTTGGGGCAGTCGTTGTGTTTTGACTCTCAAGCCGAGACGCCGTGACAGCAGCGGAGCTAATCGTTCCCGACTGTCGTTGACGCAAGCGCCCCATCAGAACGGCGTCGTAGGCGGTTTCGATCCGTGCCCGAGCCATTGGATCATCACCAGCGGCTTTCAGAGAGGTTTCGCGGGCCTGTTGGACCTCCTCAAACCCTGCGTCAGCAGAAATTCCGAGCCTTTCGTAAGGATCCTGGGACTCTGAGCTCGAGCCGAGATCAACCCCTGATGCCATTAATCCACTTAAGTCTCTATTGAGCGTATCGAGCGGAGCGCGCAATCGGGAGAGCTGAGTTGAATCAAAACAGTGGCTGGCCATGCTTGAACCCCTGAACTTTTTCAAGTTGGCTCCTGCAATGGGGCACCTCAGCGCTATCCAGCCATTTTCTGCGTTTGATCAATGGCATCTGGGGGGGGAGGTGATAGCCCTCAACCACCTCAACACGGTCCTGCCCAGGACGAAAACACACATAGTCGGTGCCGCCGTCAGAGCATGGGCGTAGAAGCCAAACGTGGCTCAACACAAACAGATCCATTGGATCAGTCTGGCGAGTGTGAAGCAATGTTGTGAGTGGCCTTGGAGCAGCGACGGCCGATTAAAGGCTGATGGGCTCAACACCACTCACAACAGGCGCGACAGTGCTGAGATCCAACTCGGGATGCTCCTCAACAAGTTGATTCAAATTCCATTCGTTTTTGAACAACAAGACGGGGCGATTCCAGGCATCGCGCACGGTTTTGCAATTAAAGATGCGTCCCACATCATCCAACGATGACCAGCCACCAGTAACCCAACGTGCCACCTGAAAACCAAGGGGTTCGAGGCGGGTATCGACGCCATACTCATTTTCCAGGCGGTGCTGAACAACTTCCAACTGCAACTGACCCACGGCGGCAAGAATTGGATCACGCTTGCTTTCGTCGGTGTCATAGAGAATTTGAACGGCACCCTCTTCTCGGAGCTCATTAACGCCTTTGCGGAAGTTTTTGAAAGCAGATGGATTTGGATTGCGCAACCAACTAAAGATTTCCGGACTAAAACAGGGAATTCCTTCATATTCAACCTTTGCCCCCGTATAAAGTGTATCTCCAATAGAGAACATACCGGGATTATTTAAACCAATTACATCACCTGGATAAGCATCTTCAACAACAGCCCTATCTTGACCAAATAACTTCTGAGGACGCGAAAGACGAATGGTGCGTCCTGTACGGGCGTGGCGCACGGACATATCTTTTTCAAAACGCCCACTACAAACACGAACGAAAGCGACACGATCACGGTGACGTGGATCCATATTTGCCTGCAGCTTGAACACAAATCCGCTGAATTCTGGTCGCAAAGGATCAACAGGGCCGTCTGTACCTACTCGTGCAACTGGCTTTTGGGCCATATCCATAAATGCATCCAGGAATGGACGCACGCCAAAGTTAGTCATGGCTGATCCAAAAAAGACCGGAGTGAGTTCACCGGCATGGACCAATTCAAGATCAAGTTCTGCACCAGCGGCTTCAAGAAGATCAAGATCTTCGACAGCCTGAGCGAGCAACTCTGGCTCCACCAAGTCAGTTAATTCTGGATCATCCAAATCCAACAACTTTTCCTCAGACTGGCGACCACGCTCAGCACGACTAAACAGAACAACCTGACGCGTACGGCGATCAATCACACCACGAAACAGTTCACCGCTGCCAATCGGCCAATTCACAGCCCAAGGAGTCAGGCCTAATTCAGCCTCAATTTCGTCCAGCAGAGCTAAGGGCTCTCTTCCAGGACGATCCATCTTATTGATGAACGTAAAAATCGGGATCTCCCGCATCCGGCAAACCTCAAACAGCTTGCGTGTTTGAGGCTCAAGACCTTTTGCAGCATCTTCAAGCATTACCGCGTTATCGGCGGCAGCAAGGGTTCGGTAGGTATCTTCAGAAAAATCCTGGTGACCAGGCGTATCCAGCAAATTAATGGTGCTTCCGGAATAGTCGAATTGCAGAACGGTCGACGTAATCGAAATACCGCGCTGTTTTTCCAGCTCCATCCAATCAGAGGTGACCTTGCGTTGCTCACCACGAGCCTTCACAGCGCCAGCCTGCTGAATCGCACCTCCATACAGCAAGAGCTTCTCGGTGAGCGTGGTTTTTCCAGCATCAGGGTGGGAAATAATCGCAAAATTGCGACGTCTCGCCACAGCTTCAGCAAGACCATCCTCACCACGCAATGCATCCAACGACTCGCTGCTTTCAGCTCCCAAATGCGTGCTCATGATCTCGCTGTTGACACCACCAGCCTGACAGTCAATGGTCGAGACAGCATCAAGGACACCACTGACCGCATACCTCAAGGTAACGATCACCAATCGCCTCCACCCTGAATTGACTCAGTCCGGCCAGATCGAGCTGATCACGAACCTCTTCTGGAGTGAAAGCGGCGATCAATGATGCTCGAAAATCGCGTTGCAAAACGGAAGGAGCCTGCCTGGCGTACCGATCACAAAGAACATCAACCTCCCGCTCATGAGAGGGACGACGAAGATCGCGGTGCAACACAAAAGCGTTGGGAGCGGCAAGCTCCTTCACGCAATCCCATAGCTTTTGGGGATGATGGAGATGATGCAAAAGACTATTACTCACAATCACAGAAGCACCCTTTAATTGAATCATTTTATCAACAGAATAATGGCTTAAATCAACAAGCTTATAGTTCAAATTCTGAAAAGCAGGTCTCAAACTATTCAGTCGCTGAGTAGCAATATTGATCATGGAAGGAGCGCCATCCAGACCAATCACGTTAGACAGGGGCCAACGAGCAGCAAGCCGCTCAGATATATTTCCCGGACCGCAACCTAAGTCAAGGATCAAGCTACCTGGAGAAAGAGTAGTCGGAGATTCATCAATCAGTTCGTATAAACGCTCAATCACAGAATGGTCGCCGGAACTAAAATCTGCTTCGGCATAGGCGATCACCTGATCAGGCGCATTCATCAACTCTGGTTCAGGACAACGTTGCATCTGACTTAAGGACGTGAAGACTCCACAAAGAGAGTCTGAGTGGGGAAAGGAATTTCAATATTGTTTTCAGCAAGCACTTTAATGAAGCGTTGATGCAGCCTGTGAATGCTTTCTTCAAAATCATCCTGCAAGCGATGAGTAGACGATATCTCCAACTCGTGATCATAACTACAGGCGGAAATTTTCAGCAGACGACAATTAACACAATGGAGATAAGGATCGATATTGACAGCGGATCTCAGTAGATCTGGAACACGCAACAACTGCTCTGAGGTTGTGGAGTAAGCAACCCCAATCGTAATTTCATACAAATCAATCCTCTCAAGCAATTCCTCAAGCTGCACCAACAGGGTCTCTCTCATCTGCAGATAGGCAGGCCAGCCGTGTAACTCAACCAAGACAAACACGATCAATGTCTTGGAATCTCCAGAATCATTATCCAAACTCACGAGAGACGACTCTGCTTTTAAACCATGAAGGCGCTCAGGGTCATCGATCAATAAACGAGTTTGACGAAGCAACTCTTCCAACTGGAAGGGTGAAAAATCTGCAGGCAGCTGCAAACGCACTTCCATGCCCTGCCGAGGATGGGGTGAGGGGAAACGATCTCTCCTTGAAAAATTAACAATCGTGGCTTCATCAGCAACCGAATTTGGAATCTTGACGAGGCTTTCAAGCGTTTGCAGCTCTAATGAACGAAGACCAATTTTCGTCACAAAACCAAGATTCTCACCAATTTGACAAAATTCACCAACGCGAAGAGGGCGGTCCGTTTGAATGGATAAACCGGCAAATAAATTGCCCAGCAACTTAGAAGCACCAAGACCAATGGCGAGTCCAGGGACGGCTGAAAAAGCAAGCACTGTGCTCGCAGGCAAACCCAGCAGCAAAAGCAATCGATAGATGAGCACAACCGCCACAAGCAGTCCTACAGCCCTACTCAGAGGCATCACCAGGTTGCTGATCCGCTGCAATTGAAGGGTGGATTGCCCCCCGCGCAAACGCGTCAGAAGCTCAGCACCACTTCGGCCAATCGCCTCTAACAAATAAAAAGCAAAGATACTTGCGGCAGAGTAAAAAATAATATAGAAAAAATAGGTTGCAAATACTAAAGGGAATCCAGTAAAATTAATGACATCATCAATAAATTTATCAGTCAAGCTGGTTAGCAAGACAACAGGAAGAACAATCAGAACCCTTGTCCAAGCAATATTATCCTGGAGCCAATCAGACACTGGAATCTGAAGAGACCCAGAATCCCTATACGTTGTGATCAGCTGACCAACAAACCAAAGACTTGCAAGGATATACAAAGCAAAGACAACAATGGCACAGCCAATCTGAAAGAGAGTTTGCCCCTCAATAGGGATCTCGATCACACGTCTGACCCCAGCAGGAAGCATCAAATACCATTTGGGAGGAACCAAGTAGCCAGGGGTGAAAATAAAATCCTTATAAAAATGAGGGGTTGCGAAGGGTTGATCGATCGGCGCTTGATTTTCAATTTCTTCGTACATGTCATGAATGGACGCAACCGTATTGCTTGAGAAGTAAAAATTCTCATTACTGGTGTCATTATCAATCACAGTCGTGAGTTCAATGGCCGTTCCTGGGATCCTCCAAGATGATATGGAATCAGCACCTGCATCAGCCGAGGTTTTAAGATCATCAATATTGGGAATAACGATTTTCTGATGACTATGAGAAAACACATAATCAAGTACATGTTTCAACTGAATAGCAGCCTCATCAGCCATATCGCTACGAACACTCTCCGGAAAATGAGAGGAGTCAAGCGATTTCACCGCCAGAATAAATAATAAATCCGTATCTTCAATTTGTTCTCGTCGCTTCTGGGACGAAAACAATCCTTTGCTCAGGGTTGCTTGTTGACCAAGTGAATCAGCACGATGGCCAACCTTTGCCATCACGGCATAAAAATTCAGCAATGTAACTCTTGGACTCTCCCCTACCACTTGCCCCAGAACAATGTCAGTCCAAGACGTTGAAATGTCTTCTAAGGAAGGGTAAAAAGGTTGGTCTTGAAGTGGGATCGCACTCGAGGGTGCTGAAACGGAATAGACGGATCGTGCTTCCGCTGATCGAAGTCCGATGGTTGGGAGTACAGACAACACAACAGCAACCACGAAAGCCAGTGCACGCCATCTCCATGAATCACTGCGGCGGCGCTTAACCATGCCTCTTGGACGCTGAATAAAGATGTCCATCGTGCCAGCGAGGCAGATCTCAGCGGAACCATCAGGCCTCCATCCCAGAAAAACACCGTTGATGGTGCCTACAAACACATACACACCCCATTGGTGGCGTTAGGATTGGCCTAGGACAAGATGACACTCGCTAGTGACTCTCACACCAAGCCGCACAGAAAAGTCAGATACACAAACCAGCGGGCTCGCGCCCATTAATGGTGAATTCCCAGCAAGCGCCCCTGCAGCCAACCCTGTTTTTTATCGCACTTACAGCCGTCGTCTGACCAAAGGAAGAGAAAGCTGGAGCGAAGTAGGGGAAAGAAATCGATCGGGGCTCCTAAAGCTTGGTTCCCTCAATGCAGAGGAAATGGCTCTATTGGCCAGGATGCAGGCTGAGAAAAAAGCCCTTCCCTCAGGCCGGTGGCAATGGATTGGTGGTACTCCATGGATCGAAAAGCCTGAAAATTTCTCCGGGGCCTACAACTGCACCTCCACAAATCTTGTGGATTGGGAGGCTTTCGGGCTGATGATGGATCTGGCAATGATGGGGTGTGGAACAGGCGCCATCATTGAGCCCCACTTCATTGATCGACTTCCAGTCGTTACCAACCCAATTGAAGTTCTAAGCGTTTCCGATATTGGGATCACAGCTGCAGAACAACGCCAAGAAGCAACCACTTACAGAATCAGTGATCACAGCGTCTCGATCAAGGTGGGGGACACCAGACGTGGCTGGGTAGACAGCTATCAATTGCTCTTAGAACTGAGCAGCGATCCTCGATTCGAAGGCAGAAAAGTCGAAGTCGAGATCGATCTCTCTGATGTTCGACCCGTCGGTGAAACCCTCAAGGGTTTCGGAGGCATGGCGAACCCAGTGAAATTAAAAGATCTCTACGGTCGCGTCGCAAAATTACTTGGCAAAGCAATCGGTCGAAAGCTCACATCGATCGAATGCTGTCTGCTGATTGACGAAGCAGCCGTCACAATTGTCGCCGGCAACATCCGACGCAGCGCAGGGATGCGCCAATTCGCTTCCGATGACACCTCAGCAGCGGGAGCCAAGGAGAATTTGTGGCAACAGGATTCAGAAGGAAATTGGAGAATTGATCCTGAGCGCGATGCGCTACGGATGGCGAACCATACCCGCGTTTATCACACCCGCCCAAGCAGAGATGTTCTGCTTGAAGCGGTAACGCGTCAATTCCACAGCGGAGAAGGTGCTATTCAATTTGCACCTGAAGCTCTGGCTCGCTCCAACGCTGATTTGCTCACGACCCAAGAACTTAAAAGCGAATTTATCGAGATTTATTGCGACCAAGGTCGTGAAGAAGCTGGTCGCTGGCTTCAACAAAATCATGGTCCGATCTCAGAAGACGAACTTGAGCATCGACTGAGCCGCTATGGATTAAACCCTTGCGGTGAAATCCTCGGTGCAGATTTTCATTGCAACCTTGCAGAAGTTCATTTAAACCAAATCGACCCCAAGGATGAATCGTCACAACGCGATGCTTTCCGAGCCGCAGCCCTTTCTGTTGCCTGCCTGCTCAATCATAAATTTGAAGTAGAGCGTTACCGCCAGAGTCGTGCCTGGGACCCAATCGTAGGTGTGAGCTTTACTGGCTTGTTTGACTTTTTCGTGCATGCATTTGGCACACCTTGGTTGCAATGGTGGGAAGCTGGCCGACCTGAAACAGAGGAAGGATTGGAATACAAGAGGCAAGAGGCTGATTACTTAAAGCGCTGGAAATCAATTGTGAATGAAACCGTATGGGATTATTGCGATCGTCATGAACTGAGGAGGCCAAACCGCTGCACCACAGTTCAGCCCGCTGGAACAAAAAGTCTGCTTACAGGTGCTGCACCTGGTTGGCATCCTCCCAAAGCTCAGCGCTTTATCCGCAGGATTACATTCCGGAAAAACGATCCTGTAGCGATGGCCTGCATGGACTACGGCTACACAGTGGTTCCTTCTCAGTCTGATAAAGATGATCAAGGTCGTCTTTTGAACGACCCATTCGATACACGCTGCACGGAATGGTTAGTAGAAATTCCAACCGAGGTGAGTTGGGCCAATCTGCCTGGAGCAGACACTGTGGACATCAATGCGTTTTCAGCATTGGCACAGTTTGATTTTTACATGCAAGTCCAATCGCACTTCACCGCCCACAACACATCGGCAACAATCGAATTTCGTGAGCATGAGATTGAGCCCTTAACCGATGCTCTACATCGGACCATCCAAGAGGGTGGCGGTTATATTTCTGCGGCACTTCTCGCTCGATTCGACGCAAACGCAACCTTCCCTCGTTTGCCATTCGAACCAATCGATGCACAAACCTACGAGCGCATGCAGAAAGAAGTGCTTCAACGTCGGGTCAACAGTGACTTTTTCGACGCATTGCAAAGGTATGACAGCGGAGAGCTCACTGAAGCAGGTCCAGCCGGATGCGATTCAGATAAGTGCCTCTTACCTCTAGCCAAACCCAATAACTAAAGAACCCCAAAAGTCTCAGGCTTCAATCCTGAGACTTTTTTATGTAAAAAAATAAATGCAGAGAAGGTAAGTCAAAACCCCCTCAAATTCATCCAAAGGGCAAACGCAATATCTACACGTTAATCACGCGATCGATCATAAAAACTTAGTTAATAGCTAACGAAAGAAAGATACAACCACTCAATCATCTTGAGACAGATTTGGAGAACTCCAGCCATCATTAAGATGAGATGATAAAATATCGAAGCCTCCAGGAGAGGTGGTCGAGTGGTTTATGGCTCTGGTCTTGAAAACCAGCGTGTCTGCAAGGGCACCGTCGGTTCGAATCCGACCCTCTCCGCTCAATAGCCAAGCAAAACCCAGTCATTGACTGGGTTTTTTATTGCCTAGGGCCGGGCACAGAGCCTTCTAGCGTGAGGCCTCTCCGAGCTTGGTTCGGCTTGAAATTTGCCTAAACGGAACAGAATGTCTCGAAGATGTGTCGAAGAAATAGCGTGGATCTGGCCGCCACAAACGCCAGCATCAAAGCCAAAGGGCTTGGCGGAAGCTTATTAAAGGAGCGAGGTTCTCTCTATTGGCGTATTCGAATAACTGTCGCATTTGGTGAGAGCAAGACACGCAAGTTTCACCTGCGACTTAATGCACAGGAGGAAGTTCTTGGATTAGCGGAAACCAGAATTGAAGAGCTTGCTGGGTTGCTCGCCGCTCTTTACTTTGGGCGATGTTGTAAGCCCCAAGCAGCTCTGAATCCATTTCTTGAGCGTCGAATGGATGAACGCCATTGACCTGTGCATCGCTTCATGAATGGAATCCATGGCCTCCTTCACCCTGTAAGTGCCTTCTCTCTTGCGGTAACGCTTGATCAGTGAGTTGGCTTTGCAATAAAGCAAAAGCTTGTAGGTGTCTAGATCACTTTTTACCCATCTTGGTGAGTCGTATGCAGTTGCCATAACAAAATATTGAAGGTAAATCCCTGCCTGCAATCGCCAGATCGATGGATAGCAAAACCCTACGCCGCAACCCTAGAACAAAAAGGTCAACATTATTGAAGAGACCGAAGTCATAGATCAACTCAGCAAATTCAATCGCAAATGGCATCTTAAGTTGGGACGATTTAAGGGTTGAAAACTGACCATGCTGATTACAACAACGCCAACGGTGGAAGGCAGGAACATCATTCACTACCGCGGTCTGGTGACGGGCGAAGCGATCATCGGAGCCAATATTTTCCGGGACATGCTTGCAAGCATGACGGACATCATTGGAGGGCGCTCACGGGCGTACGAGCAAGCACTGGAGAAAGCCCGACAAGTCGCTACTGAAGAAATGGTGGCAAGAGCAACCGCTATGAAAGCCAATGCGGTGATTGGCGTGGATATCGATTACGAAGTCTTTGGTGAAGGCGGAATGATGATGGTGTCACTCAGTGGCACAGCTGTGCTTTTAAGCGGTGAAACACCGCAAGGGGAATTGCCGACGAGGTCGTCATCAACCATCTAAAGACAGAGTGAAATTCACAGGCAGCGATCAAAATCAGCTTGCAGGCTTGAAACCTGGCCCTGGCATCACCGGAGTGCCACCGTTGCAGAAATTAGAAGCAAACACTTCTTTGTCCTGAACTGTCCAATCGGGTTTATTGGCTTGATACCAGGCAATGCTGTCGCTGTAGCAGGTGTTCCAACGCGCCGCATGCTGAGCAATGGGTCGAAGTGAAATCGCAACTGATGCAGAACTCACTGTGGCAACAACAGCTAATACGGGAAACAGGTGGGCATTGATCATCTCGCGAGCTTGGGACATGGACGAACGATTCGATTTCCACCATTCTCACCTCACGTCAGGCCGAGAATCCGCTTTGTAGAAACACGCAGCACTCGGAGACCTGCTCGCATGGCCTCTGCCGCGGGTCTTAAAGATGCACACGATCAAGAGTGAACAGACAAAAGAAAACCCCGCCAAAGGCAGGGTTTCTCGGCTTCTCGTTGGGCGTGTTGCCTAGTTTCCACTCCGTGAAGAAGCCCTCCTCACGCATGTATTTTGCGTCCCAAACAACGCCCTGCAACAGATCGTCAACACTTAGATGACTGTCACAGGAGAACCTCAACTGGCATGGAAGACTCCATCAAAAGGGAGGCTGACGATCAAGGAGGGAACTTTTCTAGTGGTCAGTGCGGTGCGTTGCCCACGCGCATTGCCAAGCATGTTGCTGAGAAATCACAGCATGACCATTCTCTACCTGCTGCTGGCCAACGCTGGTGTTATCAATAAAAAGCTCCGCAACCGTGCGCCCGTAGCGATCAGTGGCGATGCGGCGGATACCCACCAATCGACCTAAAACCAATGTCCTCAAATGAAATGCCGACTGATCGGCCAAGCTGTTGTCATAAGCAGTGGGCTGCATTCTGGTTGCCCTGAAACGAGGCCTCTTCTTCCTTTCAGGAGCATCGATACACGCCAACCTGACTTTTTCAGCATTGGTGGTCGTACAAGTATCCCCGTCGTAACACGACTGAAATCGAACCAAAGGCATGCCTTGAGCACTCACACGTTCCGAAAAAGCATGAGCCAACAAAAGAAGAAAGACGATAGAAAGAATTTTGAGCATGGCACCATTCTCGCGAAAACCCTTGCCCAGCTCAAAAGCCTTAGCTCAACATCCCAAGAGCAAACAACCGACCGTGCACAGGCCATCTCAACAGATGGCCTGAAAATTGAATGGCCTACTTAGAGGTCGAAGCCCAATAACGACGGTAGATCGACTGTATTTTAGGAGGGGCGAATAGAACGGCCATAGCAAGATTTGGTAATGACTAAATCCCTGATAGCTGTCTCGGCAGATGGACACAAGTCGTGAATGACACAAATCAGCGAACATTGGAAAGATTTAAGATTCCGACCGCAGTTGTCTTCACTCACGCAATCGGAAAAGCCATCAACAATCTTTCCAAGAACAAGACATCATCAATATCAATTCATCGAGACGAGCAGAGAATGATCATTACAAGCAAATTAAATCACTTTAGATTAACCACATGATTAACAACTTGGAAAATCTGATTTAATCAGACGAACGAACACTCGAAATAAACTAGACTTATTTTCATATCCCTCAGGAATAAAGCCAAGAGCCTGTAAGGAATCACTTCACGCGAAAGACAAATACGAGAAATTGCTCCAGAATTCTGATGAAAATCATAGAAAGACCGCGCTCGTATGGACAAATTTGTCGATGTACGACTGAGTGCAGAAGAAGCTGAACTCATCGACTTTGCACTCGATCTGGTCGTTGATGCTTACGGTAAGAACCTTGAACAAGGGGGAATTGTTGATCAGCTGAAGGGAAAGTACAGGGGCACAGAGGCAAGGGCTTTTGTAGACCAGCTCCGCAGACGCTGCTATATCGCCACGGATCTGGACTGATCTTCAGAGGAATGAAATCGACACATCATTCCGACAGGCGCATCGTCGAAGCAGAAAATGAAAACCGCAAAAAAGGAGTAAAAAACTTTATGATTTTCTTCTAACACATTCAAGCCAAAACTTAAGTATCAATTCAAACCACAAAAAAACGCGTTATCCGTCAATTCTCACCACTCGGTATGGATGTGAACACTTTGCTTGCTAATGGGAACCACAATGCGAGAAACTATCAACAATAAGTAAATTTACTCATGGTTGATATTGAACGGCTTACTCCTGATGGGTGGAAACCCAGTGCCAGACAGGAAGATATCCATGCAGCGGTCACTTATGCGAAAACACTTTGCATGGAAGAACCCTCTACGTACAGAGTTCTCCGCAACGACGACTTAATCTGTCTCGTCCGGCAGCAGGGAATCATCTGGATCAATGCCAGCTCAGAAGTCATGGGACAAACTAAGACTGAAAAACCTATTTCCGTTTGATGACAAGGCCTGAACATCTTGATGTGTTGCAAACGCATCAATAATAAATTACATGACTTCTATGTCTTTTACTGGCAATTGCAGATACTGAAACAAGAAAAATAAAGCATCACTCTATTCGTAAAATATTTTATATAAAACATGACTTAAAAGGTCAAATTGAGATGGGCTAGTAAGATGAGAGCAGATTGAAAAGAATCAAACATGCAAGGACTCAAGTTTTTGACCTTAATTTTGTTTGCATACACGCTTGGATTTGATTTTGTCACACCAGCACTAGCTAAATCAACACGAAGCTTCAGTGGATCAAATCCAGCTGAAGTTGAAAAAAATGCAAGGAAGGCTGGTTTTGACTATCCCGATGGAGAGATGAAGTGCAGCAATCGTTGCAACCAGCGATGGGCTAAAGAGTAGAGGAGCCAGTAATATCAATTCTAACGTTTTATCAGGCAATTTTAACCTCTTTAGGCTATTCCTGCCAAATCTATCCACACCTAGCAACGATCTCAACAGAAAGATAGACGCATACAGACAAAAATAAGCTCAGATTGCTACTTAAGCCCTTAAAAATGCAGATTTTGAACAACATCTAGCAAATAACTCAATAAAATTAGCTGCATACTCCGCAGCCAAGCAGGAATGGCTCATCAGTACTATCAAATTGGTGCTTTTCCCGCCTTGCGCTCAGCAAAAAGCCCCGCTTAGCTGCGCTAGGCGGGGCCGGGTGATGGGGAACCACAAGCATGACACACTTTGGCTTGTTTTCCACAAAATCAGCTATTCAGCACCCTTTCGCCAGTTTTCTCCACAGCGTGTGGGAAACAGGCCTGTTGCGGGGCTGATCTGTGGAGGATTCGCTCGAATTCGTGGAGAACAGCGCATCTGCAATGCAGGAATCGACCTATTCTTTGATGGGCTGGGTGATGGGGATCATTCCAGTGGACTCTCCCTCCCACCGAGGGGTTTTTAATTGGGACGAAGACAAGAGGAGATCGATCAGTGTGGGCAGTGGCAATGGGGTTGCAGTCTCCTCGCCAAGGTCTTACAAATCAGTGCAGTATAGAAATAGACTTTTAGAGATAGATATAATCGCCTAACAAAAGCAACGTCAAGTACTACTATCTTCTAAATCGCATTAATTCGCAAATAGATAGGTGGAATACAATCAACCATTAAGGAACACTCAACAGCAACTGAATAAAGCTCCTAGCAGTTTTCCAGCGGTTGAAATTAATCTTTTGCGCAAATACTGATTCAAATTTTTAATCATCAAGGCAGGATTATTTCCCCCTAAAAGCGCAGGCAGAAGGTGTTTATGGGCCCATGCAAAGGAGATAAATTGGCCTCAGAGTTCACTGGAAATAACTAATATTTTAATTCAAAATGCAACAGGAAAGTGTAGACAGCGCATACCTAAAAGAATTTTGATATCAAAACACGATTCAATAAAGCGATAGGGTTGGATAGATTGGAATCAAGTGGCGCAATTAGCTTCTTTGGTTAGGCTAACAATAAGATTATTAGCGGGACATTCTTGAAAATGCATTCCTAAGAGGCCAACTTGACTACAAAGTTTCTCTACAGCTTCAAGATCTCGAACCCCCCAAGATGGATTCCGGTCACGAAGCGATTGATCAAAGACCTCATTACTCAAGCTCGTATGAGATCCGTTGCGTCGAAAAGGTCCATAAAGAATGAAGCGACCTCCAATCGGAAGGTTTTCAGATGCTTGATCGATTAATGATTTGCAGCAACTCCAAGGAGCAATATGAATAAGGTTGATCGCAATCACAACCTTTAATTCAAGCCTGATGGATTCAGGAAGCAGCCAAGGACGATCAAGTACATTGAGTTGTAATGCTTTCGGCATCTGATCACTCAAACTCTGATGGGCAATCCAAGCGTTAATGCTTTGGCAATGGCTTGGGTCAGAATCACTGGCTTGCCATCGAATACCAGGGAAACGGCGCTGGAAAGTCACAGCGTGTTCACCACTTCCACTTGCTATTTCAAGAACAGACCCATGCTCAGGCAGCATTTCAGCAAGAGCGTCACCAATGGGGACACGATTACGCTCCGTTGCCGGAAAATAAAGACGGTCTTGATCAGACGATGAAAACATCACAACAAATAATTAAAACTTTTTAGTTGTCAATTAAGCCCAATAGCCGAACCAATATCTAAAGAATAAAGAGTTATCATAAAACCACAGAATATTAAATTACCATATCCCATCTACATACAGCTCGTGATCCCACATCCATCTTGAGCCAATCATCAAAAGATTCATTCAAAGCGTTCCCAATCAAGGAGTAAAGCGATAAGTCACAAAACAAGAGATCCCGTATCTCTGCCGCCAAGGCTTAAAATCCAATTAAGTCTAGAAAGCTTCCTAACCAGCTAAGACTTTAGTTTCAATCTGAGCTGAATGGCAGCGGTCTGCTTAGCCGTGCTCTTTCCATGAGCTGTTGTCATGGAACAAAAGCAGCAATCAGTTGACGCCCCACCCAGGGCCTAGCTTGAATGACACTAAGACGCCCTGAGGGGTTCAAAAAGCGATGCCCCATCCTTCACGTTTGGCCGCCCTACAGGCCATTCAGCAACGCAAGCCCATGGCGTGTGACAAAACTCCTCCACTAGAGGAGATTTGGGCCAGTGATGTCTTCACACTGGCGCACATGAAAAATGCGCTCCCGAAGGAAGCATTCAAAGTGGTTCGTCGCGTGATCCGTGACGGAGGCAAGCTGAACCTGGAGGTCGCTGATGCGGTCGCTCAGGCCATGAGGGATTGGGCAGTCAACAACGGTGCCCATTACTACGCGCACGTTTTTTATCCCCTTACCAACTCAACTGCAGAGAAACACGACGGTTTCATCAGTCCTCAAAAGGATGGTCACGCCATCCATGAATTTTCGGGAAAACTGCTTATTCAGGGAGAGCCAGACGGCAGCTCATTCCCCAATGGCGGCATCCGCTCCACATTTGAAGCCCGGGGATACACAGCTTGGGACATCACCAGCCCGGCGTATTTGATGCGAACGCCCAATGGCGTCACCTTATGCATCCCCACAGTGTTTGTGAGTTGGACAGGAGAAGCTCTCGATAAAAAGACCCCACTCCTGCGCTCTAACGCAGCGATGAATCGCCAAGCACAACGGCTGCTGCGTTTGCTTGGTAACAAGGACGTGGCTGCCGTTAATAGCTCTTGTGGAGCTGAACAGGAATATTTTTTGATCGACAGTCAATTTGCCACGCTCCGGCCCGATCTACTTCTCGCAGGCAGAACCCTGTTCGGTGCTCCCTCCCCGAAGGGACAGCAATTTGATGATCATTACTTCGGTGCCATTCCTGAACGGGTTCAGGTCTACATGCAAGACGTGGAACACCAGCTGTACAGGCTCGGAATTCCTGCAAAAACACGACACAACGAAGTAGCTCCCGGGCAGTTCGAGATCGCACCTGTTCATGAAGCCGCCAACGTGGCGACCGATCATCAACAAATGATCATGACTGTGCTTCGCAGCACAGCAAAACGGCATGGATTTACATGCCTCATGCATGAAAAACCCTTTGCTGGAATCAATGGCTCCGGCAAGCATGTGAATTGGTCGGTGGGCAACAGCACGCAGGGCAATCTTCTGGACCCTGGCTCAACGCCCCACGACAACCTGCAATTTCTCCTGTTCTGCTCCGCTGTCATCCGTGGCGTGCATCGCTTCGGCCCATTGTTAAGAGCCGTCGTTGCAACAGCAGGAAATGACCATCGCCTCGGAGCCAATGAGGCACCACCCGCGATCATCTCGATGTATCTGGGCAAACAGCTTGAAGAGGTCTTTCAGCAGTTCCAGCGTGGTGAAGTTACCGGAAGCAGCACAGGAGATGTGATGCGTCTTGGTGTCGACAGCCTTCCTGAGTTCAAGAAGGATGCCGGGGATCGCAACCGAACATCTCCGTTTGCTTTTACAGGGAACAGATTCGAATTCAGAGCCGTGGGATCTGGGCAGTCCGTGGCGGGGCCACTGGTGGCAATGAACACCGTTCTCGCCGATTCGCTGGAGTGGGTTAGCGATCAAATCGAGGCACAGATGGCCGCAGGCCAATCCTTGGAAACGGGTGCTGCTGATGTTTTAAAGCGTGTGATGGATCAACACGGTGCGGCCGTTTTTGGTGGCGATGGCTATTCCGATGCATGGCATCAGGAAGCAACCGAGCAACGGGGATTGGAAAACCTACGCAACACCGCCAATGCCCTTCCAGTGCTGCGACGGGATGACGTGAAGGAGCTGTTTCAGCGTCAAGCTGTGATCTCACCGGTTGAATTAGAAAGCCGCTACGAGGTTTACAGCGAGCAGTACACGCTCGCAGTGGAGGTTGAAGCCAAGGTTGCACTGTCCATGGTTCGAACCCAAATCAGCCCCGCTGTTCAGAAGCATTTGGGCTCTTTGGCACGCAGCATCAGCCAACAACAAGCCGTCGGTCTGAATCCAGATCAACGGACGTTGCAACAGACAGCAGAGCTAGGGCAACGGATGCAGGATCAAATCAACGCCCTCGAGGAGGAATTGCACCAGCTGCATCACGGCGACACAACAGCCTCCATGAACCATGCAGCAAACGTCCTGCTACCACGACTTCTACAGCTGCGGGATGTTGTGGATGGACTTGAGCAAGCCGTGGATGACGATCGTTGGCCCCTTCCTTCCTATCGGGAGATGCTGTTCGTCAGTTGAGTAAACATCCGGTCATGGCATCAACCTTGAAGGCGGTAGGTCGCAACGTTCTGTTCGGCCTACTAATGGCTGCAGCCTTTCCAATCGCTCTGGCTGCTCAACCGTCTCATCCCAGCCAAAAAGTCACCGTCCTTAAGGTCAACAATGGCCAAGAGGTTCTGGTGGAAATCAATGGAGAAGGAAGGGCTGTGCGCTTGGCCTGCATTCAAGCTCCTTTGGAGCAGCAACAACCTTGGGCCAATCAAGCAAGAACAGCCCTGAGCAATGCGCTGCCGCAAGGCTCTGTCGTCGAGATGGAACTACGGGCCCGTGACGTCTATGGGCGGGTGGTCGCAAGGCTCCTGAAGGAGAAGATAGACATCGCTTCCCCACTCATCAGCAGAGGACACGTCTTTGCCTATGACGGTTATCTGGGCCGATGCGACGACCTGAACTATCCAAGGCTAGAGAGACAAGCGCAGCGCAGCAAAGCAGGCCTATGGGCAGTGGAAGGAGGAGTGTCACGACCATGGGACTTGATCGAGGCCAGTGGAAGACAAACCCAACCCTAGATATTTGTCACTTGGTAAAAATTGCCACAACGTTGCTTGTAGCAATAGAGCTGAATAGAGAAAATATGGAATTTTTTTATGGGCTACGAACCTGGGAGTACCGATTGCCGCCTGTTAATTGATGCAAAACACCATCTCGAAGAAGCGCTGTTGACCTTATACGCCATGCCGCACACAGATCACATCCAAAGACAATTGAAAGCCGTGTACCGGCAGCTTGAAGGAATGCATGATCTCAAACGAGCCGCTGGATCTCAGGTGTCGCTTCAGAGTGCTGATTGGTACTCAGGGACCGTGCGCTCCTGACTCAGGAACGAGCCTTCCAAAGAATTCAGGATTTGACCTCGCTGATCAGCCACAATTGAAGGGTTGCATCCCTCACTGCATGTTTGAAAATCGCGATCGACCGGCCTGGGTGAACTGGCTATTTCTTGCAATCTTTCTTTGGAGCTCCTGGCAACTCGCAGGTTTTTGGTTTCAACAGCTCCACGGCTGATGCAGCATTTGTTCCCATAAAAGGCAACGACGAGTCACCTTTAGAGAGTTACGCAGGCATCATTGAGTGTTTTTCTCCCTCACAATGGTTCCTCTCGCAATCTTCATATTTCCCATAATGTCAAGTGCCAATGGCTGTGTGTGATTGAACCATCGCTCGATGGCTTCAAGCTCTTCTTCCTGGTACTTGCCAAGCAATTCAAGCAAACGAAGATCCATGTATTGACGAATAATTGAACCCCAAAATCTTATTTGCCAGAAAGTAGTTACCCGCATCAATAGTCACAATGAACAGTGACATATGAAAAAAATCATTGTAGCCAAGGCAAAACAAATGGATTGACCATAAAAGCTAATGGCAGTTTGCATTCGATGCAGCGGCGAGAACTCTCTCGTTATACAAAAATTCCACCATCAAAGATCGACTCCATAGGATCAAACCGCAAAAAGCCAATCAATCACTTGGTGAATCATAGGGATAATGATTAGGAACAAAAAATTGTTCATTGATGGGTGGTCTCTTATAAGACCCCTGTTTTGGCCTTGGTGGTAATTCAATCGCTGGAGGAGTCATGTCTTCCCAGGGCACTTTGCTAAGAATGTGCCTCAAACAATTAAGACGGGCTCGCCTCTTATCGTCTGCTTCTACCGAGAACCATGGCGCTTCAGGGATGTTGGTGCTTGCGAACATCAGATCCTTTGCCTCAGAAAACTCAACCCAACGATTACGAGCCTCAAGATCCATCGGACTGAGCTTCCAACGCCGCGTGGGGTCATCGATGCGTGATTGAAAACGATTTTCTTGTTCCGTATCACTCACGGAAAACCAATACTTCAACAACAAAACGCCACTACGAACCAACATTCGTTCGAATTGAGGGCAATCCTCAAGAAAGGCCTCAACCTCCTTAGGAGTACAGAATCCCATCACCCGTTCCACACCAGCACGGTTATACCAACTGCGGTCAAACACCACTATTTCGCCCGCAGCTGGAAAATGTTCCACATAACGCTGGAAATACCACTGCGTTTTCTGAAGATCAGAAGGGGTACCCAAAGCAACCACTCTGGCTCCACGGGGATTTAAGGGTTCCGTTAAACGTTTAATCGTGCCTCCCTTACCAGCTGCATCCCGTCCCTCAAACAGGATGATCATGCGGAAACCCTTTTCCTTGATCCAGTACTGCATTTTGACGAGCTGTGTCTGGAGTTTTTCCAGTTCAGACTCATAGATCTTTTTCTTGAGTCGTTCACCGTTGTGACTTGGCCGCTCGAGTTCATCTCCGTGCCATTCAGGCGAGGAATCGCTGTTGCGCTGGCTTCGATCCACGGCATCAATCACCGCATCAGATATGGGCTGCGAGGGGCTGGATTGGGCTGTTTCCTTGCTTTTGCCGTTGTGTTTTGACTTTTTGTTCTCCTTATGGCCCATGACAACGGGATCAGCAACATCCCATTGGTGCCTCCGAAATCAACAAAAGGGGTGGGAATTCAGCTTTTCGCAACGTTCTCCACCAATAGATCCATCGGCAATGACAAACGAATCGCAAAGCGGCCTGGAACCTTCAAATCATCCGAACCATCGGCATAGAGGCAATCGAGATGGCCGCCATGGAGTCGCGCCACATGCACAACAATCGCCAACCCCAATCCACAGTGCCCCTGTCCTCCCCGGGAGGAGTCGAGGCGGTGAAACGGTTGAAGGGCCTGCTCCCATTGACGCTGAGGCATGCCCTCACCCTGATCCCAAACTTCGATTGAACATTGATCAGCAGAGCGCAGCAATCGCAACACCACGGGAGCTTGGCCATAGGTGAACGCGTTGTCGATCAAGTTGGCAACGGCTCGACTCAGAGCCACTGGTTTCACCATCACCTCAAAGGTGTCCAGCTGAAGCTGCAATTGATCGGCAGGATGACTGCTCGCCACCTCAGCCAGCAATTGGTCCAAAGGAACGGGCACAGAGAGTTCTTCATCGCCGCCACCTGCAAACAGCAGGAACTGACCTGTGATTCGTTCCAGAGACTGCAAATCACCGGCACAACGCTCACGTTCTGTGGCGCTGAGTTGAGGCAGCGACAAACGAAACTTCAGCCGAGTGATGGGTGCGCGTAAGTCATGGGCGATTCCAGCGAGCATGGTGGCTCTTTCGTTCCGATTGGCAGCCAAACGTCGCACCATTGCGTTGAAACGGCGGGTCAGGCGCTGAACCTCTGGCGCACCACGCGCAGGAACAGCATCAGGATCGATTCCATCCCCAACCCGGGACAGGGCCTTTTCCAATCCACGAAGCGGTGCCTCCACCTCCACGAGGAGAAATAGGCCACCACAAATCATGCCTGCCCCAACCAGCGATAAACCCAACAGGGTGGGCTCCGGCGGCCAGCTCATCGGAGCGCGCACATTGACGCGCAACCAAATCGGTTCCAGCGGGGAAATCAGCTCAATCCAGATTCCGCGATCGCCTTCGTGATCTCGATCCGCCACGACCATCGGACAATGGGAGAGACGCTCACAAAGCTGCGTCTGCAGAGCTTTGGCCTGGCGTTGAAAGCCTGCGGATGGAAGCTTTTGATCCGGCTTGGGGTGGATCGCAACAGTGAGGTCAAGACCGGTGAGTTCGGTCACCAGATGGGGTGGGTAGCGCTCGAGAGCCAACTCCGTGAGCCTTACATTGAGCGCCAAGTCACGGCCAAGCTGGACTGTTTGCAGCTGCTCAAGCTGCTGTCCAAACAACACCTGTAAAACCAATAAGCAAAACGCCCAACTGCCAAGAGCAAGGCCACTCCAACCGAATAGGGATCGAAGTCGAACTTGCCAAACCCGTGGGGTCATTCCAGCCCTCAACGCGAACGAGGTTGTCCATCAGGAACGAAGACATAGCCGTATCCCCATACCGTTTGGATGTAACGCGGACGCGCTGGATCCGGTTCGACCAGCTTGCGAACCCGCGAAACTTGTACATCCATGCTGCGACTATCCGTATCAGACCCTGGTCCGCGAGCCAGCTCAATGAGCCGCTCTCTCGACAGAGGGCGGTGGGGATGCTGCACAAACGCTGCCAGCAAGCTGAACTCACCGCTGGTAATCACAACAGGCGTACCGTCGCGAAACAGCGTTCTGGCGGAAAGATCAAATTGATTCTCTCCGAACGTCACATCACCGCCTTCTGCCAAAGGAGTGCCAGCGGGAATCGAACTTCGCCTTCTCAGCACTGCTTCGATGCGTGCTGACAACTCACGGGGAAGAAACGGCTTCGCAAGATAGTCGTCAGCCCCCTGCTCGAGGCCAATAATGCGGTCAACGCCATCTCCTCTCGCCGTCAACATGACCACAGGAAGATCGTCACCAGCGTCGCGCAAGCGTCGTAGTGCTGTCAGCCCATCATCGCCAGGCATCATCAAGTCGAGCACGATCAAATCTGGGCGCTGAAATTCAAGCCTCGCCTCAAGCTGCTTGACATCACTCAAGCAGCGCACGTCATACCCCTGATCGATCAAATAGGTGCCCACCATCTGACGAAGGTCCGGATCGTCATCCACGACCCAAATCATCGAAGCTTTTTTTGCAGGTGAGTTCGAAGCGGTGCTGGAGGGCTGGGTCATCGCCATACCATCCCAATCAACAATGATCTCTTCACCACTCGCCCCACATCAGTTGAACGCTCCGATCGTATGGAGCATCAAGCAAACTGTCGCGCCGAGGCGGACCATGTCACAGTTAATTGACGATCTGTCATCACTCAGACATCTCTTTACCAATCAGACTCCATAGTCTTCTGTCATGGAGAAAAGGGTCACTTTCACACTCGTTGCACTAGGGGCTGGTCTCCTGCTGGCAGATCTGGGTGTGCAAGCCAACCCTGTGCGTCATTACGGCACCCGAATGGAAGCGTTATTCGTTCGGATGGATTCCAATCGTGATGGACGTCTGGAAAGGAAAGAAGTGAGCGGCCAGCCTTATCTCGAGCGACGGTTACAACGCCATCCAACCCGCAACTATTTGTTGATTGAGGACATCAGACCCTCGGCTACGCATCCAAGCGGGCTGCGCTTGCAACGACGCTTTCAACAAGCCGATCGAAATTTCGATGGCCAACTGGATCGCAAGGAGGTGGCATCTCTGCCCTGGCTTCAGCGAAATTTTGAAAGCCTGGACCGCAATGGTGACGGGGGCCTGACTTTGAACGAACTATGGATGATGCAGCGTTCACTCGCTCCTCGATCGAGGTCCCGTTGAGATACACCCGGATTAGCGTGATCTGCGCAGCCGGCGACGACGAGCCGAACGAGAGCTTTGTCTCGGAGCGTTGGAAGATTGAAGCGCTTGTCGACGAGCTGATGATTTGAAAACCACTGAGAACGTACGCACGAATCGAATCAATCCTGAGATCAGCGCCAACAGACCCAAGACCAGAAGCGCAGCAATCAGAATCACTGCCGACAAACCCAATAACGCTTCCAGCAATTGACTGAGACCACGAATTAAATCCGCAATCGCTTCACTCACAACAACAATTGCATCGACCTTTGTCGGCAACCAGCTCAAACCAGCAAGCAAGCCAGTTCCAAGTAGGAGCAGCAAGACTGACTCCAAGAACATCCTCCAAATAGGCAAACGCTTGGAAGATCGTTTGCGTTGGCTAAACACACGACGCTCTTTCGGCGTACGCGGAAGGCGAGTGATGTTCTTGGACCTCATGGCACTAACGACTCCTTCGCGCGACGCATCCAGCGCTCAAATTCAATGAGAACCAACTCATTGGGGCAGTTAATTAAACTGAGTTCTCCAACAGTGCAATCTCCATAACCACTGTGATGAAGTGTGAGTTGATAATCAGCACCACTCAAGCCACAAACCTCCGGATCGCTGCGTACAACCACATCCAGAGAAGCTCCAATCCTTGCGACACGCCGTCTCAGATCAGACCAACTGGGGGACATTGATAGACGAGCAATCAACGCCAATATATGGGCGAAAACCGAAACAGGGTCAACGGGCTGGATCGGCTTGTGAAGGATCGCTAACCGAGTCTGAACTGGGAGCCTCTACGGAGTCGGTTGGAGCCTTGGTCTCCTGCATGGGCAATGGAATCACCATGGCCATGACCCCAACCACAACCAGGGCCACGCCTCCAAAAACAGGTGCAGCTAAACGACGAACCAAGGGGACCCGCTCCACCAATTCACGACGACTCAAGGGATGGTTGACAACCTCAGGCCAAGAGATCGCCACGCGATCGTCAGCACGGAGTGCATCTAAGCAGCGCAAAAGATCGGCGAGATCAGCATCATCCAACTTGATTTCCAACGGGGGAACATCCGGCTGACTGCTCGTCAGTTCCAGTTGGTGACCACCCTCCACAGGGCGGATGCTCACTGGATGCTGCGACCATCCTTCAGCCCTGGAAACTCCGGAAATTTGATGGCGTGCATAGGGAAGCACAACAGCCATCAGGGCTTCAAGGTGATCGCGTTTCCCCTCCAGTTCAGGAGCACCGACCAATTGAAGACGCCAGGCAGACAGGATCCCAATCACGCTGTCGCCATGTCCAGCGGAGAAGTCAGGAAGTCCATCCACCTCAAGCCTGGACGCCGTTTGGTCGTAGCGATAAGAGAGTTTGAGCATCGAGATCATCAGGGTGTTGGGTCAAGAAGACTGGCCCGCAGGCGATCCACTCCACCAGGTCCGGCAGCCAGTGCCAGGGTCAAAACAAGCTGTCGTTGAATCGTCTGAGAATGGTCGGGGCTCAGCAAGCGTTGAACCGCACCCCGACGGAGATTGAAACGCTCAGCAATCAAATCTCTTAAGCGTTGGTCCACTAAGGCCCAGCGCTGTTTGCTGAGATCGGCCGGTTCACGACTCGACAGAAGTTGGTGAAGCATCGGATAAAGCCGATCAGCCATCGCGCAGAGCAGCCTGATGAGGGCCTCTGTTTCAGGCGAACCAAGCCTTCCACGACGGGTGGAGCGTCGAAGCGGGTTATGGCATCGACGCTTCCACAGCTCAACCCGGTTAGGGAAAAGCGTTTCGAAGCCGAGTTGTTGGGTGGCCCAAAGCATGGCCTCGCCTCCGTTGAAGTCCAAGGACTCCACAGTGAGCAAAAGAAGATCGAGACGCTCCATCCCTCGACGGCCAAGAACCGCCGTTGGCAAAGACGCTTCTTGAGGAGAAGTGACTGGTGATTCAGTCATGGTTGGGTGGCGTACCAATTCGAGTCATACCGATTCGATTTCAATCAAATCAAGCTTGGATGCAGTGCTAACACACGATCAGAAAAGCCGTTATCAGCCCCCTCATCAGCAGCCAAAAACGTTTGGCCGTATGCAAGACAATCCAACTCTAAGGCTTGAAACAATCCTTTCAAGGGAATGGCGACAACAGCTGGAATTGACACAGGATCCAAGCCAAACAAGAAACGAGAGCGCTCAGCGAGCGGTCATTCTTAGCCGTAAACCCTATCAACCATGGCAAGACTAGCGGACCAAATTAAATACAAAGCGAAAACATAGGCATGAAAAACAACGTATCAGCAAGCGAAAGAAACACCCACGAAAAACACTTCAATGAATAGAGTCAAACACAAACACCAAAGGAAACGTTCATGAGAACGAAAATGCAAATAGGAGTTAAGTTCAGATCGTTGCAACGTCATGATGGATTCATGCAAAGTGGATCAGACCTAATGAGCTATTTGAGGGACAAGCGAGTTCATGCTCCTCCTAGGCAATATCTGCGATAATTCCTTGCAAGTTTCACCAGAAAGCGTCCTTGGATCTTCGCCACTACGTTCAAGATATTCCGGACTTTCCAAAACCTGGAATTCTCTTCCGAGACATATCCCCGATGTTGCGCGACCCCGTGGGCTGGGCCGAGGTCATGGATCGTCTAGGAGCGCTCTGCGATTCGTTGAAACCAGACCTGATTGTGGGAATTGAAGCCCGAGGTTTCATCGTAGGAATGGGTCTAGCAACGCAAAAGAAACTGGGATTTGTTCCAGTGCGCAAACCAGGCAAACTTCCCGGCAAGGTCTACGGGATTGACTACGCCCTGGAATATGGAACGGATCGTCTCGAGATTCATGCAGATGCCATGCGAGACCAGCCGAGAGTTTTGATTGTTGATGACCTCTTAGCAACAGGAGGGACTGCCTCGGCAACAAGCGATTTAGTCAAAAAGGCAGGCGGACAACTCGTTGGTTGCGCCTTCATCGTGGAACTCAGCGATTTAGAAGGACGCACACGTCTTCCCTCCGACATCCATGTTGAATCTCTGATTCACTACTCCTGAGCTTGCTGCCAGTCCAAAACGTCTTGGTATCCCTGCAAACTGAGCAGTCCAAAACTCCAGAGAACCACCGGCAGGGGTGCCTGTTCCAATTCAGCTTGGCGAAGGCCAAGATTGATGGCACTGGCACTCAGCCCAAGCTTGCCCTGCAAGTACGCGAGCAACGCAGCGGATGGCTTGGGTTGTGGGTCACTGCTAATGACCATCAATACCAATCAATTGCGCTCACTCTGGCAAGCTTTGCAAAAGCGTGCTTGGTCCATCCGACATCGCCTGCAGCGAAACACGACGAAACAAGGGAGAGTGCTTGAGCATGAACAGCCCAAAACGGCGGACAAACAAAAGTGCTGACTGGCGGTTAGAAAACAAACGCACAAGAAGATCCGTCGCCAGACCCACCGTTAACAGATCAAAATAACGACGCCTGCTGTAAACACCAGGCACAGTTTTTAAACCACGCCGTACACAGGAAGCAGACGTCATTAATTGCAGGAGAGTGTCCACATCTCGCCAACAAAGATTGAGTCCTTGCCCGCCCACAGGGTGACAGCGATGGCCAGATTCACCAACCAGAACAACATTTTTTCTATTCAGTTTTGGTGCAAAACTAATCTCTAGAGGAAAGGCAGCCGGTGAATCGAGCAAAGCATCAGGCTCGAGTCCCTGAGGAAGAATGGTAGAAAGCTGATCCAAAAAAGCAGACGTTCCAAGACCTGCTAGCTGACGGCATCGATGAAGAGGCGCACTCCATACAACTTGGAAATCGGAATTCCCTAGAGGAAGAATAGCCAAAGGTCCTTCCGGCCTAAAACATTCAAAAGCGTATTCAGAATTAAGGTCACAAAAACGAACTTTCGCGGTTAAGCAGCCCTGCGTATAGGTGTGGGACCACCACGGAAAGCCGAACTGTGATCGCGTAGGAGAACGGGGGCCATCAGCGGCAATCACCAAACCAAAAGAATCGAGAGATTTAGATGGTTGATGCGTCGTCTCACCAAGATGAAGCTTTATATGTGGTGAAATCTCAAGCCTGCTCATTAAGAGCTTCATCAAGGAACGATGATCCAAAATCCAACCAACAGATTGCGTTGATTGATTCGATGAATGAAGATCTAACTCTGTAAAATTTACAGATCGATTGATACCACGATCTTCAAGACGGAGCGTCTTAAATGGTGATAAAAACGGAACTAACTCATTCCAAAATCCCAATCGCGTTAGGAGACGTCTTGAGGAATGAGTTAGCGCGTAAGCCCTACTGCGAGAACAGATTTGGTCCGCAGTGAGGGGGTCGAACAGATGAACTGAGTATCCGAAATTCGCAAGACCAATGGCCAACAAACTTCCAGTGGGACCGGCTCCATTGATCCGAATCGGAGCCAAAGAACCGGTCATACCGTGATCAGCCGATTCCGAGCAGTCCACGGGTGAAGGATTCACCACCCATGGCCAGTTCAGTTGCAAGCAGAGCGATGAAGCCAAGCATGGCCATGCGACCGTTCAGCTTTTCGGCGCGCTCATGGAAGCCCCAACCACTCTCAACGTCCACAACTTCCATGCGTGGCTCTGTTGCGAAGGCATTGAGACGGCCACCGTCTTCGGTGGTCACTGTTGCGCCGCGGATGGTTGCAGCGTTTGTAGAGGCCTGAGTCATGGGGAACCTGCCGGTGTTTAAGAAGTGTAACCCATTTGTGAAGAAACTTTGCGCAAGCGCATGCGACAGAGGTCTTCAAACGCAGGGCGCAGCAGATATGGGTACTCACCGATCCACATCCGCAGGCCAGGAAGCCAAGCATCCGTTAGGGCCCCCAACCTCGAAAAGTCGTTGCGATCACTCAGGACCACGCAACGGATCACAACTCCGGAGCGGATCGAAGCATGTTGTTTGGTCATTGGAAAAGAGATCCGTCCGAGATAGCCGTCCTCATCAGCTAGCTCCAGCACCAGCCAAGTCCGTCGATTTTCAATCAATTCGAGCTGGCCGCGAGCATCAGCCTGCTCCCTTTGATTTTCAACTCGCTCCTGCCGATAGGTCTTAACGATCTCCCCTTCAAAAAGAGCGGCAGCTGGATAGCGACGTAAGACTGCATTTTTTCGACCAGCTTCGACAATCGGTCCCCACAAGATGTAGAGGAGAAACACAACACCAATCACCAGCAAGATCGAGCCCCAACGACTGGATAGCTGGCTCTGACTGATCAAGAGAGTGATCACTCCCCCAATCGTGGCAATCAGCAAACGCTGCAGAATTTTTCGAGGATTGCCAAGGGCAGATCTGAATTGCTGGCCCGTAGCAACAGCAGGAATCAACCGATACAACTCACCGGGACGAAGCGGAATCAACATCGTGCCAACCCCTTAAAGAAGACGCTCAAGGCCGTAAACCAGGGCTTGAAGATGCCGCACCTTGCGCACGCAAAGCAAAACGCCTGGCATGTAGGCAGCCCGATCAATCGTGTCGTGTCGCAGGGTATAGGTCTCACCTGGGGAGCCAAACATCACTTCCTGATGGGCCACCAGGCCAGGCAATCGCAAAGAGTGCAATCGCAGCCCACTCGGACGCTGCCCACCACGGCTACCAGCAAGGGATTCATGCTCATCCACTTCTGATTCGTTGAATTGTTTGCCTAACTCCTCCATAAGTTCGGCTGTTTTGATGCAGGTTCCACTAGGAGCATCGGCTTTGCGGTTGTGATGCAGCTCGGTCAGCTCGGCGTGGTCATAAAACCGCGCAGCAGCAGCAGCGGCCTGCTGAAGCAGCACCATCCCCACAGAGAAGTTGGGAATCACAGCGCCACCCACGGATGCTTTGTCGGAAAAGGATTGGAGGTCATCAAGTTGAGCCGGTGACAACCCCGTGGTCCCGATCACGGGATGCACTCCGTAGGCAATCGCAGCTCTGGTGTTGGAATACACCACCGAAGGATGGGTGAAATCCACCATGACGGCTCCTTGCCCAGGCCCTGCATCACGAACCGCCTGACTTGCAGAGCACAAACAGCCTTCTAGATCGGCAGTCACAGCCACCTCAAGGGCAGAAAGCCCCAGTAATTCGCCCACGTCTTGCCCTTCTTTGCCGGGCGTGTTGTCCACGGCACCCACCAGATGGCAATCCGGAGCCATCTGCACAGCTCGAATTACTTCTGCACCCATTCGACCCAGCGCACCGGTCACCACTACGGGTATCGAGCCGGTCTGGATGTCGCTCATGAACGTGTTGCAGATGGACTCAGCCTATGGGGCCAGGCGCGGATGTAACACGAAATGCCGATCTCAAGCAGAGCGACTCTCACACCCGTAAGCTTCGTTACATTGCTCAGAAGTGCTGATGTTTACGCAGGTCCGTTCCGCTGATCGTCGGATTGTTCCTGCTGAGAACAACAATCACCATTCGGTCATGAAGGCCGTCTACGTCGTTCTTGAACCGCAATATCAGAGTGCGTTAACGCAGGCAGCCATCAGCCTTAATGCCCAAGACGGTCCGATTGGCATCGAACTGTGCGGTTATCTCATCGAGGAACTTCGTGATGAGCTCAACTATGCAGATTTTCAAAAAGACATCGCTGAAACGGATGTCTTCATTGGATCCCTGATCTTCATTGAAGATCTTGCACAAAAAGTTGTTGATGCTGTCAGTCCACACCGCGATCGATTGAAGGCCGCAGTCGTCTTCCCTTCGATGCCAGAAGTGATGCGTCTCAACAAGCTTGGCAGCTTCTCGATGGCGCAGCTCGGCCAGAGCAAGAGCGCGATTGCCGGCTTCATGAAAAAGCGAAAGGAAGCTGGTGGCGCAGGGTTTCAAGACGCCATGCTCAAACTTTTGAACACCCTTCCAACGGTGCTCAAGTATTTGCCTGTCGAGAAAGCGCAAGACGCCCGCAGCTTCATGCTCAGTTTTCAATATTGGTTGGGTGGCACTCCAGATAATCTGCGCAATTTTCTGCTGATGCTGGCTGATAAATATGTTTTTCCGGCATCAGAAAATGATGATCGTCCTGATTTAGCCGTTGCAGATCCCGAAGTCTTTCCTGATCTAGGTATTTGGCATCCACTCGCACCTCAAATGTTTGAGGACTTGAAGGAATATTTGAATTGGACGGCCAGTCGCCCAGATCTCAACGAAAAAGCCCGTAAGGGGCCCGTGATTGGCCTTGTGCTTCAGCGCAGTCACATCGTGACGGGAGACGATGCCCATTACGTAGCCACCATCCAAGAACTTGAATTCCGTGGTGCACGCGTGATTCCGATCTTCTGCGGAGGTCTTGATTTCTCAAAGCCTGTCAATGCGTTCTTCTACGACCCGCTCAATTCAGATCAGGCTTTGGTCGACAGCATCGTTTCGCTGACAGGCTTTGCCTTGGTTGGCGGTCCAGCGCGTCAGGATCACCCGAAGGCTGTGGAGTCGCTCAAAAAACTCAACAGGCCCTACATGGTGGCCCTGCCATTGGTCTTTCAAACCACCCAGGAATGGGAGAAAAGTGACCTAGGCCTTCATCCAGTACAAGTTGCACTGCAAATCGCGATTCCCGAATTAGATGGAGCCATCGAACCGATTGTTTTATCTGGTCGTGATGACGCCACTGGCAAGGCCCACACCCTTCAAGATCGCGTCGATGCCATTGCGGAGAGGGCAATCCGATGGTCGTCCCTACGGCTCAAACCACGGGCAGAAAAAAAGTTAGCGATCACTGTGTTCAGCTTTCCCCCTGACAAGGGAAATGTGGGAACGGCCGCCTATCTAAACGTTTTCGATTCCATTCACAGGGTTCTTCAAGAGATGAAGGCCAAGGGATACGACGTGCAGGACATGCCGCGTGATGCCAAGGCACTCATGGAAACAGTCATCAACGATCCAGAAGCCCTTCAAGGCTCACCAGAACTCTCGATCGCCCATCGCATGAGCGTTGAAGAGTATGAACGACTCACTCCCTATTCCGAACGCTTAGAGGAAAACTGGGGAAAACCACCAGGTAATTTAAACAGTGACGGACAGAATTTATTGATTTATGGACGTCATTTTGGAAATATTTTTGTAGGGGTACAACCAACGTTTGGTTATGAAGGCGATCCCATGCGCCTTCTCTATTCCCGCAGCGCAAGTCCCCACCATGGATTTGCGGCCTATTACACCTATTTAGAGAAAGTTTGGGGAGCAGATGCCGTGCTCCATTTCGGAACCCATGGGTCCCTTGAATTTATGCCCGGCAAGCAAATGGGTATGAGTGAAACCTGTTATCCAGACTCCCTCATCGGAGCCTTGCCCAATCTCTATTACTACGCAGCAAATAATCCATCTGAAGCAACGATTGCTAAGCGGCGGGGATATGCGTCCACGATTAGTTACCTCACACCTCCAGCAGAAAATGCTGGCCTCTACAAAGGATTAAAGGAGCTGGGTGAGTTGGTGGGTTCCTATCAACAACTGAGGGAAAGCGGTCGAGGAGTTCAGATTGTGAATGCAATCGTGGAAACCGCTCGCCTTTGCAATCTTGATAAAGACGTCACCCTTCCAGACGATGATTCCTCTGATCTAACGCTTGAAGATCGCGACGCCATTGTTGGGGCCATCTACCGCCAATTGATGGAAATTGAGAGTCGCCTGCTTCCATGCGGCCTCCATACCATCGGCAAGCCGCCCACAGCAGAAGAAGCGATTGCAACGCTGGTGAGCATTGCCGCCTTGGAGCGTGAAGAAGAAGGCCTTCGTTCTCTTCCTGGGCTGCTCGCAGAATCGATCGGCCGCAAGATTGAAGACATCTATCGAGGCAACGACGATGGTGTGCTTGAAGATGTGGAGCTCAATCGCACGATCACTGAAGTCTCACGCGCTGCTGTGGGTTCCATGGTGCGATCGCTTACAGGGGGTGATGGTCGCGTCAACATGCGCGAAAACTTTGGTTGGTTGCTGGATCTGATCTCTCGCTTCGGATTCAAACTGCCATCGCCTTGGTTCCGAGCCTGTTCAGCTGGTGGCTTTACAAGCATCGACAACACGGCGCTGGACACCCTGTTTACCTATTTGCGTTTCTGCCTCCAACAAATCTGCGCAGACATGGAAATGGAGAGCCTCTTAAGGGCTCTTGATGGGGAATACGTTCTCCCAGGACCTGGTGGAGACCCAATCAGGAATCCAGGCGTACTGCCCAGTGGCAAAAACATTCACGCTCTGGATCCTCAAGCGATTCCAACCAGAGCAGCTGTTGCTGCAGCCAAAGTTGTTGTCGACAAATTGATCGAACGCCAGAGAGCAGAACAAGGCGATTGGCCTGAAACCATCGCTTGCGTGCTCTGGGGAACAGACAACATCAAAACCTACGGGGAATCTCTCGCACAGATCCTTTGGTTCATCGGAGTTCGCCCCGTTCCAGACTCCTTAGGCAGGGTTAACAAGCTAGAGCTCATTCCCCTGGAAGAACTGGGCCGACCAAGGATTGATGTTGTGGTGAATTGTTCGGGCGTGTTCCGAGATTTATTTATCAATCAGATGGCCCTGATCGATCAAGGCGTGAAGATGGCTGCGGAATCTGATGAAGCCATTGAACAAAACTTTGTTCGAAAACATGCTCTTGAACAAGCTGAAAAAGAAGGAACAACCCTTCGCGATGCTGCCTGCCGTGTGTTTTCTAATGCCAGCGGCAGTTACAGCTCAAATGTGAACCTCGCCGTTGAAAACAGCAGTTGGGAAGAGGAAGGAGAACTGCAGGAGATGTATCTCTCCCGCAAAACGTTTGCATTTAATGCCGACAACCCCGGCGAAATGGATCAAAAGCGCGATGTCTTCGAATCAGTCATGAAGACAGCAGACGTGACATTCCAAAATCTCGACTCCGCTGAGATCTCGCTCACCGATGTCAGCCATTACTTCGACAGCGACCCCACCAAGCTGATTCAGGGACTCCGCGATGATGGGAAAACACCCACGAGCTACATCGCAGACACGACCACGGCAAATGCTCAGGTTCGCTCCTTAAGCGAAACCATTCGCCTTGACTCGCGCACCAAATTACTGAATCCAAAGTGGTACGAAGGGATGCTTGATTCGGGTTATGAAGGTGTGCGTGAAGTAGCCAAACGACTCAACTTCACGCTCGGGTGGAGTGCGACTAGCGGGTCTGTTGACAACTTTGTGTACGAAGAAGCGAATGAAACATTCATCAACGATCCAGAAATGCGCAAACGCTTACTGGAACTCAACCCTCATAGCTTCAGGCGCATTGTGGGCACCCTGCTAGAAGTAAATGGCCGTGGATACTGGGAAACATCTGACGAAAACATCCAGCAACTTCAAGAGCTTTATCAAGAGGTTGAGGATCGAATCGAAGGAGTCACATCTGAGGGGTAATCTTTTCCGATTCTATCTCATAAATAAATCCCGTAAGCACAAAAACGCTTTAATGAAATAGCCGGCTAAAGCCATTAACAATGTATATTTGCAGCTTTTTATTGATTATGCTATTAAAACTTATCTCCGACTCAAGGGCTCGCGAATACAAGCCAACAGTAGAATCTCTTAAATAAGAGCTTGCAAACTCAAAGCATTCAAAAAATATGCTTGCTTTTTAGAGACTCTAAAACGAGATAGAGGAGGCAATTATCATGCAATTAGAAAACTTTTCTTCGCAAATTCCCCTGAATCAAGAAGCATTCTGCTTGCAATTGCATAGTTCATTCAGGCTTGCTCGTCCTGTCATACGCAAACGCTGCGAAGCCCAAAGTGCATAGATGCGATCGATCAAAGATCCAATCAGAGGCCATTGGGTCGGGGCATAGATCCAACCAAGTCCAACGCAGCGATAGGCCTCTCGGAACACAGCCACATCCTGAAGAATCTCTCCATCAGCACGGATGGCATGAATGCGTGCCATCGCTTCTCGGTAACTAATTCCCTTCCATTGGGCAGGGTCGTAGGCGTCTTGATCGATGTCGATAAAAGCGAGCCTTCCATGCAAATCGCGGCGTTTCAGAAACTTGACTTCTCGAAGACACAGCGGACAAGCACCGTCATACAAAAGAGTGAGACTCGGTTCACTCATCATCGCCACATGGAATTCGACCGCTGTTCTAGCGATCTGAACGAATGGCTGAGGCCATGGTCACCACTTGATGAATAGGTCCTACGTCGTGCACACGTAGGACGGCAACGCCAGCCTCCACCGCCCTGGCACAGACAGCAGCCGTCCCCCAAAGACGGGCACGAGCTCTTGGTTCATCGAGCACAGCCCCGATAAAACGTTTTCGAGAGGGACCCAGCAACAGGGGAATCCCTTCAGCCACAAGGGTCTCGAGCTGCTGCAACAGGGTGAGATTTTGTGCGGTTGTTTTCGCAAAACCAAGGCCTGGATCCCAAAGCAACTGGTCACGATTCACACCGGCCTCAAGAGCGCACGTTGTTGCTGCTCGTAATTCCTCCAAAACCGTTTGGACAACACCCTGTTCTCCATAATCCGTGCAGCGATCCATCGTTTGGCTCGTGCCGCGACTGTGCATCAGCACAAATGGGCAGCCCGCACGAGCTATCAGCGGAAACATCCCTGAATCACGGCGTCCACCGCTCACATCGTTAATCCAATCAGCGCCAGCCTCCAGCGCCTGGTTGGCGACCCCGGCAAGAAAGGTATCAACGGAGATCAACACCTTGGGGTAAGCGGCACGAATGGCCTTCAGCGTTGGCAACAGGCGCTTGAGCTCCTCATCCGCTCCCACTTCAGTCGCATTCGGCCTGGTGCTTTGCGCACCTAAATCCAAACAATCAGCCCCTGAGGCAACCTGACGCGCCGCCTCAGCCAAGGCCCGATCGAGCTGATTGAACTGACCACCATCGCTAAAGGAATCGGGAGTGAGGTTGATCACTCCCATCACGGCAGGGCGCGTGCCCCAATCCTTCGGCCAGCGCATCGACGTCAGCTTTTCACGTAGTTCGCGATCCGCCCAAAGCCTTCAGGGTCGAGAGAGGCACCGCCAACCAACACCCCATCGATATCACTCATTCCCATCAACTGGTCGATGTTGCCTGGTTTCACCGAGCCCCCGTATTGAATGATCAAATCTGGTGAGCCCACCCAACTACGAATCAATCCGCAGATGCGATTGGCTTCACTCGCTTCACAGGTTTTGCCCGTACCAATCGCCCAGATCGGCTCATAGGCCACCACCAGCTGGCTGGGGTCCAGTCCTTCTAAGCCCTGTTCAACCTGACGACGAATGACCCGCTCAGCCTCTCCTCGGCTGCGCTGCTCGTCGCTTTCACCAACGCAAACAATCGGAATCAAGCCATTGGTTTGAGCCGATCGAGCCCGGTGGTTGATCTGTTCGTCACTCTCGCTGAAGTACTTGCGAGGTTCGCTGTGACCAACGATTGCGTATTCAACGTTGTGCTCCTTGAGCATGCTCGGAGAGATCTCAGCGGTGTACGCGCCCTCTCCCTCCCAGTGCACGTTCTGGCTGGATAGTTCAAGGCGCGTTCCTTGGCTCAGCTCAGCGAGCGTGCTGATCGCCGTGAAGGGTGGAGCCACCACCAGATGTCGGTCATCGGGCAGCTCTGCAATGAGAGGGAGAAACGTGCCCATCCAGGCCCTGGCTTGCGCACAGGTCATGTGCATTTTCCAGTTGCCAGCAATCACCGGTTTGCG
Organism: Synechococcus sp. WH 8016; assembly: GCF_000230675.1. Classification (NCBI taxonomy): domain Bacteria; kingdom Bacillati; phylum Cyanobacteriota; class Cyanophyceae; order Synechococcales; family Synechococcaceae; genus Synechococcus; species Synechococcus sp. WH 8016. The sequence goes on along the minus strand of NZ_AGIK01000001.1, from coordinate 253,049 downwards.
CACGCTTCCGTCCTCTGCAGCTCAGCAGCTGACAACTTACGGCCCTGCCTGAAGAGAATCCGAAACTTCGGCAGAGTCGACACCCATTTGGACGCGATCGCCGGCTTTCAGTTGACGGCCACGCCGCTGCTCAAGGTCGCCATTGACGAACACATCACCCCCCTGAATCCGCAGCTTGGCTTCTCCACCCGTCGCCACCCAGCCCATCCATTTAAGGAATTGATCAAGTCTCATTCCTGCACCAGTCAGTCCAATCGCCATTGATAGTCTGACTTGATGCTGAAGCCATCAGAAGCGGGATTCCGCAGGTTGATTCCACTGCTGCGACCTCACAGGCGGCTCCTGGCGATCGGCACTCTTTGCATGCTGGTTTTTGTCAGCAGCCAGTTGGTGTTGATGCGACTGATGGGCCGACTCTTGCCCGATGTGGGCTCGGGTGATTTGCAAAGAATCCTGCCGGTCATTGGCCTGGTTTTGTTGGTCTTCGCGATCCAAAAGCTCGCACAATTTGGCCAAGACTCCCTGCTTGCAGGTCCTGCTCTGCAAGTCAGCCAGTCGCTGAGACGAGATCTGTTTCAAAGGCTTCAGAAGGTGCAGCTGGGTGCCTTGGAAAAAATGTCGTCAGGTGATCTCACCTATCGGCTCACCGAAGATGCCGATCGTGTGAGCGAGGTGATTTACAAAACCCTCCACGACAGCATCCCAAGTGCACTGCAGTTAGTGGCCGTTCTTGGCTACATGCTTTGGCTTGACTGGAAATTAACCCTCGCAATCCTGCTACTCGCACCCTTCGTTGCCTGGCTGATCAGCCTGTTTGGAGCGAGGGTGATGGTCGCCACAGAACGAAGCCAAAAAAAGGTGAGTGAGCTGGCAGGTCTGCTGGGAGAAGCCATCGAAGGGCTACCACTGGTACGCGCGTTTGCCGCAGAACCCTGGCTAGAGCGCCGTTTTGAAGATGAAATCGATCAGCACCGCCAAGCTCGGTACAACACCTATCGCCTGGTGGCGCTTCAACATCCCGTGGTCGGGATCATTGAGGTCCTGGGTTTCGCCACCGTCCTGGTCTTAGCCGCGATCAGGATCAGTAGCGGCGACCTTGCCGTCCCTGAGTTGATCAGTTATCTCACCGGCCTGGTCCTGCTGATCGATCCGATCGCCCATGTCACGGCGAATTACAACGAATTTCAGCAGGGACAATCCTCACTGCGCCGTCTGCGTGAAATCGAGAAGGAGCCTTCGGAACCCGCCGATCCCGTCCCGTCGCTTCCGCTTGGTCGCTTGCGAGGAGATTTGAACTTCCATGAAGTCGAATTCGCTTACACCCCAGGGCAGCCAGTTCTTCAAAACTTCAATCTCTCCATCAAGGCCGGACAAGTTGTGGCCCTCGTGGGACCGTCGGGGGCTGGTAAGACAACACTTTTTTCTCTGCTCCTTCGCTTTAATCGCGTCAACAAAGGACAGCTCCTTTTTGATGACAAAGATCTGAGCCAGGTCAGCGCGCGCGACCTGAGACAACAAGTCGCTCTTGTGCCGCAACGCAGCAGCGTCTTTTCAGGAACGATCGCGGAAGCGATTCGATTTGGTCGACAGGCCACGCAGGAACAGCTCCATCAAGCCGCAAAGCTCGCGAACGCCCACGATTTCATCATCCGTCTCCCAGACGGCTACAACACCCGTCTGCAGGAGCGCGGCACCAACGTTTCCGGCGGACAGCTCCAGCGCATTGCCATTGCCAGGGCTGTGCTGGGAAATCCCGCCGTGATGTTGTTGGATGAAGCCACCAGTGCCCTCGATGCAGAGGCGGAGGCCGCCGTTCAACTTGGACTCAAGCAAGCCATGCTGGGCCGAACTGTGATTGTGATCGCCCATCGTCTGGCCACCGTTCAAGAAGCCGACCTGATTGTTGTCTTAGAGCATGGTCGCATTAGCCAACAGGGCAGCCACGACGCTCTGATGAGCCTGGGCGGCAGATATCGAGAACTCTGCGAAAGGCAATTCATCCGCGTTAACGAATGAATGGTTTCAAGTAACGCACCAGCCAATAAGATTCACCCGTTTGCTCTCCATTGATGACCAGCTCTTCCGTTTCCCAAGACCAGAACCCAATTCTGACCTTTGAAGGAAAACGCTACGACCTGAATAAGCTTCCAGATGAATTGAAAGAGCTCGTCCGAGGAATGCAGGTTGCTGACGCCCAATTACGCATGCATGAGGACACCCTCAAAGTGTTAGCGGTAGGGCGCCAGTCAATGGCGATGCAGCTCAACGAACGCCTAAAAGAGGTCAGCCCTCTTCCTGAGAGCGACTGAAGTTGTAGTCGCCAGTGAGCTTGATAATCACTGGCGAGAGCAGGATCAAAGAAACAAGGTTTGGAAGAGCCATCAGGCCATTCAGGGTGTCAGCGACACCCCAAACAACGCCTCGATCTCCTGCCACAGAGCCGATCACAACAACGGCAACCCAGACAAAGCGGAAGGGCTTGATCGCCCTTTCGCCAAACAAGAATTCGGTGCAGCGTTCTCCATAGAAACTCCAACCGAGAACGGTTGTGAACGCAAACACGATGAGTCCGGCAGTGACCACCCATCCGGCACCGCTCAGGCTTGTATTGAACGCCAAGATCGAGAGATTCGCACCGGACTCTCCACCGCCATAAACCCCACTGGTAATGATCACCAGTGCCGTCAACGTGCAGAGAATCAAGGTATCGATCACGGTTCCCAACATTGCAACAGTGCCTTGACGAACGGGGTCATTCGTTTTGGCGGCCGCATGGGCAATTGGTGCACTTCCTAAACCAGCTTCATTGGAAAAAATGCCGCGTTTAAAGCCCATAAGAACCACCTGCCCCACCGCTCCACCTACAGCAGCTTCTCCACTGAAAGCATTGGAGAAAATCGTTCCAAAAGCTGCAGGTACGTCAAGAATATTGATCCCTAAAACAACAACGCAGGCAAGGATATAGAGAATGGTCATCGCTGGAACCAAAGCTGAGGCTGCTTGAGAAATCCGGTCAATTCCGCCAATAATCACAGCAAAGACAAGCACTCCAAGCACCAATCCAGTCACCAACCTTGGAATACCAAAGGCCTCCAAAGCACTGGAGACTTCAAAACACTGAACACCGTTGCCAATTCCAAAACCAGCAAGCATTCCAAACGTGGCAAACAAAACAGCAAGCCATTGCCAGTTTTTACCAAGACCATTGCGGATGTAATACATCGGACCACCGACGTGGTTCCCAAGGCCATCAACTTCGCGATATTTCACAGCCAACACAGCCTCGCCGTATTTGGTAGCGATACCAAACACAGCAATCACCCACATCCAAAACACAGCCCCGGGTCCACCCACGGCGATGGCACCAGCAACACCAGCAATATTGCCGGTGCCGATCGTGGCAGACAGAGATGTCATCAAAGCTGCGAAAGGAGAAATATCTCCCTGTTCAGAGGCGCTTGACCTGGTAGCCAACACTCGAACGCCAAAGATCAAGCGTTGCAACGGCATCAAACGCAGGCCGAACATCAAAAGAATGCCCGTCGCTGCAATCAAAATGACCATCGGCCAGCCCCAAACGATCCCATTGATGGGATCGTTGATTGCCGAAATAAGTGTTTCCATCCATCAGCTGAAACTCAGCCAATGGTGCCACATTTCAGGCGCTTGTCAGGTCAACAAAGCGAAAAGTCTGCTCACTTGCAGGAGAATCAGCGCATGCATCCGTACGAATTGTGCGCTCGCTCAGCACCCAAGCACCACCTTCAGAAACGGGAACAAAGGTGTCGGTGAAACGATTCATTCCTCCGCGGGCCTCTCCACTCGCTGGATCAGAGTACTGACTGGTGTAACAACGACTGAGGTAACCATTCCCTGTATCAGTTGTGCTTTCGGTATGAATGGTTACCACCGTTCCATGAATATGACGATGGACCATCGTCACAACATCATTTTTAATTCGGTACTTATCACCTTCACCTTTACCGCCAATAATCACCTCAAGACCTTCATCGGTGCAATCACCGGCGGTAAAGGTATTTTCAGAATGGGTCTGTTCAAATGTGCGGCGCACACGATGAATGCAGACTTCCCAAAGTTGCGACGCGAAAGCTTTTTCAACTTCAGGATCGGAGACCCCTTCAACCTTGGCTTTTAGATCAGAGCCAACATGGAACGTCCCTTCAACAGAGCGCTCACCTTGGAGCCAAATGCAGCGACCTGAGTATCCGGAAAATCCTGGATCCCAGGTGTAACGGTTTTGATAAGCAGCACGAAAAGCATCCCGGCAATCGCTGCCTGTAGCGATAACTGTCGCGGAGGTCGTGGTCAAGAGATCAACGGCAAGCTTTTAAAACCCTACTGGCCAACAAGCGATGCGTGGACGTCCTGTAAGGCATGAATCACGATTGTTCGAGTTTGCAAGGCTTCAATCGCCTCAACAGCTGCACGCGCACCAGCCAGTGTGGTGAGGGTGGGAACGGAATAGTCGAGAGCGGCCCGGCGCAAATAGCGATCATCGTGAGCAGCTTGACGTCCAATCGGAGTATTGATCACCAACTGCACCCCGCCAGAACGAATCAGGTCTTCGATGTTGGGCCGTCCCTCATGCACCTTGAGGACAGACTGAACATCCAACCCTTGCTCACGCAAAGCCCTGGCAGTTCCAGACGTGGCTATCAACTCGAAGCCCAATCCAATCAGCTGGCGCGCCACAGGCACCAAGTCCGTCTTGTCGCGATCATGCGTCGAAAGGAAGACGGTTCCGGCGGTAGGCAGCGCTTCCCCTGCCGCGAGTTCTGCCTTGGCAAAAGCCATGCCGAAATCAGATGCAGAACCCATCACTTCACCAGTCGAGCGCATCTCCGGACCGAGAAGAGAATCGGCCCCTGGAAAACGCCGGAAGGGGAGCACCGCTTCTTTCACGGTTTGCAAAGGAGGAATGGGCTCCTTCAGCAGACCAACCTGACTCAAGGTTTCACCAGCCATCAGGCGTGTTGCCAGACGGGCCAAAGGCACACCGGTGGCTTTGGCCACAAAGGGAACCGTTCGAGACGCACGGGGATTGGCTTCGATGATGAACACCTTCTCTTCTCCATCGACATCACGTTGAACCGCGAATTGCAAATTAATCAATCCTTGAACTTTCAATGTGGTCGCTAACGCCTCACTCCAACGCCGAATAACAGCCAAAGCATCATCACTCAGAGAGATAGAAGGCAAACAACAGGCTGAATCTCCAGAGTGAATTCCTGCCGGTTCGATATGTTCCATCAAGCCACCAATCACAACAGTGCCCTCACGATCACAAAGGGCATCAACATCAACCTCAACAGCATTTTCTAGATACTGATCAATCAGCACAGGGTGATCTGGCTCTACTTGAACAGCTTCTTTCATATAGCGATTGAGCTCCGTCTCGTCGTAGACGACTTCCATAGCGCGCCCACCTAAAACATAGGAGGGACGAACCACGACGGGATAGCCAACCTTGCCAGCAATGGATCGCGCTTCAATTTCACTTCGAGCCAGACCATTACGAGGTTGTCGGATATCAAGTTTGCGCAAAATGGCCTCGAACTGTTCTCGATCTTCCGCGAGATCGATAGATTCTGGTGAGGTTCCCCAAATTTGAGTCCCGGTCGACACTCCCTTCGGTGTTGACAACCAGTTCAAAAGAGGCAATGCAAGCTTGAGAGGTGTCTGCCCACCAAATTGAACAATCACTCCACTGGGGCACTCTGCCTCAATCACATTCAGCACATCTTCGAGCGTTAGAGGCTCAAAATAAAGACGGTCACTGCTGTCGTAATCCGTAGAGACCGTCTCAGGATTGCTGTTCAACATCACCGTCGCAAAACCCTGATCCTGCGCAGAGAAAGAGGCGTGACAACAACAGTAATCAAATTCAATACCCTGGCCGATGCGATTAGGACCTCCACCCAAAATCATTAGCTTGGGTCTTGTTTCAACGGCAACTTCAGTGGAAGGAGCCATGGGTTGAAGTTGTCCATCTGGCTTCAAGCGAAATAGCGGACGTTCATAGGTTGAGTAGTGATAAGGAGTGGAGGAGGCAAATTCAGCGGCGCATGTATCCACTGTTTTAAAGACAGGAATCACACCCAATTGATCCCTGCGCTCTCGCACATCCAGCTCTTTACTATCAACAAACCAGGCAATTTGACGATCTGAATACCCCAACATTTTAAGTTTTAACAGCGCTGGCTCATCCAGATCTCCGAGCGTGCGGCCCTTTAAAAGCTCAGATTCAGCATCAATCAATCCCCTTAACTTTGCAAGAAACCAAGGATCAATATGGCTCAATTCATAAATATGATCATCCGTCATTCCTGCCAGCATGGCGCTACGGACAGCTAAAATCCGATCGGGAGAAGGTGTCCGTAGCGAGCGTTCAAGATCGGTTTTGGAGCACGAGGGCTCCGGACGATCACCCCCCCAGCCGGACAGACCAGTTTCCAAGGATCGCAAGGCTTTCTGGAACGACTCTTCGAAACAACGACCGATGGCCATCGCCTCACCAACCGACTTCATCGCGGTTGTCAAAACAGCGGGAGATCCCCGGAACTTTTCAAATGCAAAGCGAGGGACTTTCGTCACCACGTAGTCGATGGTCGGCTCAAAACAGGCTGGTGTCTTCCCAGTGATGTCGTTGAGGATCTCATCGAGGGTGTATCCAATCGCCAACCTCGCAGCGATCTTGGCAATCGGAAATCCAGTGGCCTTGCTGGCCAAGGCAGAGGAGCGACTCACCCTTGGATTCATTTCGATCACCACCACTTCGCCATCAGCCGGATTGATGGCGAACTGAATATTGCTGCCACCTGTGGCCACACCGATCTCACGAATGATCGCGATCGATTGATCTCGCAACCTTTGGTATTCCCGATCTGTCAGCGTTTGGGCTGGTGCCACGGTGATCGAGTCACCGGTGTGGACCCCCATGGGATCCAAATTCTCGATGCTGCAAACAATCACGACGTTGTCTGCCAAATCACGCATCACCTCAAGCTCAAATTCCTTCCAGCCGAGAAGAGATTTCTCAATCAGAATTTGAGAGACAGGACTGGCATCAAGGCCTGTCTTGCAAATGGCACTGAACTCCTCGGGGTTGTAGGCAATCCCCCCGCCACTTCCACCGAGCGTGAAGGCGGGTCGAATGATGCGTGGATAGCTGCCAATCGAGGCACCAACAGATTCAGCCTCGTCCAAATTGGACGCGATCCCTGACGGGCACACGTGAACGCCAATGCGCTCCATCGCCTGCTTGAACAGTTGACGGTCTTCCGCTTTTTGAATTGCTTTGAGATCAGCACCAATCAGCTCAACGCCAAACCGCTCCAACGTTCCATTTTCGGCGAGAGCAACCGCCAGATTTAGAGCGGTCTGCCCTCCCATGGTTGGAAGCAAGGCATCGGGCCGCTCCTGTTCAATCACGCGCGTAACAACGTCCGGCGTGAGCGGCTCGACGTACGTGCGATCCGCCATTTCCGGATCCGTCATGATCGAAGCCGGATTCGAGTTGATCAGGATGACCTCAAATCCCTCTGCCCTCAGGGCTTTACAAGCCTGAGTTCCCGAATAGTCGAACTCGCAGGCCTGTCCGATCACAATCGGTCCGGAACCCAACAGGAGGATGCGACGAAGATCGTTCCGCCGGGGCATGGGCCTTCAATACAGCCAAACCAGCCAATACTCCCATGTGGAGCCCTTGAAAGATTTCACCAGCAACCTTTCGGGTCGGTTGGTCGCTAGCGTTGGGGGAAAGGAGTGCTTGATTCACCATGAGTGAGCTCCAGCGACTGAAAGGGTTGCTGCCACCAGAGATGCAGAGCTGGGTGTTCGTGGAAGCTGCTGCTGCTGTGGAACCTGCTCTGATCACGCTTGAAGAGATCGGCAGAGATGAGGTCGAGATTCAGGTGGATCTCGACCTATGGGACAGCTTCGCTCTCGATCACAGAAACCTGCTGTTTTGGCACGAAGTTGGTCGCATCCAAAACGACACCATCCCCAGAGATGGATGGGAAATGGCTGCTCTGGCTATTGGCCTGGGCGGCGCGATTGGTGAGCTTTGGGTCCAGGACGGTCTGCTGTTGTTCATGGCCCTTGGCTTGTCCGGGTTTGCTGGCTATCGCCTATATCTCAAAAACAACGCCGAGAAGCGTCTTCGTGATGCGATCGCAGCAGATGAGCGGGCGATTGATCTGGCTTGCCGCTTTGGTTACAGCGTTCCGAACTCCTACAAAAGCTTGGGTGGCGCCCTCAAGGAGTTAGTGGAGCAGACACGCAAAAAGAAAAAGCGGAGTTTTTACGAAGATCGGCTGGAAGCCCTCCGCAAAAGTGCAGGCAAAGCAAGGGCTGAAATGGCTCAGCAACAAGGCTCCAATCAATCCGTTGCCAGCGAGAACGTTTATGGATAGTGAACAACTCGCTGAGCTTGCAGCCGAGGCTTGCGATGACCGCAAGGGTGTGGATATCCAGCTGATTCGGGTCGAAGAGGTCTCAAGCCTGGCCGATTGGTTAGTGATTGCAGGCGGTCAGAGTGACGTTCAGGTCAAGGCCATGGCTCGATCGGTTGAAGACCGCCTGGAAGAGGAAGCGCAACGACTCCCCTTGCGCAAGGAAGGGCTGAATGAAGGTCGCTGGGCCCTGCTGGATTACGGCGAGTTGATTGTTCACATCCTGCAATCGCAGGAACGCAGTTATTACGACCTAGAAGCGTTCTGGAGTCACGGTGAACGCCGTCCCCATCTAGCGTCCGAGACATCCACAGGCCTCTGACACCTGTTCATATGGCCGCGACAATCTCCTGCCCTGTTCCCCCGGACCAACGTCCCCAGGAAGAGTTTTCCCAGCTCAGCCAATCATGGTTTTTTGCCTGGCCGCGTCATCGACAAATCGATCTAGACAAAGCTTTGGTTTTGAGTTGGCTTCTGATCGTTCCTCTCACCGTGTTGATCGCGAGCGGTAGTTGGAGCTTGAGACACGATCCCGTTCGCCTCGTGCTGTCAGGTGCTGTTTCGGGGCTGGTTTTACCGATGTTGTTATTGGTGCGCCAATGGCTGGGTTGGAGCTATGTCCACAAGCGTCTTCTTTCTGAACGCGTGGAATACGAAGAATCCGGTTGGTATGACGGACAGGTTTGGGAAAAACCCTTGTCCTGGCGCGAACGTGATCTGCTGCTTGCCCAACATGAAGTTCGCCCCATCCTTGGACGGCTAGGCAGAGCCATGGCCACAACCACAGGTCTGATTCTTGGTGGAGCCAGCCTCTGTACGGCTCTCTAATTTCGCTGACATTTTCTTGCTGAGATCTCCTCTATGACCCTTTCTTCTGGCTACGGCAGATCGTCCAGAAACTCCAGCTGTCCTGCTTTTGAGGTCGTGCTGAAACGAGGTTCCTCGGTGGAATCCATCCATCGCGTCCATGCCGTGGTCTGTGATGCAAAAGGCAGAATCCTGATGAAGGCCGGACGGGCTGATCATGAAACCTTCGTGAGATCAGCACTCAAGCCCTTCCAGGCATTGCCTGCCCTCAGCAGTGGCGCCTCCGGAAGCTATGACTTTGGCGATCGCGGCTTGGCGATCAGTTGTGCCTCCCATGCCGGGACTGCTGAACATGCCAGGGAAGCGTTCCGACTGCTTTGGAACGCCCAACTAGAGCCGGACGACCTCCACTGTCCAATTCCAGCTTGGGGTCACAGTCCCCTGGAGCACAATTGCTCTGGAAAACATGCGGCATTCCTTGCCACATCACGAAAAATGGGGTGGCCCCTCGAGAGCTATCTCCAAGGTGACCATCCACTGCAGCAAGAAATCAATCGGCGCGTGGGGGAAATCCTTGGACTCCCAGCGCAGGAACTCGTGGCTGAGCGCGATGACTGCGGTGCGCCCACCCTGCTCCTGCAGCTGTCCCAGATCGCCTTGCTCTACGCCCATCTCGGCGCTTCAACCCATGCAGAGCTAGAGCAAATCAGCAGAGCGATGCTCGCCCACCCCAAGCTTGTGGCCGGAGAGGGTCGCTTCGACACAGAGCTCATGTCCCGCTCGCATCAGCAGGTCATTAGCAAGGGGGGGGCCGAAGGCGTTCAGTGCCTGAGCAGAACGGGAGATGGCCTGGGAGTTGCGATCAAGGTGGAAGATGGCTCTCGTCGTGCCAAACAGGCGGTCGCGCTGCATCTACTGCGTCAACTTGATTGGATCACTCAGGGGAGCCTGGACGAACTGGAGGACAAGATGTTGATCATCGGCCCAGGCCTGCGGCTCGAAGTGAAGGGAGAGCTCCGCGCGTGAATGCTCACAATCGCTAGGGCTGTGAACCCCAAGTTGTATAGTTTTGAAGTCAACGCGGGGTAGAGCAGTCTGGTAGCTCGTCGGGCTCATAACCCGAAGGTCGGGAGTTCAAATCTCCCCCCCGCCACCAAATCAAAAAGCCCCTCTTTACGAGGGGTTTTTTAATGTTTGACACGTCAATCCCATCCATGTTCGAAGAATCATTCATTCTTGGACTTCAGACCCAGCAACGTGTTCTCACACTTAAACCATTGATTGACAAGTAGAGGGTCACCCATGAATGGGCGCGCGCAATACAAAACCTCACTTCTCATAAAACAAATAAGTCAAAAACTTTATCCTAAAAACTAATTCCGCATTAATCCGATCAACAAAACATCAAGACTGTCCAAAGCAAGGCTTATTAGATCGATTCTTACTTCAAATAGCAATCACTATCAGGAATGAAGTCTGAGGGGAACTTCAATGATTGGATCAAGACATCCCCATCCCAACGACTGATCAAGGCACTCAGTCTCTGCCAGGTCACTCAGCTGATCGAACAGCTGATCGAATCCGCTGGCGAAGAGGGACACTAAGAACAGGTCATCGCTTGAGCTGTGCCGCTGAAACCCTTCGAAGCCATCGTGATCGGTTCAGGTGCAACCGGAGGCGTGGCCGCCCAAACGCTCGCTGAAGCAGGGGTCCGTGTCCTGGTGGTGGAAACAGGACCCGACCTCAGCGCTCAAGAGGCCCTGGGGAGCGAACCCAGCAACAGCATGAGACGGGTTCGCGGCCTTCTCAGCGGACAGCATCGGCTTCAGGCCCAGCACCCCGGCTATTGGAAACACAATCCACTGCTCTATGCCGATGAGCAGCGCTATCCGTATTCCACACCAAACGATCAACCTTTTCTCTGGACTCAAGGACGCCAGGTTGGAGGCAGAAGTTTGACCTGGGGTGGAATCACCCTTCGACTCTCAGACCTGGAATTTAAAGCTGCAGAACGGGATGGCCACGGGTACTCCTGGCCGATTTCCCATCAAGATCTCGATCCGCATTATTCCTCTCTGGAGCGGCAATTTGCTGTTCATGGCAACAGAGATGGACTAGCGCAGCTCCCAGATGGATGCACCACCGCACCCCTGAGCTTCACCCCAGAGGAAGAACAGCTGGCGAGGGACCTCCAGGACTCGGCTGACATCAAGATGATTCACTCCCGCGGGTTTTCAGCACATCAACCGTCCGCAGAGTGTCCATGGCCCCCATCAAGCAGTCCGGGAAGCAGTCTCAACGCAGCCCTCTCCACTGGACGCGTGGAAGTGCTGTCAGGGCACCTGGCAGAACGCCTACTGATGAACGGCGATCAAAGTCGTGCCCGCGGAGTCGTTGTGATCGATCAACGCAACGGTGAGCGCATGGCCTTGGAGGCAGCTTTGGTGGTTCTCTGCGCTTCCACCATTGCCTCGCTGCGATTTCTATTGCTCTCAGAGGGCTCAGCACCAGAAGGAGGCTTTCAGGATCCCTCAGCCAGCCTGGGACGTCACTTGATGGATCACGTCTCCACCTGCCGCTTCTTTGCCGTTCCAAGCAGGAGTGGGCGTCAACCTCTCCAAGACCAAGACCCCACCAGCCAATTGTCGGGGGCTGGAAGTTTTTTCCTTCCCTTTGGGAGTCTCCCACCACAACGCGACGGGCTTCTCCCATTTTCAAGAGGGTATGGACTTTGGGGCGCAATCAATCGCTTTGATCCGCCCTGGTGGTTAAAAAGGAATCCCGACTGTCGCTTGGGTTTTCTGATTGGTCACGGGGAAGTGCTTCCGTCCGCTCAAAACCGGGTCACCTTGTCGGAAACAGTCGATCGCTGGGGCGTTCCGATCCCGCATATCAGCTGCCGATGGGGAGCGAACGAAACAGCGATGGTGGCTCACATGCACACCATGATGGCTGAGGCCATTGCTCTTGGTGGAGGGGAGATTCAACCGCTCACGGATCTTGTCAAGGTGCCGCTGATCGAACCTGTTGTCAGCAACATGGAGGCCATGAAAGCAGGCGCGCCTCCGCCTGGGTACTACGTGCACGAGCTGGGTGGAGCTCCGATGGGCAGCGATGAGAACAACAGCGTTGTGGATGCCTGGAATCGCCTCTGGCGCTGTCCAAATGTGTTGGTCGTGGACGGCTCCTGTTGGCCCTCTTCAGCGTGGCAAAGTCCAACGTTGACGATGATGGCCCTAACGAGGAGAGCTTGTTTGCAAGCGCTCAGACCTGAGAGCGAGTAAAAAGATCATCGAGGTAGCGCTCAGTAACGGCTCGATCAGTACAACCATTTTGCACTAAAAATTGAGCAATTGCTGAACTAAGCAGACGATATTGATCCCAGCGAGGATTTAATCCAATGAAATCCTTCATTCCGCGATAAAGAACCTCGGGGATTTCCGCTTCCATGCTCACCAATGAAATTCCTAGGTCGTTGAGTGATTCAGCGACGGGAGTTTCGCAATGTTCAAGGTGATATCGATCCATGGAAGAAGGGCAATCGTCGGCGGGGCTCGTTACTAAGGAAGACACATGAAGGGGGCAACAGTCAAAACCGAAGACATTGAGGGAATGAGAGGGAAACCCAGGTGAGATTCATTGCGCCCCAGTGGATCTCGAAGACCGGGTCGTGATGCATTTGAACCGAGTGCTGGCATTGCTGAAGCTGTCAAGTTCAATTAAAGCCAAATTGGGAAAACCACAGACTCTCAGCAATGGGCCGGGATCCCGCATGAAGCCCGTGGAAAACGCGGCTGATTCTGTGGAAAAAGCAGGAACAATAAGCTTGACCCTGGATTGATCAGCCTCGCTTATATGGACAAGTCTCTTTGGACTTACGCGGGACACATTCATTGAGAAAACGAGTGACAACGCGCGTTCTTCATGATTCAGGGGCATCTGTCTTTGAATCCACACGGCGAGCACGAAGGGTGCTTGGGCCTAGAGGATGTTCCGCATGCGGATAGGGGTGATGTCCATGGTCATGGGCATGGTCGTGGTCGTGGTCGTGGTCGTGGTCGTGGTCTCCATGCGTGAGAGACGGATGCCCACCCCCCAGCGGAATAGGCACACCATCGGGCTGACAAGCACCGGTGCACTCGCGCTCGCATAGATCACAGCCATCGGTCAGGCCCTCCACATGATGATGGTGGCTGGCCTGGGCTAGGCCCACCTCTGTCTCGAAGCCGAGCACCTGTGCTCTGTATTTACAGAGCGAGCAATTCATCGCTGTCTCACCACCGAGCACCTCATCCACCCGCTCCACAAACGTGTCTTGGACCCTTGCATGGTCTCCGAGGTAGGAGGCATGCAGAAATTCCACCTCGGGATGATCGTTGGCGACGCGTTCACTGTGCTGGCGAATCCTGGTCACAAGAACACCAGAAAACAGGAAATAGGGGAACACGATGATGCGCTTAAACCCAAGGCGCACCACATGCCGCAGGCCTGGCTCCACCAGCGGGAACGTCACGCCTGAATAGACGGTTTCTCCCCAGCCGAAGCCAAAACCTTCCACAAGCATCCGCGCAACCTTGGCGACATTGGAATTGGCATCGGGATCCGATGACCCGCGTCCAACAACCACCAACATGGTCTCGGACAAAGGAACGCTTGGATTGGCGTCCAAGGCTTCTTGGATCCGAGCGCCTGCGGCTGCAATCATCAATCGATCAACACCCAGTTCTCTGCCGTAATCGATCTCCAAACCCGTTTCAGCGCTGTAGGTGTTCAGCACAGACGGGATGTCGTTTTTGGCGTGGCCTGCTGCAAACAACATGGCCGGAATGGCCAACACCCGCTCCACCCCTTGCTCTCTTAAGCGATCCAAACCATCCCTGAGGATTGGATTGGCAAATTCCAAAAACCCATGTTCAACAGGAATCGGGCTCATGCGCTGGCGAAGACCGAGCGCGAGACGTTCAAATTCCTCAACCGCTAAGCGATTCCTGCTGCCATGACCACAGATTAAAACGCCGTAAGGCGATGGTTGCGGCGCACTCGGATCTGAACTCACTCGGTTCGTTCCACTCCCACGACACTATCCTCGGCATTGTTGAATCGCGCTTGTTGGTCTTGCCTCGACCACCGGTTCGCATGGGAGCCAAAACGTGACCGAGCATGCTGCGCTTTGGAATCCATTGGCCAACGATTCACACCCGGCGGGGTGGATCTCGTCTGATGCCATCACGCTTTCCAATCTGATTCGCCAAGGGATCCAGCCAAGCCCGTTGATGGTTTGTTCAGGGGGCACAAGCAGTCGCTGTGCTGCCGATGGACTCTGGACTCTGGACTTAAGAGCGCGCCATCGCCAGCTGGTGATCAGCGAAGCAGGCGATGAGGTGGAGATTGGGGCAGGACTTTCCATGGCCGAGGTTTTAGAAGGTCTACAAACCAGGGGGCGCTCAATCCCCGTTGGCCTCTCCACCCTTCCAGGATGCGGCTTTGTTTTAACGGGTGGCATCAGTCCCCTAAGCCGATCCCAGGGCCTAGCCATGGATCACATCGTGGGGCTGCGAGGCGTTTGGGGAAACGGCGACTGCTTCGAGCTGTCAGCCCCGGTGAGTCCCCATGAAGAGCAGCAGAAATGGAGAGGCCTGCTCGGTGCCGCTCCATTCCTAGCCATTGTCACGGCGATCCGGTTGCGTACGCAGGAGCTCACACCGCTCGTCATTTGGCGGAGCGTAAGCAGCATTCAGCAACTTGCAATCGCCATTGAGGCGGCGGAACAGTGGACGCACAGCGCCAGCTTGCAGTGGGCCTGGAACGAAAAGATTGAGCTGTTCATTGTTTGTTTTGCTAACGACCATGCCGCGATGACAGCGGTGGAGGCGCTGAAAACGCTGCTCGGCCAATGCGCTGAATCCAGCAAGACAATGGTGCCCGGCCAACATGCTCAGCCCCCCTTTGGAGCTTTGGCAACATCCACAGCTGCACAAGGGCGCAACCACAGCGAAGTCATCAGCAGGCTCGGTCCAGCCTGGGGCCGACGATTGCCCTCACTGATTGCAGACTTAAATCAACTCATTAGCAAGCGTCCGCACCCCGGATGCCAAATCAGTGCCCAACAGCTTGGTGGAATGAGTTCTCAGGTTGCTGTGTCACACACCTCCTTCCTTCATCGCGATGCAATCTGGAAGCCTTGGATCAATGCCGTTTGGAACGCAAATGACGAACAAGGGAGAAAACGTTCCCTGGATTGGCTGCTTCATGCCAACACCGTTCTTACTGAGTACTGCCCTGGTGTTCACCTCGCGCAGATCCATCCACACCTGTCCTTCCATCAAGCAGAACTCGATGACGCCTTTCAAGACTGGCTTCCAACCCTCAATCGATTGAAGTCACATCATGATCCTTATGGTTTGCTGCCACCGCTCTGAGATACGGTCCCTGAACAGAAAGTGGCACTGACGCCCATGGCTTCCTCTCCCGCAATGGGACTTCAGAACTGGTTCAGCAATCCGAGACGGGATGTTCTCTCAGGCCTGGTCGTGGCCTTCGCCATGATTCCAGAAGCGATCGCCTTCTCTGGGATCGCAGGCGTGGATCCCAGAGTTGGATTGTTTGGAGCCTTTTGCCTCTCCATAACAATTGCCTTCGTCGGTGGACGAACGGCGATGATCACCTCCGCCACGGGATCGACAGCCCTGTTGATGACCGGATTGGTCGCGACAGGAAATGCGCGCGGGGAAGGCCTGGGGCTGGCCTATTTGATGGCGGCAGGAATTCTCACCGGAGTCTTCCAAATTCTCTGGGGATATTTACGCCTGGCTTATCAGATGCGATTCGTGCCTCTGGGTGTCTTAAGCGGATTTGTGAATGCTCTTGCTTTATTGATCTTTCAGGCTCAACTTCCTCAATTGGGAATCAACCTTCACTTTGGAGAAGCCGGCCATGACCATGCCATGCAGGCCCTCAGTGGAAGTCAAATTCCCGTTGTTTGGGCCCTCGTTTTGCTTGGTCTTGTCATTATTTATGGCCTACCGCGTATCACACGCGTCCTGCCTTCCCAACTAGTAGCGATCATTGTAATTACAGCCATCAGCATGGGACTGAATCTGGATATTCCCAAGGTTATGAACCTTGGAGAGCTTCCTAATGGCCTTCCTATGTTTAACCTTCCCTTTGGCGATGTAAGCAATCAACGGGTTCCTTTCAGTCTTGAAACGTTTGGGATTGTCTTGCCAACAGCACTTTCAATCTCGCTGGTTGGCCTTATGGAAACATTCCTCACCCAAGACATTCTTGACGAGAGAACTGACTCTAATTCTAATAAAAACACGGAAGCAAAAGGCCAGGGAATTGCAAACATCGTGTCCTCCTTGTTCGGCGGAATGGCTGGCTGCGCCTTGGTCGGCCAGTCCGTCATGAACATCGACAACGGTGGACGAACACGTCTCTCCACACTGTCGTCGGGGATCAGCCTCTTAGCGATGATTTTGCTTGCCAGCGCTTGGCTGAAGCAGATCCCCATGGCCGCGCTAGTCGCAGTCATGATTGGAATCGCCGTGAGCACAGCCGACGTGGCTGGGCTGCGCAATATTCGCAATATCCCCAAAAGTGACTCGGCCGTGATGCTGATGACGTTCGCGGTCACCATGCTCACCACACCCCACAACCTTGCTCTAGGTGTATTGGCAGGTGTGGCCCTTGCAGGCATTTTATTCAGCCGCAAAGTCGCAAAAGTGATTCGCGTTGAAGCGATCAAAATCAGTGAAGACGAAAGTCGCTATGTCGTCAGTGGACAATTGTTCTTTGTAAGCAAGATTTATTTCCTACAAGGATTTGACGTACACGATCATCCAGCCAGAATCACCATTGACATGAGCCAGGCACATATTTGGGATCAAAGCGGCGTTGGAGCACTCAACCAACTCATTCGCAAGCTCAGACTTGGCGGATCTGTCGTGAATGTGGAGGGGTTAAACAAAGAAAGTTTGAATCTGTTTGAAAAGATTGGAAGTCAACCTGAGGGCAGTCATGGTTGAGCGTGAATTAGCTTGAGCACTATTTCTTGTTGTAGAGGAGTGCCAAACAAGCCGTCATGTCATTGCGCATGCCTTCGAGACGATTCCTGATCTCAACATCATTCGGATTCAATTCGACATAGCGAACGGTCACATCGTTACCGATGCTCATGATCAGACAAAGGGTTTGCAAATCATTCGTTTCAACAGCCCTGATTCGAGCCCCCTCAAGCATTACTTTTAAAAGGGACATTTTATTGTAATAAGCCTGTTGATCAGTTTCCTTCCAGGCCATCACTGGAGGAACCATGCCAAAAAAAATCAGAGCCGAAAACAGGGCCGATCCCACAAAGGTTCGCATCATCGAGCTGTTCACGAACACGTGTGAAAACTAAACCAGTTCTTTGGATTGACAAGAACGTTCCCCCTGATGAACGAGCTCTGACACACTTGATCCTTATCAAAGACAATCAGATGAGAGTCCGTCTTCTTGCACTGCCGCTGGTTTCTCTCCTATTCATTTTGAATGGATGTGCCACCCTCGGAGAAGGCGGTGCTTCAAGACTTGATCTGATCAAACGGAGAACGGAACTTCGCTGTGGAGTCAGCGGCAAAATTCCCGGTTTTAGTTTTCTACAAAGGGATGGTTCCTTTGCCGGAATGGATGTAGACATCTGC
This sequence comes from Synechococcus sp. WH 8016, assembly GCF_000230675.1. NCBI lineage: Bacteria > Bacillati > Cyanobacteriota > Cyanophyceae > Synechococcales > Synechococcaceae > Synechococcus > Synechococcus sp. WH 8016. Next base: position 235,084 of record NZ_AGIK01000001.1, on the reverse strand, counting down.
CGAGCCTTTGCTGCGGCCTTTACTGGAAGCCCAGATCAGGTGCAGTACAGGTCTCTGACCGCTCCCGAACGATTCACTGCGCTCCGAACTGGAGAAATTGATCTCCTATCGCGCAACACCACGTTCAACCTCAGCAGAGATGCTGCGGGAGGAAACGGCGTCAGCTTCGCTCCCGTTGTGTTCCACGACGGGCAGGGGCTCTTGGTCAAGCGCAACAGTGGAATCGACAAGCTCAGCAACCTCAAGGGCAAAACCATCTGCGTGGGCTCAGGCACGACAACCGAGCAAAACCTCAACGATGCCTTTCAGGCCAGAGGGATCGACTACAAACCGGTCAAGTATCAAGATCTCAATCAAGTGATCGCTGGCTACCTCCAAGGTCGCTGCAGCGCCATGACCTCCGATCGCTCTCAGCTCGCTGCGGCCAGATCCGGCTTTAACAACCCCGAGCAACACGTCATTCTCCCTGAAGTCTTGAGCAAAGAGCCCCTCGCTCCACTTGCAGCAGGTGGTGATCAGCGACTCACCGACGCCATGCGCTGGGTGATCTATGCATTGATCGCCGCGGAAGAATTAGGCATTAACCAACAAAATATTGGAGACAAAGTTGAAGAAGCCAAACGCCGACCTGAACTCACTCAACTGAGGCGCTTTCTTGGCATAGAAGGTGATTTAGGTCAAAAGCTAGGTTTAAACAACGATTTCATTGTCAACGTGATCCAAGCAGTAGGAAATTACGGTGAAATCTATGATCGACATCTCGGCCCTAAAAGCGCCGTGCCGATCCCGAGAGGCCTCAATCATCTGCACAGCAATGGAGGTGTGCTGACCTCACCCCCGTTCCAATGAATCGTTCGAAGCGCTGGTGGTGGCAGGTCATCATCGTGATTGGGCTCCTCACGGTGATGGGGATTCTGATTAATAACCTCGCCGTCAATTTGATAAGAACGGGCCTAGGGCTCAGTTTTGATTGGTTGTGGCGACCAGCAGGTTTCGCGCTCAGTGAGCACCCGCTTGCTTATCAACCTTCAGACAGCACAGCCTGGGCCCTGTTGATGGGATGGCTGAACAGCTTGCGCGTGATCGTTGCAGGGATTGTGTTGGCCACCCTGCTTGGCGTCACCACCGGTGCTGCTCGGCGCAGTCTCAATCCATTGTTGAGACAGTTAACATCTCTCTATGTGGGATTGATTCGTCAGATCCCTCTGCTCTTGCAGCTTCTGTTCTGGTACTTCGTTGCCTTCCTGGGACTTCCTTCCGAGCCATGGGCCCCCCTTGGAGCAGTCATCCACCTGTCGAATCAGGGGATCAGCTTGCTCGGAGTCACGCTCAGTGTGGAGTTTGCAGCCGTCCTGCTTGGACTAAGCGTGTTTACGGGAGCGTCGATTGCGGAGGTGGTTCGCGGTGGTCTCGATTCCGTGCCACTTGGTCAGTGGGAGGCCTTCCGCAGTCTTGGCATGACGGAGGGCCTGGGCTTACGCCGCATCGTGCTTCCCCAGGCCCTTCCGGCAATCCTGCCTGCCCTGAGCAGTCAATATTTGAATCTGGCCAAAAACAGCACCTTGGCGATTGCCGTTGGCTACGCCGATCTCTATGCGGTGAGTGACACAACCATCACCCAAACAGGACGCGCAATCGAGGGATTTTTGCTGCTTTTGCTGAGTTTTCTGCTCCTGAACTTGCTGATCAATGGGGGCATGCAGCTGCTGAACCGAGCTGTTTTAAGGGGCCAGCACCATCATTAAACTGATCCTCAAGCAGTCCGCTTTTATGAATACTCGCCGTATCGCCGCAGTCCTTTTAATTGTGGCGTCTATTGCAGCCATTTTGCTGCCCTTTGCATCAGCAACCCTTCTCACTATTGGATTAGGGGGAATTGTGTTCGTGGCTGGGCTGAATCAACTGCTTCGGATTGGAGATATTCCAAACAATCAGGGGAAACTCTTTAAAGGTTTGTCAGGCCTGCTTTATATCGGCGGTGCTGTCTTCATTCTGATCGACCCGATCGACAGTGAAATCAGTCTCACGCTGTTTGCAGGTGTCCTCTTGCTTGTGGAAGGGGTGATGGAATTAGCAACAGGCGCCAGTACGAATGCACCCGCACGCGGTCTTGTGGTGGTGGATGGAATCGTGACGGCTGTCCTCGGATTGCTGCTGGTGATCGAATGGCCTTCTGACAGCCTCTGGGCTTTGGGGACCATCTTTGGAGTCTCTCTTTTCCTGTCCGCCTTGAACTTGCTCAAGCCCACAGATGCTCCACCAGCTGCCAGCTAATGGCGAGCCGATTCAAGCCTCGGCAGCGGCGTTATCAGCGTTGGCGCCAAAAACCGATTGAGGCCGCATTCAGCGTTTTCATCCTCGGGTTGATTGCTTGGGCTCTCTGGTCAACCGGATCCTGGCTGATCACTGGGGCTGATTGGCGGGTGGTGACACACAACATTCCGCTGTATGCCTTTGGCAGCTATCCCGCTGATCAACGCTGGCGGCCTTTGCTATGGATGGTCCTCATCCTGATCTTGACGATCACCACGCTGAGCAGTGATCTCTTACCTCAAGCTCTGAAACGCCTCCAGCCACTCTTGCCATGGGCATGGATCCTGATGGTGCCCACCGGAGTTGTCCTGCTTGCTGGATCCGCCAACCTTCAAGCCGTGCCATCTCGCGCCTGGGGCGGGCTCACGCTCACATTGCTGCTGACAGCTGCGAGTGGGGCCTTAGCCCTACCCATGGGTGTCGCGCTTGCGATCGGCAGAACATCCCATTTGGGTTTGGTGGCGATGCTCTGCCGCCTCTACATCGACCTCATGCGTGCCGTCCCTCTCATTGCGGTGTTGTTCTTTGGGCAATTGCTTCTACCGCTCTTCCTCCCGGTTGAAATCGAAATCAACCGAGTCTTGAGAGCGGTGATGGCGTTTGCACTGTTTGCCGCGGCCTATGTCGCTGAGGATGTGCGCGGAGGACTGCAGTCCATCCCGCCCACCCAAGGGGAAGCGGCCGCGGCCCTCGGTCTCAATACGTCCCTCACGATGAGACTGATCATTCTTCCCCAGGCCCTGAGAATTGCTGTTCCGGCCTTAACCAACCAAGCGATCGGGTTACTGCAAAACACCAGCTTGATGGCCATTCTTGGATTGATCGAGCTACTAGGAATTAGCAGAAGCTTGCTCGCAAACCCTGAATACATCGGCCGTCATCTTGAGGTTTATGTCTGGCTCGCCGGTGTCTATTGGCTGCTCTGTTCAGGGATGGCCCTTTTGGCAAAGCGAATTGAACGTCAAGGCCTCTTATCGACTGGCTCCTAAGACCGCTCGTACTTCCAAAACACCATGTCTATTGCCATCCAAGCGCAGTCCGTCAGCAAGTCCTATTCCGACGATCATCGAGCCCTTGATGAGGTCAATCTCAGCGTCAGCCTTGGCGAAGTTCTGGTGGTCATGGGGCCCTCTGGTTCAGGAAAAAGCACCTTGATCCGCACGTTCAATGGGTTGGAAAGCATTGATGAAGGTCAGCTGGAAATCGTTGGCATTCAGCTGGATTCCAACCATGACGAACGACAGATCAAACGAATCCGGCGCCGGGTTGGAATGGTGTTTCAACAGTTCAATTTGTTTCCCCATCTCTCCATCCTCGACAACATCACCTTGGCGCCAATCCGTATCAAAAAGACAAATAAAAAAGAGGCGGAACTCAGGGCCATGGCGCTGTTGAGCCAAATGGGGATTGCTGATCAGGCCATGAAACGCCCCGCCCAGCTCAGTGGCGGGCAGCAACAACGGGTCGCCATCGCCAGAGCTTTAGCGATGGATCCAGAGGTGATGCTGTTTGACGAACCCACGAGTGCTCTCGATCCAGAACGCGTGAAAGAAGTTCTCGATGCCATGCGCACGCTGGCCTCAGCAGGAATGACCATGGTGGTCGTCACCCATGAGCTGGGATTTGCCCGTGAGGTCGCTGACCGGGTGCTGTTTATGGACGCGGGAAAAGTGGTTGAACTTTCCGACGCCAAAACATTTTTTAGTCATGCCAAAGAAGAGCGCAGCAGGCGCTTTCTCAATCAAATGACCAACTGACAACGGCCATCCAACTGGTGCAGAGCCCGCTCAGCGGCCACAAGCTCCCTTTCGGTCTGCAGCCAACTTTCATTGCCAACGGGGAGGCTGTTGATTTGCTCAGCCAAACGCTCCTGCAAGCGCTCACGTTGAGCTTGCAAGGCCTCACTGAGCCGAACAACTCTCTGGGGGATGGAACAGAAAGGAGCCGAAACAGCCACTGAGCACCGGTCGTAGGACAGCTGAGACTTTGGCACATCATCGCGAATGTTCCTAGTCTTTACAGAGATCTGGCAGACACCGCGATTGATCGCCTCCTGGTTGAACTCATTCCAGGCCTTCTTAGTGGATATCTGCTTGGACGCTTCAAACCGGGGTGGATCAAACCGCTAGCGACGCCACTCGTGCGCTACGGCGTTCCCATCAGCCTGATGGGCTTGCTCTTGAAGGGTGGATTGAATAGCTCCCTGGTGAGCACGGCCGCCATCGCCGCGGCCGCCATCATGGTCATGCTGCTGATGCTGAACAGTTGGCGTGAAGGCGGCAATCAGCGACTATCACCCACGCTTCAACTAGGAAGTTGCGTCGGCAACACGGCTTATTTCGGGATTCCGGTCGCCCTGGCCTTACTCCCCCCGGAGGCCCTATCGATCAGCATCGGCTACGACTTGGGCGCAACCCTGCTTTGTTGGGGACTCGGACCCATCTGGCTCGCAGGAGCTAGGCCGGAGGCTCATCCTTACCGTTGGCGTGAGCTAGTCAACCACCTCAGTTCGAGTCCAGCATCACGAGGCCTCCTGGGAGCCTTGCTTGTGATGGCAACCCCATGGCAAGCAACGATTACGACCGCACTCTGGATGCCTTCAAGGGTGGTCATCGTGCTGGCCTTGATCGTTGTGGGCATGCGACTCGCAGGCCTTGCAGAGGAAAGGTCAGCAGCGACGCATCCTGAGCAGAGAGACCCTGAGCAGAGACACCCTGAGCAAACTCAGCGCCCTCCCGCCAACCTGTTGAATGCTGCGCTGGTCTGCAAGCTTTTGCTCTTTCCTGCCTTTCTGTTTGGACTCAGCTTGATCCTTCCCATCAGCTCTATCGCGCGTCAGGCCCTTGTCTTGCAGGCTGCAGCCCCCACGGCCATTTCCGTGCTTCTGATCGCAGAAACCGAACAGGCAGACAGCACGGCAGCAGCACAGCTCATTTGGCGCAGCACCCTGATCGCAATGATCACAATTCCGATTTGGGCTTGGCTGCTGAAGACGATGGCAGAAAGACTCGGAACGTGAGGTTCAACCGTGCCGTGCGGACCCTCCTGCGGACCGGAAGGCCATGCATCCACAAGCGTTGACACTCCGGCTCCATCACCAGCAGATCCCCATCTGCAAGCGCTAGTTCCTCTCGGCACTGGCTCTGGCGATGCCGAAACTGAAAAGCCCTGGTGGCACCAAACGAAAGGGAGGCGATTGGATAGTTGGCATCAATCTCCGGTTCATCATCAGCATGCCAACCCATGCGGTCGTCTCCATCCCGATAGAGATTGAACAGGCATCCATTGAATGGAGCCGAGCAACTCTCATTCACCCTCTCAAGCAACGGCGTAAACCAGTCGGGCCATCCCTGGCCTCGATGCGTCACACCGCTATAGCGATACGACACTGAAGCGTCCGCAAGGAAAGCCGCCAATCGCGGCACAGGGTGGACCTTGCCGTAAACCCGAACTTGGGGCTGCTCCCAGACGATCTGTTCCTGACACAGTCCAAACCAGTAAGCCGAAGCCTGCGGTTCAAGCCAGCCAACGCGATGGTTCCAGCTCATCGATCGAGGGTCGTGCCGAAGATAAACCAGTAACAAGCCATAACAGAGACGAAAACTTCGAGCGAATTACCCATACATTCATTCAATGGCAGCTCGTATCACGGAATCGGAATTTCTCAAACGGGCGCATGAGCGCTTCGGTGAACACTTCGATTATTCAGAGATCAAATACCGCAGCTACAAGAGTCCGGTCAAAATTCGTTGCAACGACCATCCAGTGCAATTGATCAGCATCACGCCTGAGAAACATCTACAAACTACAGGGGGCTGTCGGCACTGCCTCAGAGAAAGACGGATTGCCGCCTTGGAGCGGGAGCTAAATCGCGATGCTGCTCAGCGGCCGATCGAAACAACACTGAATGAAACAACATCACAAAAAGCGGCACTGTGCTCTTCAGAACTTAAGACTAACAGGCAAAAGTAAGTTAATGAGCACAGCAAGGGTTCTCCTTTAGTTAACACGCATTTAGGTTTTTCAGTTATCTAGATTGGCGATTTAATCGTAGTTTAGTGTGTTGCATAGTTACTTACAAAAGGCCCGGGTTCTCAAATTGAGAGCCGAAGCAGGAGTACAACACTTCCCACAAGTTTGGCTGCTTTTTCAGCTCTTGCTCAGCCTGGTGACGGATCGCTTCGATCTGCTCCAAGGAAAGTTCGAAGGTGGCGGCCAAGTTGTTGAGTAGCTGTTGTTCCTCCATGCAAACAAAGTCATCTTCACCATCGGCACGGGAAATACTGGCCACCATGATTGCTGTTTTATAGGCCAGTTGATGATATTCACTCGCAATTTTCGAAGCTAAGGAGAGGATGCTTGTAGGTTGATCGAGGTCATCCTGCCAGGCAATAATTTTGGCCTGCAGCTTGTACTGCGTTGTCAGTAATTCGAGTAGGTGTTCCTCTTCTGCTGATATGTGTCCGTCGGCCATGGCTACTAGGTTCAGGACTTTCAGTAGAGCTCCGGAGGATTGGATGTCCATGACAACTTGATTGGCTTGTTGATTTTTACCACAGCCCCTGATGTGGCTGTTGTAGCAGAGCTTTGATCAGATCAATGGCTGGGGATCAGAGAACCATCGACAAATGCCCGATAAGCATGCTCGCATTAGAGGTGTAAGTCCTATTGAGTTGATCAATGCACGTATCGAGCTTGAGGACATCTTCGAAATGTAATTCAGACCAGTCAAAGCACGAGAAGCCTCTTAATCTCTGATAATTAAACTACAGTAATCTTAAGGAGATGCTAATCACAATAGCAGCTATCAGTTATGGCAATCCAACCAATAACAGGGGCTCAGATCTGCTTTCCATGGACAAAACTAAACCTTCCTTGCTCTCAGTCCTGACAACGAAGCTGCGATGGACCGAGGAACAACTCGCTAAATACCGTGACAACCAAGATGACCTTATATCCTACTAAGCTTATGAGCGCAAACATTTTCGTATATTGCAGAAATGCAGTGACGAAGCATAGCTATAAGATGGCTGCTATTTAACCAAGCCAGCATTAGTTTAATGTAATCATCGACTTAGCAGCACAGGCTCAGGACAATCACGGAGATAAAATACACTAATATTAAATAAGTTTTAAACAATTAAGGAGACGGCCTTATTAAGGCATAGCTTATCACTTAAACAATAATCAAGACTGCAGACTCACACGGTGGTAGCAGAACCACAACCACTGCTGGAAGAGCAAATTGCGATGGGAACGCCAGAGCGTTCTGGGGTGATCCGCATCAAAGTTTTCAGGCGGTGGAACATCACCACGGGCGCGATCGCGCTCCATTTCCCCTTGCAGCCTCCCAACGTTGTATTCGGGATGGCCAAGATGCATGAGCTGACGCTGATCTGGCGTCTCAAAAATGGTGTAACCCACCTTCTCTCCATGGGCGAGAAGCCTCAGTCGCCCCTGGCGTTGCGCCGATTCCATCGCCGCATCCGGCAAACCCGCATGACGGCTTTGGGGACAGAGAAATTGATCATCCTGCGTTCCCATGAGCGGATGACCAGGCACAAGACTGCGCATCGGAAACACCCCAAACAATTTCCGATCGAACGTCACCTTGTTCACTCCAGCGAGATAGGCCAGAGCAAACCCAGCCCAACAGAGGCCCAGAGTGCTGGCACAAGAGTGGCGAGCTTCCTTAATCAGCTCAACCAATTCTGGCCAATAGGTGACGTCCTCAAATGCCAGGTGTTCCACTGGAGCACCGGTAATGATTAATCCATCCAATGGACGCTGGGACTGAGCCTCCTCCCAACTCACGTAGTGCTGGTTGAGATGGGCCTGGTCCCAACTTCGGTACGCATGCGATTGAAGACGAATCCAGATCGGTTCAATCTGAAGAACCGAAAGACCCAGAGGATGCAAGAGGTTGAATTCGTACTGCTTCCCAAGGGGCATGATGTTGAGAATGCCAATGCGCAGGGGCCGGATGTCCTGACGCTCGGCTTGTTCAGGTTCAATCCAAGAGATCCGGTTCCGTTCAACAGCGGTGATCTTGTGATAGTTCCTAGGAAGTATGAGCGCCATCAGCTCAGATCCCTTCCACTGACTGAGTTTGATCCATCATGTATTCAATGACGAGCGGCCTTTCTATGCATGGTGTGGTCTTTTCAAGGTAGCCACAGCCCATCTCCATGACTGCACGGAGAATCGATCACCTGGGCCTTGGGCTCCAAGTGACCGACCACCTCTGCCTTCTCAGCTCGCCAGCGCCTGCTCAAAATCAGCCTTGATGTCATCGATATGTTCCAAACCGACAGACACGCGCACCATGGTGGGAGTCACACCAGCTGAAGCTTGTTCATCAGCACTGAGCTGCTGATGGGTCGTGGAGGCTGGGTGAATCACCAGCGTCTTGGAGTCGCCCACATTGGCAAGATGGCTGGCCAACTTGAGACTGTCGATGAAACGCACCGCATCGTCGCAGCCACCCTTCAGGGAGAACATCAGCATGCAGCCCATCCCACGGTTGGTGAGATAGCGCTTGGCACTTGCGTGATAAGGGTCGCTGGGCAATCCGGGATAGCTCACATGAGCAACACTGGAATGCTCCTGCAACCAGGTCGCCAGCGCCATCGCATTTTGCGCATGTCTCTCCACGCGCAAGCTCAGGGTTTCAAGGCCTTGCAGCAACAAAAAGCTGTTGAAGGGACTGATGGCCGGTCCCCAATCGCGGAGACACTCCACCCTTGCTCTGAGCGCAAAGGCGATGTTGCGTTCATCGGGTAACCCCAGCATTTTGCAGATGTCACTCCCGAAACCAAAGGCATCCCAGTGCACAAGGCCGTGATACGCGGCACTCGGCTGACTCATCAACGGGAACTTGCCATTCCCCCAGTTGAAGGTGCCGGCATCCACAATCACTCCACCAAGGCTGGTGCCGTGACCACCAATCCATTTCGTCGCACTCTCCACCACCACATCGGCGCCATGCTCAATCGGTCGAATCAAGGCTCCCGCCGCTCCGAGGGTGTTGTCGACAATCAGAGGGATGCCCCGTTCCTTCGCGAGTGCAGAGAGGCCAGCGAAGTCGGGAATGTTGAAGCGGGGGTTGCCCATCGCTTCCACATAGATCGCCTTGGTGTTGTCATCAATCTGCGCCGCAAAGCTGGCGACATCGTCGCCATCAGCAAACTTGACCTGGATTCCTAGGCGCGGAAATTGCACCTTGAATTGGTTGTAGGTGCCGCCGTACAGAAAGGATGTGGAAACAAAGTTGTCTCCTGCCTGCATGCAGTTGGTGATCGCCAAAAACTGAGCTGACTGCCCCGAGGCGGTGGCGACAGCCGCCACCCCACCTTCCAAAGCAGCAACGCGCTTTTCAAAGACATCCGTCGTGGGGTTCATCAACCGGGTGTAGATGTTCCCGAATTCCTTCAACCCAAACAAGTTGGCGCCATGTTCAGCGTTGTTGAACACGTAGGAGCTGGTCTGGTAGATCGGGACCGCCCGAGAGTTTGTCGTGGGGTCAGGGACCTGACCAGCATGCAACTGAAGGGTCTCGAAACGTTGTGATGTCAAGGCCGAAATACGGATAACTCCGTTCTAGCTCGCAACTTCCATTGCAGGGTTCCAATTGTCGTCAGGTGCCGGTTTTTCAGTCTCAGCAAGGGATGGAAGCGTGTCACGCATCAGAGGGCCAAAGCGACTGCGCACTTCTGATCGGAAGGAGCTTGCTGCTTCAGCACTGAGCACTGGATAGGGCTGGTCACCCTCCTGCTCGCGCAAATGACGCCACTTGCTGTTCTCTTGCGCCTTGAGTTCTTTTAAGGCAGCCATGAAGTCGTAATTCTTGGTCTGACCATTTGCAGCGGCGAGAGGACCAGCCTGGGCCGCGAGTTCTTCCCGGACCGCATCAAATGCTTTGGCCTTAATCGTGTCGGGAAGCCCAAGAACTGGCTGGTAGTAATCGAGCAAACGTCTCTCCTCCTCCAGCAAGATCGGCCAAGCACCACGGGATCCTTCGGGCAAGGAATACCCGGCTTCAGCCGTATCCATCGCTTCTAGATGGAAACAGAGCCAGCGGTAATAGGACTTTTCGTTGATCGCCTTTTTCGCTGCAGCCTTGCCCGAAACAATCGCTGGGAGTGCGGCTTCAGCCTTACGCAGGAACAAACGATCCTCACGTTCGAGGTTCATTGCTCCCCAACGCTGGCGATAGTCCCATAGCTCGGCGTATCGGGCCACTTCGTCCGTGGACCAGCCAAGGGTCTTGAGCTCATCGGCTCGATGCGTCAGTTCCTTCGCCAAAGAGCTCAGCCTTCATCTGATCGGAATCGTAGAGGTCAAAGGCGATCACGCCAGTTTCTAAGCCTCAACCTGCAGGACGACTGTGCGGGTTTTGACGCAAATACTCCAAGACGTTTGTGGGCTGTTGCTGGTTGTACCCCTCATGAAGCCAGAGATCACCCGCCGACGAGGCGTAGTGAATTTGCCAGTGATACAAACCGCGATAGGCGAGAGGATCCCGTTTCAACAGGTCGGCGTAATGGACCACAGCCCTGCCGTAATGATCACTGTTGTTGTACCCCCAGAGCCCTTTTCGGATGTCCTGAAGGCCACCACGGCGCACCAAATAGCGTGCCGCCGCATGGATGGCATCCCATGGATCGCGAATGTCACCACCCCGGCCAATTCCAGGTTCCGTCCAGGTTGTCGGTAGAAATTGCATGGGACCTTGAGCATTGGCGACGGAAATGCCATCAATGCGACCCATCCCCGTTTCGACCAAATTCACAGCAGCCAGAATCTCCCAATCGATCCCCGTGGTCGCTGAAGCACTGCGGTAAGCCTTGAGCAATTGATCTGGAGGAGCCGGAGTTTGAATCCGCCAGGCCGGAAGCGTGGAGGAAGCAGGGCCACGATGCATGGCAAGAAACGAGCGCCGAGCTGCGATGTGCTGATCAAAGACCCAGCGCCAGCGCTCATCGAGCTTGGATCTCACCTGATTGGCGAGAGCAGGGCGATGCGACAACACCCGATAGAGCACCTGTTGCTGATGAGCCAGAGGGGGAATGGCCTCTGAGGAAACGTCGGGATTGCGTATGGCCAGCTCAATCTCTGACAACAATTGAGCGAGCTGATCAGGGTTCGCCGGAAACAGCGGGTAGTGCGCTCCAGAAGGAGCGCGGGGAAGATCTGGGCTGGTAGGGAGAGCTGGAAGAGCGAGCTCCGTTGGTTCAACCTGTTCCAAGACTCCCTGCTCTTGATTGTTGGGGTCCTGGAGGGCAGGGGAGCCACAGCCCCAGGCCAGGGGAATCGCCAAGAGGGACAGAGAGATCAGGAGGCGGCGGACTGAAGTCATCATCAAAAGCTTCGACGATCCATCAACAGGTCAAAAAGCTGCGACGGTCATGAAAGTCTGCAGCCTCCATTGGATGGGAGAGCGCCCAATAGCTGAGGCGGCCATTGATTTCCTCGAGGACCATCGTCAAGCCCAGTTCAGGCATGCCCTCAATCGGCCACCAAGGACGTAAATCCAAGACCACATCACAACGAAAGTCCCGTCGCGTTTGTCGGACGGTGACGGCTGGTGGCAAGGCCTCCACCAACCCAGAGCCACTCTGTCGATAGCGCTCAAAGCTGTACAGGTTCCAGTGACCCAACGGCGATACGTTTAATTCCCAATAATGCTGAGAGTCGGGCAAGCCGATGAACGCCTCAAAGCAACTGTGCTTCCAAAGCTCATCGCGGCGATCCCCCTGCAATGGACCTGTCGCTAGACCTGATGTTGGCTCTGAGCAAGGCAACGCAAGCGCGAGCAAATCGCCATCACGCTGGGAAGGACGAAGGTTGTAGCTGAGTTCAAGAACGCCTCCTTCACGCCAAACAAACTCAGCACTGAGCAAAAGATTGGGTGATTCTTGGGGTTCTTGCGGAAGGAGCGGGCAAACCTGCCGGACCATCACGGGATGGCGCGACATTTCAGCACGCTCCTGAAAGTTCGCGAATCATGAGCTGAAGGTCATCCCCCTGGACTTCGATCGATTGGGTCAGCGCGAATTGCACCAAGGCACGATCCAAATTGTGAGACGGTCGTTCTGTACGAAAGTAACGATCGCCATCCAGATAGTCGGTTAAAAAGCGCAACCCAAGCTCAAACGGAATCAAACGAATGCAGTCTGGTAGATAGCGAAAATCCTGTTCAGAAAGAAAAGAACGGCCCATCGTGAGATAGCCCTCAAGAATCGCCCGACAGAGATTGAGATCGAACCTCACCATCTCAACCTCCAAGGTCTCCTCGCCAAGAGGGTTACAGCAAGAACGCAAACAATCGCCGATGTCGTAGTGCACCAATCCGGGCTTGACCGTATCAAGATCGATTAATCCCACCGCGCGACCACTGCGCTCATCGAGCATCACATTGTTGATCTTGGGATCTCCATGAATCGGGCGTCGTTGCAGCTCACCGCGTGCACAAGCCGCTTCCAACACATCCACGCAGTCGCGACGACGTTCCACGAAATCAAGCGCACGTTTCAGGCGCGGATCGAGAGATAACTGCTTCTCAATCCACTGGGTTTGATCTCGGCAAACAGTATCGAAATGGTTGAGATAGCTGGGAGTGATATGGAAGCCCTCAAGGGTGTCTGCCAAGTCGCCAGTGGGTAAATCACTGATCAGGTGATGGAACATTCCCAATCCATACCCCACCTCTCGGGCATGGCCAGCATCGCGGATCACATCACTCGTGGTGGCCGCTCCGATGTAGGAAATCGAGCGCCAAAACTCACCGTTGTGCTCAACCCAATGGCCTTTGCGATGGCGTGTGGGGAGAACCTTGGGAATCTCCCAACGCCGTCCAGCCAATTCAGGGGGATCGGTCGCCAAACGTTGTTGCACATGCGTGCCCAAGGCAAGCAAATTGCGCATGACCAGCTCGGGCTTTTCGAACACGCTTGTGTTCAGACGCTGCATGACAAAGGCCCGACAATCCGCATCCGCTGCCAGGGACACCAAAAAGGTGTCGTTCACGTTTCCAGAGCCAAGCGTGTCAATCGAGGTGATTTGCTCGGGCGGGTGAAACAGTCCTGCAATCGCGTCAAGCGATGGGTAAAGCCTGGTGGTGGCATCGGCCATGACGAATCGCATGAGACTCAGGACGAAACAATGCCGTGTATCTGCTGATCCGCCAGCGCTGAGTGTGCGGAAAAAGAGCCGGGAAGCGGCAGCATGGGGTCAGAACACCCACTCAGCAACGGTGCCACGTTTTCTTCACACGGCTGACTGGCAAATCGGCAAGCCGTATCACTGGATTGAGGATCCTCAAAAACGAGCCCGACTTCAGCAAGAACGGATCAATGCCGTATCCCGTATCGCTTCAACAGCAAGCGAACACAACCTTGATGCCGTCCTGGTAGCCGGTGATCTATTCGACTCGAGCACGGTGGCGCCAGGCATTGTGATGGAGGTGATGGAAGCCATCGCTTCGATCAGCTGTCCTGTGCTGGTCATTCCTGGAAACCATGACCATGGAGGTGCTGGTGGCATCTGGCAGCGCCGAGATGTGCAACGTCAAATGCGGGAGCGTTGCCCGAACTTGCAGCTTCTCCTGCAAAAAGAGCCTCAGGTCATGGCAGGCATGGTGCTACTTCCTTGCCCGTTGCTGCGCCAAAGAGACAGTCGCAGCCCCGCAGATTGGCTGGAATCCCTGAATTGGAGTGCGTTGCCCCACGATCAGCCCAGGGTTGTACTCGCCCATGGCTCCGTTCAGGGCTTTGGTGCAGATGCACAGGTCAACCAATTGCATCTCGATCGATGGCCTGAAGAGGAGGTGGACTACATCGCTCTTGGGGATTGGCATGCCCTGACCCAACTGAACCCACGCGCTTGGTATTCCGGCACCCCTGAACCCGATCGTTTCCCCACAAGTTCTCACGACCAACGCTCGCAAGCCCTTCTGGTTGACGTGCACCGACAACGGACCCCAGAGGTCACTCCGATGGCAACAGGGGCCATGTCATGGCACAGGATCGACGCCAAGCTGAACAGTGGGGCTGATCTTCAGGGCCTCAAAAAAACAATCGCGTCCTCTGTGGGGCGCAAGGTTGGGAAAGATCTCGTGAGGATTGAGCTCAGCGGCCAACTTTCTTTTCAAGAGCACCAACAGTTGCAACAGCATTTGCAAGATTTAGATCAACAACTTCTCCACCTCAGAATTCGCGGGATGCCCAAGCGCAGGCCGGAACCAGGAGAATTTCAAAGATTTCTGCAACGCGACGATGCGCCCTTGATTAGGGGCATCACGACAGAGCTTGCAGCTGAATTGGATGACAACAGCGCTACCGCCCCCGGCGCTGAGCACAACGCAACAGATCGGGCCATGCTCGAACAAGCGCTGCTCGAATTGCAGAGGATTGTGCTGGAAGAAGCAGAGGATCAGGAGGCTTCATGCGGCTGATTCGCAGTGAGTTCACCAGCGTTCGCCGCCATCAAGAACTGGTTCTGGATTTTTCCCCAGGGTTAACGGTCATTGGCGGAGCCAATGAAAGCGGCAAAAGTTCCCTGGTGGAGGCACTGCATCGAACCCTGTTTGTGCGTGCGGCCGCCAGTGGGACGGCAGCGCAGGATCTGCGTTCCCAGCTCCATGCCGGCCACCCCCAAATCAAGCTGGAATTTGAAGCCAGCCAACAACACTGGACCCTGCTCAAACGCTTCAGCGGACCCAGTGGCACCACCCAATTGGCAGCCAAAGGGCAGGCGGCTCTGATTGGATCAGCCGCTGAGGATCAGCTAGCTCACTTGCTCGGCGTTGACGAGATCCTCAACAGCAGGCAGGTGAACAAAACATTGCCCAGCCGCTGGGCCCATCTTTGGGTCAAGCAGGGTGAATCGGGTCGCGACTTGCTGAGCCTCGGCCATGAGCACTACGACCTCAACAGCTTGATCGAATGCTTGGAACAACAAGCCGAGCAATCACTGCAATCACCCTTGGATCAACGCGTTCACACCCAACTCGAACGCCTGGTCTCCGAAAGCTTGAGCAGCCGAGGCGTTCGTCAGCAAAGCGAACTGTGGAAGCGGCAAGAAGCTCTTAAAGCCGCCAAGGAGCATCACGCTTCAAGCCTGGAACAACTGCAGGGGTTTGAGCTGTCCTGTGAAGAGCTCGATCGGGTTGAAACCAAGCTGCGCGCCCTGGAGCGCGAGCAATTGCCTGAACTCCGACGACAGCGCCAGCGATTGCTTCAGTGGCAGGAAGCGCTTCAACAATTGAAGCCACTCACCCTGCAGCAGCAGCAACTCGAAAAAAGCTGCGCCAGCTTGCGCCAGCTTGCGGCTGACAGCACTGCCTGTGAGCGCAGCCTGGCCAGCTTGGAGCGTGAACTCAAAGATTTAGAGACGACCTGCAACGCGGCCAGCAACCAAATCAAAGCGGCACAGAAGCGGACCGCAGAACTCGAACAAAAAAAACAAACCCTGGAAGAACAGGGGCTCTTGCTGAGACAACGAAAGGACCGCGATGACCTGCAACGGCGCCTTGAGAGTCTCCATCTCCAGGATCAGGAACGCCAACGCCTAACCGAACAGCAACAGCAACTCAACGCGGCGTTCAACAAGATCGACGCCGGGACCGCCCAAGACCTGCAGCAACTGAACAAAACCCAAGAGGAGCTTCGGGCCATCGCGATTCGCATCGAGAGCATGGCCTCCAAAGTTTTGGTGGAATCGGCAGATCAGACCATTTCCATTGAGGGATCAGACCTGAAGGAAGGTGAATCATGTGAACAAGCAGGGGTCTTCCGCATTGGCGTTGGAGAGCACGTCCGTCTAAAGATCAGCCCAGGCGAAGGAACAGGACTCGCCTCACTCGAAAACACACAAAAGACCCTCCAAAGTGCCTTGCAAGCTGGCTTAAAGCGTTGGAACGCAAGCTCCGTTGAGGAGGCTCAACAACGCAACGAACAACGCAACCTCCTTCTCCAACAGCAAGCACTTTTAAAAGCCCAATTAACACAACTGGCTCCTCCTCCAGGACAGAACCTCCCCAACCTCGAGGAGTTACGTCTCCAGTTGGATGCCCTCAATCAAGGTCTTCCAGCCAACGGTCTGAAACCCAGTTCAGATGATGAAAAAGACCTAGAAACGTGCCGGATTCACTACCGAGAGTTGAAAGACGAAAGCAACACCCATCAACAACAGATGCGGCAACTGGAAGTTCAGCACAATGCCGAACAGAAACAATGGCAGCAAAAGCGTCTCCAGCAAGAACGACTCAAAGCAGAGCAGGAGCAACGTTTAAAGCAACATCAAACACTTGAACAAGAGGTGGGATCGCAGGAACAACTCGCAGAATTGATCCAAACAGTGATCAATCAACAACAGGCATTGAAAGCTCATATTCAGGACCTTCAACGACCCATCCCAGGGCAAGAGATCTGCAATCCAAAAGCGGAATTAGAAACGCTTGATCGCCTAGAGCATCAGCTCACAGAGCAGCGTCATGAGCTGGGGAGCCAGCGTGGTGCACTCCTGGAACGATGCGACTCTCTTGGACAGAGTGATCTCCACTCCGCAGTGGCAGAAGCCTTAGCAAAGCTCGACTTAGCCATGCAAGCTGAACAGCAAGAAGCCCTCTTGGTCCGCGCCCGTAGCCATCTACTTCAACGCTTTCAACAAGCGCGCAGTGATCTCTCTCAGCGCTATTCCAATCCGCTTAAACAGAACATCAATCAGGTCCTTCAACCCCTGCTGGGCAACCCAAAAGACGGCTGTTCGCTTGGTTATGACCCACAAGATGGCTTGCAACAACTAGGCCTACAACGGGAGGGAACGCTCTTTGCCTTTCAGCAATTAAGCGGCGGGATGAAAGAACAATTGAATGCAGCCCTACGCATCGCGATTGCTGACACCCTTAAAGAGCGGCATGGGGGCTGTCTTCCCCTGCTCTTCGACGACGGCTTCACCAACACGGATGCTCAGCGCTTGCAGGGCGTTTTGAAGATGTTGCAAGAAGCCGTTTCAAGGGGCCTCCAGGTGATTGTTTTGAGCTGTGATCCTGATCCCTACAAATCCGTGGCCGACAACGTCATCATGATTGATTAAAGCGCATTTTCAATCACATTCATCGCTCGGAGATAGGCCGGAGGATCATCATCAACTTCCATATCCTCGAACCCTGAATCGCCTCGAATCAGGCGTCTTGCATTATCTGCAATCACGGCATTAACGATCAGATCCATGGCCTCCGGCAGGTCCAGATTCTGCAAAGCCTCGGCATAACGGCGGCTATGGGATGGTCGAACAGATTCTTGACAATAGGTAGATAATTGCCGGCTATCAGTCATGACTGAAAAAGCAACATCTTTGGTCGCTTGTCGCCCATAAATAGCCATATAGAGCAAATTGATCATGGATGCATCGTGAACAGGAATGGAATATTTGCGCGCAATTTGTGGCCAATAACGCAAAGCCTTCAACCCCTCTAGACCGCCCTTGCGTAAGCCGGCAGCTTCACACCAACCTTCCAATTCCTCCATGCTTTCAGGACAACGCTGCTCGAGGCGCATGTGATCTGAAAGCACCTGACCAACCTGAAAATTCCGTGTGGGCTTCCCTGAAACGGGCATCATCATGCTGCCGCGAACATCAGCCACCATCGCCGTGAGTTGCGCAAAGGTGTGGTCACGAACCTTCTCCATGTCCCCTTCACGCACCAGGGCCGCTTCAATTCTCGGCACGCCATAACCTAGTTCAGTAAGTGAAAATGGCTGGCGGTTGTACAGCCGTTGACGATCGCGGCGTGCCATCGACACCGTGGCGGCCTGATCCAGGCATTGATCCAAAAGAAGCGTGAGCAACGTCGGCAAAACGCCTGGATTCTGTTTGTGAAACGAGTAACCAAAGCCTGCAAACACGGATGCCATGTTTTTAGCTGCCTTGATGTACTGGCCCTCCACGTTGTGAACCCCCGGAGAAACCTGAATATTCGGCGAAAGACAATCAAGCAAACGTGCGCCCAAAAGAGCCGTTAACGCATTGGGATGACAGAAATTGGCCGTGAAACTATCCAGGGGATTTCGTAAGGCTCCATGCCGATGAAAGCCTGAGAAAAAAGCCAAGTTGGGCTCTTTTTCGCAGAGCACATAAGACTCATTGGCGATTTGATCATGACCAAACGAGCCAGCAAGACAAGCAATCACCACCTGCTCCCTGTTGAGCTCCGAGCGCAGCCGACAAGCCTCTCTCAGATCTTCCTCGACGTGGTTGCTGTTCGCACTAAGGATCACCAACTCACAGCGCATCAGCAGGTCGGCTAAGGAGTTGGTCACACGCTTGCCAGCAAGCTCGTGGGTGGCCATCGCCTCAATCGTTGCCACATGGACTTCGTCCATGCCTTGAATCACATCGTCGGGAAACGCGCCAAGCAAGTCACGACCTGGGCGAGGGGCCAGTAAGAGATGCCCCTCACTGTTTTTCTGCATGGCGCAGTTGTAGGCCAGGGAGGCGGGATAGAGCCCCACGCTGTAGAGGCCAACCTTGCCTTTCTCCAGCTCCAGAATGCGGCGGTGGATGGCGTCCCGATCAAGAGACGGCGAAAAAAATGAGTTGCTATCCAGCACCGTCTCCATCAACCCATCGCTTTGCACACCCCAACACTAAAGAAGGCATAGCTGAGCTCGATGTTCCCGATGAGGAAGCACCAGGCTGCGGGCATGCTTCGCGGCATGAACAAAGGGAGCTGCGCTCAAACAATCACGCCTCAAAACCCCCGCTAGCAAGGCAGCTACAGCCATCTCGCGCTCTCGCTGTTCAACACCAAAGGCCCAGAAACCAAGCAAAGATTAAAACTGCCTAAAGAATGAGGTCAAACAAACAAGACAGCCCTTCGCCATAACCAGCACAAAGACAAAATAGTGTTCAATTCAATACAGATTCATCACGCTGGTCTTCAGCCAAGCAACAAAGATAAGAGTCTGATTCCGCACCAACAAACCACAGCCATCTCACGACTTTTGATCGAATCGACAGGAGCGCTGGATCCCTTTTGATATTGGTATTTACAATGAATCAGCCATTGTGATAACACTGGAACCCCCCGGGTGAAGCATCACCAAAAGCTTTAGAAATCTGAGGAAGGTTCCATGGTGTTGACGCTATACGGAGGTCCAAAAACGAGGGCAAGCCTGCCACGTTGGTACATGGAAGAAAAAGACATCTCCTATCAATTAATCGAACTAGATCATCGGAAGGGCGAGAACTACAACACAGAATTCCTCGCAATCAACCCATTTGGAAAACTTCCAACACTGATTGATTCAAGTATTTCAATGCCAAATGGAGAGCCTCTCACCCTCTTTGAAAGCGGAGCAATCCTTTTGCACTTGGCAGAGCAATATAGCGAAGACATCCAAACAATTGAACACAAAGCTCTTACAAGCCAGTGGTTACAGTTTGCCAACTCAACCCTATCAATTGCCCTGTTTGTTCCAAGGCATCGAGAGAAAGAATTTCCGCATCTCATGAAAGAGTTGGATCGCCAATTAGAAACAGGTCAACCCCTTGTAGGGAACATCTGGGGAGCAGCGGATTGCGCTATTCAGGCCTATCTAGCTTATTTGCCTTTAATGTTTCCCCAGATCGATCTAACTCCCTATCCATCAATCCGAACAACAATCAAACATGTTGAGCGTCGTCCCGCTTATCGCAAAGCCATGGGAAATCTGCGCTAAAACACCCCATCGCGCTCTCGAACCGCTTCAAAACTCCTAAGGACATCGCTCAAACAATGGCACCACTAAGCCTTGATGCACTCCGTGACGAAATGAGTGCGGAGACAGACTTGCTGATCGTGCAAGACCTCGACGGAGTTTGCATGCCCCTTGTCAAAGATCCGCTCACCCGCAGCCTTCGCGCTGATTACGTGCAAGCGGCGGCAGCGATGCAAAACAAGTTCAGCGTGCTGACGAACGGTGAACATGAGGGCAGGCGAGGTGTAAACCGACTCGTTGAAAAAGCCCTAGGCGACAACCAGAAGGCCCAACGGGAGGGGCTCTACCTGCCAGGGCTGGCCGCGGGAGGCGTTCAATTTCAAGACCGATTTGGCAGGGTTTGCCACCCCGGGGTCAGCGATGAGGAAATGAGCTTCCTGGAATCCGTGCCTCAAAGGATGGAAGATCTATTGCGCTTCAAACTGAGTCAAGTCCTGCCTGATTTACAGGGCCAAGCACTCGAGGAAGAACTCAAGCTCGCCATTCTTGATACGCAAGTCTCACCAACCATCAACCTGAACAGTCTGTTCAGCAGGATCCAAGGAGACGTGGATCGCCAAAAACAGCTGCAATTGATGTTGTCCGATTTGATGGATGCCCTGATGTCAGCCGCAGCAGAGGCTGGACTACCCAAGTCATTTTTTCTACACGTCGCTCCAAACCTGGGACTTGATGCCTCTGGTGAGGAACGAATCAAACCGGCAGAACCTGGCGATGTTGGAACCACTGACATCCAATTCATGCTGAAGGGAGCCATCAAAGAAGTGGGATTGCTCGTGCTCATCAATCGGCACATCGCACAAAAAACCGGAACTGCGCCACTTGGTGAGACGTTCAATGTGCGCAACGCGCCCCACGATCATCAAGCCCTGCTGGATCTTTGTCATCAGCACATCAAACGCGATGCCATTCCGATGCTGGTTGGCGTCGGTGACACCGTGACGTCCACGCCCTGTCCGCTGGGTAATGGTTGGTTGCGAGGAGGAAGCGACAGAGGATTTTTAACCCTTCTTCAACAACTCGGTGCAAGTTATGACCGGCCAGCCCGTGTTGTTCTTGTGGATAGCAGTCATGGAGAAGTCGATCGCCCGAATTTGAGCAACAGCCAGCTCTCAGGGATCAGCGATCCTGACGACCCACTCCGTTTTGACTGCCTCGTCAAGGGAGGTCCCAATGAGTACGTCGATTGGTTTAAAACATTGCCTTATTCCTGCACTGATGCTGAATAGCTCATCAGCAGCGCTGCAGCCTTCTCCAAAACCAACACCTCGGTCCCCTCATCCCCTCCCCTTGACATCCATCTCCCCCCTCACTGAGCAAGATCCCAAGCGAAGCGCGAAGCCGTTCCCTGCACTCAACCGTGGAGAGCTTGAGACACTTCAAGTGAATCTGGGCTACCGCTGCAATCAGAGCTGCAGCCATTGTCATGTCAATGCGGGACCGTGGCGAACGGAAATGATGGAAGAGGAGCACATCAAGCTCATTCCCAAGGTTCTCCAAACGCTCAAACTCAACTGCCTCGACCTAACGGGAGGTGCTCCAGAACTGCATCCCCAATTCCGATCACTGGTCCAAGAAGCTCGAGACCTTGGTGTTCAAGTAATTGATCGCTGCAATCTCACGATCCTTCAAGAACCTGGCCAAGAAGATTTAGCTGCATTTTTGGCCGATGCAGGAGTCAAAGTGGTTGCTTCTCTCCCGTGTTTTGAAGAGGAGAGAGTGGACACCCAACGAGGTTCTGGTGTTTTTCAGCGCAGTATTGCTGGCCTACAAAGCCTGAATGCACTGGGTTATGGAATGCCAAATAGCAACCTTGAACTGGATTTAGTCTTCAATCCTTCAGGGGCACAATTACCACCTGCACAAGGAGAATTAGAACGCATATATCGCGAAAAACTCTTAGAAAATCATGGCATTCATTTCAGCAGATTATTAACCATCACAAACATGCCAATTCAAAGATTTGCCCAAACGTTAAAGGCCCGTGGTGAGCTTGAGGCTTATTACGCCTTGCTGCATCAAGCCCATCGCGACAACAACCTCAGCGCAGTGATGTGCAGACATTTGATCAGTGTCGACTGGACTGGACACTTGTTCGACTGCGATTTCAATCAACAATTAGGCATCCCCGTGCGTTCTGGACCAAGGACCCTTAATGAACTTCTGAATCAATCTGGAACCGTCAACAACCAACCGATAGCTGTTGGAGCTCACTGTTTCGGATGCACAGCTGGAGGGGGCTCCAGCTGTGGTGGGGCGCTTAGCTGAGCTGATCAATATCAACAGAGGCCGGTGCAAATAACAACACCCGCTCTCCCACACGACGCTCCTGCCCCTGCAGGGCATAGACGCCACCAGAAACGAAGTCAGCGGTGCGCTGCGCCAGTTTCGGCTCCATCTCTGAAAGGTTGAGCAGAACAGTGCGTTGCTCGCGTACAGCCATGACCGCGTCCAACCCCTCTTCGAATCCTCGAGGTTGGAGCACGATAATTTCGTGAAAGCCTGAAACGCCAGAAAGGTCCATACTCACCAGATTGACGGAAGCTTCTGCTCGCCACAAGAGCAGTAATAATTAATCAATGATTGATCCAGACCCAAAGACCAAAGGAGGACACTGCGGCACGACGCCAAAGAAATTCGCAATCGGAATTGCTCCGCTGGGGACGGTCTCCATCGGAGTTGTGCCCATGGGGGTGATTTGTATCGGAGTTGTTCCGATGGGGGTCGTCTCGATCGGAGTTGTCGCGATGGGTGTGATCAACCTCTCGGTGGTGGGGATGGGTCTGTTGGCGATCGGCGTAAACACCATGGGCGTTTGGACCGCAGGACCGATGAGCATGGGGCTCGTGCCCTTAGGCAAAAACTCAACTGATCACAGCGCTCACCAGCATGGCCAGCCAAACCAACATCAAGAGGGCGATGACCCGAGGTTCATGGCCTACCCCACCCGGGCCGAAGCCGAAGCCCAGGCCGCTGCGCAAGGATGCCAAGGGGTCCACGCGATGGGTGACTTCTGGATGCCCTGTTCAGAGCATCCAAGCAACGATCAATGATTAAAGGCAATTAGGGCAAACGGCTCGCACGTTCAAACTCGATTCGATCAGTTCAAAGTTGAATCGCTTGGCTGCATCACGGCCAGCCTCAAGAACTGGGATGCTTTCAAATTCTTCGGTGCGGCCGCAGCGAACGCAAATCAAATGATGATGATCGCCATGATCGCCGCTGGAGAGCTCGAAACGACGACCGCCATCACTCAGTTCAAGCTCTTGCAGAAAGCCCATCTCAACCAACAGTCTCAAGGTGCGGTAAATCGTCGCCAATGAGACCCGGGCCTTTGAATCCACCAGCAATCGGTGGACATCCTCGGCACTGAGGTGAGTACCCCCACCGATTTGCTCAAACAGATCGAGAATCAGTCGACGCTGGGGAGTTAAGCGCCTGCCGTCCTGATGCAAACCACGCTCTAGAGGTCCTTCAACCGGAACTGGCAACGAGGCCATTGGCGTCTGCACCGGAACAACTCTTCTCAACAGTACCGATTAATGCGAGAGGAAAACATGGCAGGGAAAAAGACCGGTAAGGTTTGACTCTGTTTTCCAATTGCTGTGTCTACCTCCTGGCGAGTGTTGATGCGCTTTGTAGCCAGCGGGCTGTTCCTTCTGGCACATGGATTACTCGTGCTCGAGTACGTGGCGCTTGGCACTGCCCTGCACGGCATTGCTGAAGTCTTCCTTGCGCCCTGGGCGATCCGTCATCGGGCCTGGGATTTGATCGTGATCGGTGTTGTCTTCTGCGTCTTTGATCTGTGGGGAACGCTCAGGCTCACCAACATGATTGGCTAATCAATCCACCAACGCTGAACCAACCCAGACAAATCGGAGGACGCTGCGGGGACCGTTACCACCGAAAGTCGCTGTCGGTCCTTGGCATAGTCGTAACGACAAAAGCCAACACCTGTCCCAGAACAGGCGGAAAGAGCAGGAAGGGCTGATCCAGAGGGATCTCGCCTAGGCCCCTCAATGGATTGATCGGGTTGTGGCAACCAGCCTGATGCCAACAACGAAGCATCTGCCGCACGGATCGACTGACCCACTTGCAACTGAACAGTCGTGGAAGACATGGAGTCAGCGAAGACGGCACCACCACTCAGAAATGGCAGGACGCAGAGTGCAAAGCGCAGTCCTTTCATCGCTTCCAAACCATGACTGACTTCGGCATAGCAACGATGCAAGCCGAACGTCATCAACGCAACGAAACGCTTGGAACCATCAGCAGCCCCATCCGCAACCTCATCCGCAGAAGGCTCCAGCAAGCAACAACCAGCCCCAAAGGGAAGAATCAGCGCTTATAAGGAGTGAAGACACACAAAGCCCATGTCCGCTCAGGCCGTGATCGACCTTGCCAACGCCATCAAAGCCGATGCAACGTTGAAAGCTCTCTGTGCATCAAGTCAATGCGCAGATGTCGATGATCAATGCAGTGTTGCCAAAGAGAGGGGATTTGACATTCACCCCCATGACTTTGATCAATTCAATAACGGCGACCTGGTAGAAGCAAACGACGAAGACACATTTCTCAAGCCATCCTGGTGGGAGCGCATTCCACAACAGTGAGATCCTCGAGAAGAGGCCATCAAGCAACCCACTCAAAAACCAACCAATCATTTCTTTATATTGCATTCATTTTATAGACGCCAGCAGCATTAATAGCTTGCTTTAAAAACATTGTTAGACGCAATTAACCACTACAGAAAGTACAATGTAGTGATCAATAAAGCATCACAGTAAGAGCAAGGAAGTCTATAGAACGCAAAGCCCCCAATCTTCTCTTATCAATCACCATTCCAGCCCTGAATGCAAGACGAGACTGCTCAACGAATTCTGATCACAGGAGGAAGTTCTGGCATCGGACTCGAGGCAAGCAAACAATTAACGCAGAGAGGGCATCGGCTCACACTGCTCTGCCGCACAGCAGAGCGCTGTCAAGAAACGGTAAGAACCTTGTCGGCAGAGAGCGAGGAGCACATAAAAGCAGAAGGAATAGCCATGAACCTCACAGATCTCAAAAGCATTGAAACTGGTTGCAGCACAATCCTTCAAAAAAACGAACCGATCGACACCCTCATTCTGAATGCTGGAATTCAAAATGTAGGAATCAAAGAGCCACGATTAACTGAACAAGGGATCGAAGAAACGTTCTGCGTTAATCATCTGGCCCATCAACTGATCGCCATGCGCCTGCTGCCATTGCTTATCAAAAGCAAGAAACCTCGGCTCGTGATCACCAGCTCTGAAGTGCACAACCCAATCAGCGGAGGAGGGCGCGTTGGCCTACCAGCCACACTGGGAACACTTGCTGGATTAAAAGATCAGAAAAGCATGGCAATGCTCAACGGTCAGAATAATTTTGATGCCGACAAAGCCTATAAAGATAGCAAGCTCTGCAATATCCTCATGGCAAAACATATTGCCATCAAACTCAAACAAAGTGGGCAAGAGATCCCAGTGGTTGCATGGAGCCCAGGACTGATCATTCCTCAAGGAAGCGGTGGTTTTTTTCGAACAAGTCGTCAGCAAAATCCGATCGGCCTGGCTGTCTTTACGTTCGTTGCAAGAGACTTACTTCGGCTAACAGAAACCGTGCAAAAAGCAGGATCACTCCTTGCAGGACTAGCCGATAGATCTATCTATGAAAAGAACGGATTTCAATACATCAGCAATCAACTAATAAGACCTGGAAAACATGTTTTCAAAGAAACGGAGACAAGCCATGAGGGAAACAATGAGCAGCTTGGAGAGGAACTATGGACACTCAGCGAACACTTGATCAATCAGAAACTCGGCGAGACCCCTTAGATCCAAGACCTCTTTTTGGGATCACATCAAGAGCAAGCATCTATTAGCATCACAAGAGAAACAAAGATCTTATTAGAGATGGCAATCATCCTTTACGGCGGGCCCCAAACCCGCGCCTCCATGCCCCGTTGGTACATGGAAGAAATGGGCATTGCCTATGAGCTTATCGAACTCTCGTTAGCTGAAGAACAACATCTAAAAGAAGATTTTCTATCGATTAATCCCTTCGGGAAACTTCCAGCCATGAAGGATGATTCCATTGTCGATGCCAACGGACAACCCTTGGTCTTATTTGAATCAGGCGCCATTTTATTGCATTTAGCCGAGCATCATGGCAACGAGATCAAGAGGCCGTGCGATCGATCATTAATCAGCCAATGGACACATTTTGCCAACTCAACATTAGCATTTGCTATTTTCGTTCCAGACCAAAAAGCAAAAACTCTGCCGCGACTTTTAACGCAACTGAATTCAGAAATTGCAAAAGGATATTTTGTCAACAACAAATGGGGCGCCGCTGACTGCGCTATCTCATCTTACTTGGCATATATCAAATTATTCTTCCCAAGTGAAGATCTCAGTGCCTATCCGTCAGTCGAAGCATTAATTCAAACCACGCGCGAACGTCCTTCCTATAAAAAAATCATGGGGATCGGCTAATCAATACTTAAAGCAGCACATCCAAGCTAGCCGAACTAACGAAACCAATCTGACCAACCGATGCATGATCTTCGTAAAATCTTGCTCTTGCACAACAGTGGGCATTGGCAGGGATGCTTTATCAGAATGGATCACACAGGAAAAGAACAAGAGCGCTTCTCCACGTCCCTTGAGGTCAAAGAAGCGGAAGGCTTTATTCAGACATGTTTAACCTACAAAGAGAATGGCCGGCAGCAATCGATGAATTTCGGATCGATTCCTCCATCGATGCAAGTCACAAATACTGGACATTGGTCAACAGGTCCTAATTTCATCACACCATGGAACTGGGTTGCGGAGCTCTGCGTTGTCAATCAACAACAACGCCGACGCATGATCGTTCGCCACGGGGTGAGCGGACTCGAACGGATCATTTATGTCGTAGAAGCCAAAGAAGACACAGAACCACAAAACCCGTCACAGCCACTGGAGTGCCAATCAACATCCTTTGGATCGTTACAGATTTGGCAACCGGAGCCAGGAGTGGAGCTATTCATTGATCCAAGAGATCGCCAACAAGGAGATATCACGGGCTGTGGTATCCGCTGGTGTGATCAAAACGGAATCACGCATCAAATTCTGCGTCAGTACAACGCAGAAGGTGCCCTTTCCCCTTTATCGGACAGTTGGATTGATCAGCCCAGTTGCGCCCATTGAGCCAGGGAGCGATCACGATTTTTAATTGAATCCATTGAGTCGTACACCATCTCCTGCCAGTCCGATTCAGGCAACCCGGCAAAGAGCATCAAGTTGAGAGGGTACTGATCAGAATCGGTGCAACGGCGAAAGTCGTCACGGAACAGGAAAACAGGTTTGTTGAGTGCATAAGCAGCTCCAACCTCCACCATCACCCCCTCATCTGGTGGAGTTCCATTCACGATCGCAAAGACCCCGTCAGCGTCACGGACATCCTGCATGCATTGCTGGGCCACGCGATAGGCCCATCCAGGCTTGCTGGTGTCGAGATCGGCATTGCGTTCAAAAGGCTCCCAAACCGTAAGACCAAGATGGGCGAGAGCCTCCACAAACTCAGGAATCAGAAGGCGCTTGCACTGGGCGGAAAACCCGTAAGGAGAAGCCAGATAAATGGTTTTCGATGTCATGAAAAAGTTTCAGGGATGCATGGATCTTGAGGCGCGATAGCGACCTTCATCTTCTACAGCGAGGTCAACATTTTCCCAGGGAAAAACCAACCATTCATCAGCTGAGATCGTTGTAGCGGCATCCCACCATTCTGGAGCGCACTTGCTCATCCAAACAACAAACGTCGCGTCAACCTGTTCGCGGATCGCTCTCAAGGTCTGCCCACTTTCATACACATCGTCCACAACTAAGCAACCGTCCTTTGGTTCTGGCAGCCAAGGAAGGGAGAGCGCGTGACTCAAAGCCACTGCAAGGCAAACACCACCGCGAGGAACACCGTAAACGCCTGCGAAGGAACGAGAGCTATAGCGTTCAGTGATTGTCTCAACAGCTAAATCAAATTGGATCCAAGAAAGTTGCAGCATTTCATTTCAGATCGCACCTCCATTCTATAGATGAACCTGGCAAACTAGAATTCAAAGGCCAACAAAAGAAGCAGTTACTCATCCATCAAAGCAAGACAATGCAGAACTGTTGGCGCTGACATCCGAGAAACAAAACAGGTGAATGAGTGCTTGGTTTGGAGATAATTGGGCTCTTTTATAAAAGGCTTTGCCATCTTTTTGACAAGTTCTTGACGCTCTACCTTCATCGTGAGCTGGGGCAAAACAGGCATCATTGAGTTGCTTGGTCACCTATCTTGAAATGAGCTCAAACCAATGTGTTACAAAAAAGAGCTTGAATTGCTACGAATCCTGTCTGCGCCTGATGCTGTGATCCACGATCAAGGCCTTGGATCAAAAGAGATCAGGGAGAGAACGACTAAACAGATGCCTCATTCTTCAACGCATCAAGCCAATCTGGCCTCATAAGGAGACTCACAACTTCAACAACCCTTGATGGGATAAGGACGATCTCACTACTTGCATTCAACTTGCATTTAATTTGCATTTGATTTGCATTTGATTTGCATTTATTAATTTCTCGGTGAAAGATAACAGCCCATCAACACTGTATCAGCCATGAATCATTAGCAGTCATATTCCACTTCTGAACGCTGTTGATGTCGAATGACATCGTCATCCCTCATCTGTGATTCGTCATAGTCAAGCGCTCGAATAGGGCACGCCGATGCTTTGAAAGGCTTATGCTCTCCTTCGCAAATCACGGTTCCAATAGGCTGTGCTGAGGCGATACTGATTTGCATCAGTGAATGCTGCTACCAAGTAATTCATAACTGCTTTCAAGCAGGGCGCCAGCCTCTGTGCTGTCATCAAGATCAAAGAGAATCAACAGGACCCGAATCTGTTGTGGCAGTTAAGGAGCGAGCACTCAATCCATCCAGGCCAAGCCATGCTTGACGTCGTGATCAACTTTGCCCCAGAAAAAAATCAGACCAACAACATGAACGGCTTAACCATACCGCTTCATAAAGTCATCCAGGGTGTAAAACTCCTTATCTGTGGAGGTTTCTTTGATCAATTCTTCAAGAGTTTTTTGCTCCATCAACAATTGATACTCTTTAAATGAGAGATCAAACCTCGGATCATAGGCATCTTTAAACAAATGAAGATATTCATTGCACAACGCTTGAATAACTTGGACTCGACTAAACTCCATTAGCGACTGACTAAATACTCATCATTGTCATGCATCGCCTGCCTCGATGCTTTGATCAACCAATCATACGATCAAAACCGATCGTTCCCACAGCAGGATTACAAACAAGCCAATAGGGGGGTTCAACGATAAGAGCGATATCTTTGAGCCGAAAACACCGCTTACGCCTAGGGCTTACAGACCTCGGCATTCATTGAACAGCCCTCACAACAGACCTGCCTCCTCAAGAGTTCCTGCTGAGCATTGGAGGCTGCTGCCAAGCCGAGAGCCAACACGAAAGCAGACATTGCGGCGAGCAAGGGAAGTCGAATCACCATGACGGACGCCAAGATCTCAAGAGTTAAACTTTTCTAATTTTATTAAAACACTTTTGCACCAGCTCAGCGAAGGAAACTGATCCCAATCGTGCACATTTATATGGTTAGACCGAAGCAATCCCGGACACAACAATCGCGAATCAGATTCTTTCTATCATCAAACTAAGTTGCGAGCTTGATTTTTGCAAGAAGCTTGGCTATCCAATATCAATCATTAGACGTCTAACGAGCGCACATTTTATTTGAATTGATAAGAATCGCCACTCGTTGCCCCCAGTCATCACCCTCAGAGGTGGGGTTGAATTCTATTTGGTCAGTTCGCTTCAGCAAGAGGATCTGGAATGGAATCAGTTGGTGCTTCGAATTGCCCCTCGATCACATATTCCAGCCGCAACTTCATAAATGTGATGAAGGTTGCATCTGTAGAAACCACTGCTGCGGAAGGTTGGGGAACCTTGGCTTTGATCTCAGATAATTCAGGAGTATTGAGAAAACTTGGATTGCGAACCAGCCAAAAATCAATGGTTTTGCCCTGTTCGCCGTAATGCCTGCGTCTTTCTTTGAGAACTTCTTCCAGAGGTTCCTCTTCTGTCAAAAAGCGAGCACTGGCTGCAACAAAATGATGGGTGGTCATGAGCAACTGCTTCCGAACAAGGGGTCACGTCTGGGATTCTGAACCAGACTCTTCATCTCTCTCACGGCTTCTTGTAAACCCACGGAGAGAGCCCGGGCCACAATGGTATGCCCGATATTGAGCTCTTCCATGCCTGGAATAGCAGCAATGGGCTCCACGTTTTGATAGGTCAAACCGTGCCCTGCATTCACCCGTAATCCCATCGACCTGGCTTGTTCCGTTGCCTCGATGAGACGGGCCAAGGTGATGGGTTGTTCTCTCCAGCTGGCCTGCGCATAGCGTCCGGTGTGAAGTTCAACCCAACGGGCGCCGCTCTGCTGACAAGCTTCAAGTTGATTTCGATCAGGATCCACGAACAAGCTGACCGGAATGTCGTTGCTCTGAAGCGTATCGATCACAGAAGACAAGCTTTTGCACTGACTTCGGACATCCAATCCTCCCTCTGTTGTGACCTCTTCTCTCCGTTCTGGCACCAAGGTGACCATGTCTGGTTGTTCTCGCAGCGCAATCTCCACCATTTCTGAGGTGGCCGCCATTTCCAAATTCAAGCGGGTCCGAACGGTTTGCCGTAAGAGCATTAAGTCACGATCTTGGATGTGACGGCGATCTTCCCTGAGGTGAATCGTGATCCCATCAGCGCCACCCAATTCAGCCATTAAGGCCATCGGCACAGGATCGGGTTCGACCGTGCGCCTGGCTTGCCTGACATTGGCAATGTGATCAATGTTGACCCCGAGACTGGCCACAACCCTCACTCAAAGGATCAACTTTATCCGCGGGTTGCCCACAACCGAGACGCCGCTCTAACTGCCCAAGCTGGAGCGATCCAGAGACAGGAGCCACCTACATTTCAAGCGTGTAGGAAAGCGGTCTTCAGCCGTGGGCAGCGCTCTGAAAACTAGGGGAGAGGTCTTGGGTTCAGCGATGAACCCTTTCTGGTCATCGCTTGCGATGTTGTTCACGCAAGACCTGGCATTGCCTTGGTATTTCCGAGAAAGACATGTGCTTGGCAGCCACCACCTCCCGAAGGAGGGGCCTGTTCTTTTGGCCCCCACCCATCGAGCGCGCTGGGATGCCCTGATCTTGCCGATGGCAACGGGGCGACGCGTCACCGGCCGTGATTGCCGCTTCATGGTGACGCGCACCGAAATGAAAGGCCTTCAGGGCTGGTTTCTTTATCGGCTCGGCTGCTTCCCTGTTGACCAAGGACGTCCAACCCTCACGACACTTCGCTACGCGATTGATCTCTTAGGGGCTGGCCAGCAGGTGGTGGTTTTTCCTGAAGGGCGAATCAACCGCACCGACGAACCGATTCGTTTGCAACAGGGACTCGTTCGTCTTGCCCAAATGTCCACAACAAGTGGGATTCCTGTGAAAGTTGTTCCCGTTGGGATCGCGTACAGCAAAGCCATCCCCTCAGCATTTAGTCGTGCAGCCGTCTGCTTCGAGGCACCGCTCGTAGCGGAAGGAACGGGAAGGGAAGCTGCCGCTCGTATGAGTGAACAGTTGGCCAATCGGATGCATACGGCTGAACAAGCGGCCCGACAGGCGGTGGGCCGACCGCTAAGAAGCCACTAAAGTCCGCCCACTGTCCTGCTCAGTTCATGCGTTCCCGTCTCACCATCACCGCCTTGGCCCTTTTGGCTGGATTGGCTGCTGCTCCAGTGCAGGTGTTGGCTCAGTCTTCAGATGGAACCACCCCCTCTGTGAGCAAAGTTCTGGCATCCAGTGGTGCTGGATTCAACGTGGCAGCTGTCCAAAGCCTTCTCAACCGCGGTGATGCAGCAGTCGCATCAGGAAATCTTGGCCAAGCCAAGACCGATTACGACAATGCTCGGACTGCTGCAAAGCAGCTGCTGGCTTTCTATAGAGATCTCAGTGGTGCGTTCAGAGGTCTGGATGCACGCATTCCCAGGGAGATGGATTCCAAAGGACGCGAAGCTCTATCCCTTCTGGCCCAGGCCAATCTGCGCTTAGCCGCTTTGTTCAGACGGCAAAATCAGCCCGAAGTTGCTGTACCAGTCCTGGTTGAAGTCGTTCGTCTGATGACTCCGACCAGCAACGAGGGTCAAAAGGCCTATCAAAGCTTGCTTGAGCTGGGATTTGTAGAGACACCCTTCGCAGGAGCAAAAGCAGCGAAATAAGAAGTGATCCAGAGGAGTCATTCACGACGTTGATCTGCCAGCATCAGCTCAGTTCAATCCGGCGTTGCATGGTTCAGTCAGAGGCGGTGAGTTCGGCGATTCGCCGAGCTCTTCCAGATGCTCAGGTCTCAGTGGAAGACCTCACTGGAGGTGGAGATCATCTTCAAGTGAGTGTGGTGTCTGCAAAATTCGAGGGTCTCACCCGAATCAAACAGCACCAATTGGTCTACGGGGCCTTGCGGGAAGATCTTGCAAGTGAGGCGATTCACGCATTGGCGCTTATCACTTCAACTCCTGGCTAAGTATTCGCTCGTTCGTTAAGTCTTTATCTTCTTACTCAAACGTTGATCTATGGATTCCCAAACCAAAGAGCGCATTCAGACGCTGATCCAGTCCAGCCCAATTTTTGTGTTCATGAAGGGCACGAAATTAATGCCTCAATGCGGCTTTTCAAACAATGTGGTTCAGATCCTCAATGCCCTAGGCATGAGTTTTGAAACCTTCGATGTCTTGTCGGACATGGAAATCCGTCAGGGCATCAAGGATTACTCCGAATGGCCCACGATTCCCCAGGTCTATGTCAAAGGGGAATTCATGGGTGGATCCGACATCCTGATCGAAATGTATAACTCGGGTGAGCTGAAGGAAAAATTGGAGATCGAGCTCGCCAGCTAAATCTGTGCGATTGGATTTGATCCTTACCAATCGCGATGGGGATGGCTGTACAACGTACTGACATCCCCATCGGGGCCAATAAAGCTAGATGGATCCATGATCCATCGCTCAACCAGAGACTCGAGGCGAGCCATTTCGCGGGTTTCCAAGGCGCTACAGCGCCTCAGAGCGTGCAAATACCCATCGGCATACAGTCTCAGCTCAGATGGGGTGTGGTACCTGGTGGTCAGCTCCTGACAGGCATCACACAGCGACTGGAAGTGTCGAATGGCTTCCGGATGCTGAAGGGATGTCATCTTTAGTGTGAGCTGCAGCCTCTGCTACCAGCAATCAATGGAATGGTACTAGCGTAAGCGCGGTTTTCCGTGCTGTGTGACCTCCTCATCCCGGGACCTTCTGGACAACAGTCCTGACTTGGTCTCCACTTCACAATTCGTGCCGACTGCAGGTCAGCCTCGAGAACCGTTCCGGGTTCTGGTTGTTGAGCCTCACCCCACGCTGAGAACTGTTCTGGTTCAGCGTTTGCGTCAAGACGGTCATCTAACAGCAGCGGTTTCCTCCCCTGCTGAAGCTCAGGAGCTTTGCCAGGACCAATCTCCTGATTTATTGGTTTGTGCTGAGCTCCTCGAGCAAAGTTCGGCTTTGCGCTTGGCCCAACAATTGCGGTCGCCCGTCATCGTCTTAACCGCGCGTACTGGCGCTGAGCCGGTCGTTGGTCTTCTCGACGACGGCGCGGACGATGTGCTCCGCAAGCCCTTCGGTCTTGAGGAATTAGCGGCACGCTGCCGCACGCTGCTTAAGCGGGGCCATAGCGGTCTTCAAGAGCGCGTCAGTGTGGGGCCGTTAGAAGTTCACCTCCTTCTTCGCCAGGTCACCCTGCGCGAGAAGCCTGTGGAACTCAGCCCACGGGAATTCGCCTTGCTCTGCGCTTTGTTGATGCCTCCCGGCATGGTGCGGAGTCGTCAGGAATTGCTGCGAATGGCGTGGCCTCCCTTTAGTGGAGGTCCGCGATCTGTTGACACTCAGGTGCTCACCCTGCGTCGCAAACTGGAGCAAGCAGGGTTGGGAGACGGCGGTGGTATCACCACCGTTCGCCAGCAGGGCTACCGATTCAGTCTTGAAAACATCAGGGACTAAGGGGCAGTCACTGCATGGCTTTTGCTGAAACGAAAGAGGGGGGCAATTGGTAAGGAAGACCCAATCCAGTTGTCCCAACTGGATTGAACCAACGATTGCGAATAAGAACAGCGTTGGCCTCTGCCGCTAAACGGTTTGAGACCAAAACATTACCGGCAGTGTCTTTGATTCCAGCAGCGTTGATGTCAACAGCCCTGGGCGCCTTAGCCAGCAGCCATAGTGGAATAAACATGGCTCGGCGTAGCAAGAGAGACTGCTAAAGAATTATTGATTAGCGTCCTGTCAGGTCTCGCCCTGCTCGAAATCCATGACTAGCTTTGTGATTGCGAGCAGCCTCGTTGTCTTGAATTTGGCCATGATCTCTACAATCTGCTATCAGTGCCGATAAACCTGTCAAAGCTAAATTTACTTAAATAACCACTTAGTCCATACCGATTGAAAGATCATTCTGGTTCGAATTTGTAACCATCACGTCATCCTATGTTTTGAATGATTCGAGTTATCAAGGGATAAGAATCAAGCCCTGCTGGACAGCAAACGCTACAGATCCTTCACCAAGAAGCATCAAAGCTGCCAACACTGCAAGCAGTTGATAAGTCCAAGGAGGCGTCAACCTGCCAACACCCTTGGTTCGCAAGGTGCTCCGAGCTTGGATTAAGTCCAGAAAACGATCAAAGTGTTCAAGGCGCTGTGGAAGCAGCCGTTGGCTTTGATCATGGGTTGTGATGTAAAACACCTTCCCTCCTTGACTGGTACCCACAGGAACGAGGGCTTTCATTTCGCTCCAGTTGAGGCTCCAGCCACGACGCAGCAACCAGCGGCACCAGGCAGGGTGTCCAACCGTGATTCCAGTATTTGTAACGGTGACTTGTTCACTAAGCATCGCCAAAACAGCGAGCAATCCCAGTGGGACAGCGGCAAGAAGCCACAACCTCAGGGATTCCGGGGCCAAGGCCGGCAAAGGAAGCACCAAGGCTAAATAGACGGTGATTAACGTCCCGCGAATTAACGGCGAGAGCTGAAAACAATGGTTGTTGTTGTTCATCGATCCTCCGGAGATGCTGGTAATGGCTCAATCACGTCGTTGGGCCGATAGGTCCCGCCAAACACTTCAGCCTCGCGACCTTTCCAGAACTCACCCAAACGCATCAGATCGGAATGGGCTTCTTTGAGACTGCTCATGTAGTCCTCGTGGCTCATGCTGCCGCGAGCCTCTTTGAGCTTGGCCAAGCGCAACATCTGCAGCATCCAGGGCTTACTGAGGTCCCCTCGACTCTCGAGATAGCGTGCCAATTCAGCGGCGCTGGGAGGAGTGGACTCCACGATGGGCGTTGCTAAAGGAACAAACCTTAGGCACTGACAACCATGTCAGCGTGGTGAACGCGTGATCCTGCTGCCGATTTAAGCGGGAAGGGACCAAGGATTCAGGCCAAGATCCGCGCCGATTCGGTGGCTGCAGGCATAACCACTAAAAGCCACGGCATTGAGCCCCTGGCCAGGGAAGCAGGAATCACCAACGCAATACAGGTTTTTCAGGCCGGTGCGGTTAAACGGCATCGGCAACAAGCCAGGAAGTCGGGTCGCAGGAACCGGCCCATAGCTCCCACCCATGCGGCCAAGGAATCGACGATGCGTCCGGGGTGTGCCAATTTCCTTGAATTCAATGGCGCTCTTCAGGCCGGGGATAAGAGCTTCCAGACGATCGATCAAGCGATCGGCATCCTGCTGTTTCTTCTCGGCATAAGTGCTTGGGGACAAACCTTTCCAATGGCGCATATCGCTCTGGGTAAAGGTGTGCAGGATGTGTCGTCCAGCTGGAGCCAACGAAGGATCCAGAAGCGATGGCATCGAAACAAACACCACACCTTGCTCCGATTCCATCTCAGCCCAGTCTTCAAGCAGGAGGTGGTGACAGTGAAAACCAGGGGGAACCACTGAAGCGTCGATGCCGAGATGGAGGGAAAGGAATGATGAAGAGGGCTGGTAGCGCTTGCGCCAAGTGGTTTCAGCCGCAGGGGTGTGCTCCGGACCAACCAGCGTTGACTGTGCTGATCCTTCCCCAGCGAAGGTGTCCCAGCGCGTGGCGTTGCTCACGATCCGTCTCGCTCTTAGCTCCTCACCATCAGCAAGCCGAACGCCAACAGCCTCACCCTGCTCAATCAGAACGTTGGTGACGCGATGTTTGTAGCGAATTTCGCCGCCATTGGCTTCCAAACCAGCCACGAGTTTTTCGGCGATGACACCGACACCCCCTTTCGGATAATTAATGCCGCCGGCATGACGATCGGAGAAGACCATGCCGGCATTGATCATGGGTGTGCGATCTGCTGGCATCACCGACCAGCAGAAACATTCCATATCGATCAGACGCAAGAGATCCTGATCCTTGATGTGCTTTTTGGCCACATCTCCAACATTGAAAGGAAGCCACCGCGCCAGACCAAGACAAGCCAATGGGGCCTTAAAAAAAACTTTGGCGAGATAGGCAGGATCCTCCAAAGACAGCAATGGCATCGCATCTAAACAACGAAACACCTGCCAGCAGGTCTCGTAAAAAGCGCGAATCCCCTTGGCTTCATGGGGGAAGCGGGCACTCATTCGCGTGATGAAATCGTCGTAGTCCCTGTCTACGGCCATCGTGAGGCCGTCTGGAAGGTGGTATTCAAGCTGCACAGCGTCAGGAACCGTCGCGCAGTGTTGGCCGACGTCCGCCAACGCTCTCGTGAGCAGGTTGGTGTGCCCCTTCTCTCCAAATCCAAAAATCATCGACGCACCAACATCAAAGGTGTATCCCTCTCTGCGAAAGCTCCCACCAGACCCGCCTGGAATCAGATAGCGCTCGAGGACCAACGTCTTCGCCCCCTTGGCAGCCAGTTGTGATGCTGTGACCAGGCCACCGATCCCGGATCCGATGACAATTACATCCCAGTCAGGCATCGGAGCGACGATTCATCCTTCGATCCAGACCCTAGGAGGCGCCGGTCGTGGAGAAGGGAGGAGTGGCGGTCAAAATCACCTCCGATCTCACCGGCATGGCTAAAAGCTCCCGGCAGCGCTCCTCGATTCGTTCTCGGATCAGATCGATGGCTGCACCATCCATCGGTTGATTTGGGTTGAGATACACCACCACAAAGGCCGTACGCCCCACCTGCATCACGGTGAGGTCGAGCAGCCAACACGACAACCCGGCCAGCAAGTCTTCCAGAGCGAGTCGAGTGCTGCGAACAACCTCCGTTTCTGCCGATGCACCAGCAGCCTGTCCGAGCGCATTCAAAAAGGTCTGCAAAGGGTCTTTCAAGATGACCAAGCTGACCACCAACACCAACAGCGAATCGGTGATCGGGCTGAGGGCGGCCAGGGGGGTTCCCTTGAGCAGCGGTGAGCCCAGCAATGCAATGCCCGTCAGCCCGCTGATTAAGGCATCCATTCTCGCGGCCTTCGCTTCCATCAACAGCAATTGAGACTGACGACCGGAACGAATCCAATCGTGGTGATGGCGCCATGCCAAACCCCAGCAAATCGCCACCATCGAGGTGGAGTAAAGCGCCACGGGCCCGAGCGTCACCACGGCAATGGCACGGCCGCTGGCGTAATCAATCAAGGTGCTCAGACCACTCATGGCCGCAAAGCTGAGGACACCAATCAGGACCAGTGAGCGGAAGAGGACGTACAACGCTTCTTGACCGTCGTAGCCATAGGGATAGGCCCTGTCCGGGGGACGAACCACATTGCGGCTAATCCTCGAAGCGACAAGGCCTGAGCCCACCATCACTGCGGAATAAAGCCCATCGAGGAGAAGGGCATACGACCCTGAAAGCACATGAACGCAAACACCAGCGACCGCCATACAGGCGCTGGCATAAACCCCGATGCGCAGTGAGCGCCTTTCAATTTGACGCGCTTTAAGCGGGGCAAGCGACATGGGCAACCTGGCTCTCTTCAATGGTGCTTTGAAGATCCGCCAAGGCTCTATCGCGGTAAGCGCCATAACGGGCGCGCTTATCTCTGATGCGCTCCTGAAGCTCAGGCATCAAGCCGAAATTTGGGGGCATGGGCTGGAATTTGCCCGATGGTGCCTCACTGATGAAATGGGTGAGTGCTCCGATCATCGTGGTGTGCGGCAACTGAATCGGTTCTTGACCATGAACCAGCCTTGCTGCATTGGTGCCAGCCAACCAGCCTCCTGCAACAGCGGCTGCATACCCCTCAGTTCCCGTGATTTGGCCAGCGGCTAGCAGATGAAGTCTGCGTCGGAACTGGAGGGTCGGCTCCAACAGTTCTGGTGCCTCCAAAAAGGTGTTGCGATGCATCACGCCAAAACGCACGAAATCGGCCTGCTCCAGGCCTGGAATGAGACGCAGCACGCGTTTCTGTTCCCCCCACTTGAGATTGGTCTGGAAGCCCACCAGATTCCAGAGTCGGCCATCCTTGTCTTCCTGTCGCAATTGCACAACGGCATAGGCCCGTTTGGCACGGCGTACATCCCGGTCATTCACATCCCCCCAGCGCGGATCCCATAACCCGATTGGCTTGAGAGGTCCGTACCGCATCGTGTCCTCGCCACGACGGGCCAACTCTTCAATGGGCAAACAGCCCTCAAAAAAAGTGGCACTGCTCTGATCAAAGTCCTTGAGTTCCGCTTGTTCGGCCTCCAAAAGAGCCGTTCGAAACGCCAAAAACTGGTCTCGATCCATCGGACAATTGATGTAATCGGCATCGCCCTTGTCGTAGCGACTGGCACGAAAGGCCTTGGTCATATCGATGCTTTCCCCTTCAACGATCGGACTCGCCGCATCGAAAAAATGGCAATCATCTCGGCCCGTGAAAGCACGTAGATCATCAGCCAGTGCCTCACTCGTAAGCGGACCTGTGGCCAGCACGGTGATCTGATCAGGATCCGGCAGCGCTAGCTGCTCTTCTCGACGAATCGTGACCAAAGGATGGGCGTCTAAAGCAGAGGTGAGTGCTGCGCTGTAGCGACCACGATCAACAGCAAGAGCACCGCCGGCGGGGACGGAATGATGGTCTGCCGTTTGGATAACCAAGGATCCAAGACGCCTTAATTCTTCCTGCAACAACCCTGCTGCACGATCACTGCTAAGAGCGCCGAAGCTGTTGCTGCAAACAAGCTCTGCAAACTCAGAGCTGTGATGAGCAGGAGAGCGCTTGAAAGGGCGCATTTCCCAGAGCGTGACGGGAACACCTGCTTTTGCGACCTGCCAAGCAGCTTCTGTACCGGCAAGGCCAGCACCAATCACAACAACCGAAGACTGTTCGCTCAAGGACGATGGGATCGAGAACTCAACTCAACCCTATCGATCACCATCAAGCGCGGCTTCGTTTGATCATCAGCTGGAGCTGACCAACGGCAGCACGACCAATGTTGAACCCAGCCCAGGCAAGTGCCAGAAGGATCGGAGAAGCCACGAGCACAAGCCGAAGGTCCATGAGTCCATTTAGAAAAGCTTTTGGAGTTTAAGGACAGTCGGGAGAAGCCGGGATCAACAGTGGGCAGTCCGTTTGGTTTTGCAGCAATTGAGACCACTGCGCAGCCAGCTCGGCGTAGTGATCTGCGTGGTGCCACTGATCATCGATTTCCTCCTGACTCAGCTCACGTTTCACCTTGGCAGGCACACCCGCCACAAGGGTTTGGGCTGGAACATCCTTCGTGACCACAGACCCTGCTGCAACAAGAGCCCCACGCCCAACGGTGACGCCATTGAGGACAACGGCACCGATACCAATCAAACAACCAGCCTCCAGCAAGGCGCCGTGAACAACGGCTCGATGTCCAATCGTCACGTTCTCGGCAATTTGAACAGGAAAATTCGGATCGCCATGCAGAACAGCTCCCTCCTGAACATTGCTACGAGCACCGATATGAATGGCTGCCATGTCTCCACGGACAACGGCGGTTGGCCAAATGCTTGCTCCGGAACTCACAGTCACATCGGCCATCAGCACCGCTCCAGGTGCAATCCAGGCATCCGAAGCGATGCTGGGTTGGGGCCAAGGGTTGTTCATTCCCAACTCGGTCATCAACGGGGGGACAAGCATCTTGCAGGTGGATCGTTAAGTGATAACCTCCACAGGTGCCTGAATGGCATGCCCATGCGGCGGGTCGCTAGCTCAGCGGTAGAGCACTCGGCTTTTAACCGATTGGTCCTGAGTTCGAATCTCAGGCGACCCATTAGTTCAAAGCTACACCTTTCTCCATTCTTTTTAGTGGTTTCAGGCGCAGGCACCTCTTATCGAAAAACGATGAAATGCGTCGCCATTGTTGATGATGATCCGCGATTACGTGAATTAATTCGAGACGAATTAATCGATGAAGGCGTTGATCCTGTGGTTTGTTCCGACGGAGAAGCCTTGTTGGAGCTCTTGGATCAACGCCAAATTGATTTGATTTTGCTCGACTTGATGATGCCAAATATGAGCGGAATGACCTGCCTACAACACTTACGAGACCGCTCCAATGCTGTGCCGGTTTTAGTTGTCACTGCTTTCAATGAAGACAGCAAACGCAGCGAAGCCAAGGCCCTAGGTGCTAGTGACTTTATTCTTAAACCAGACCTATTCGAACTCCTACCCGAATTACTCGAGCGTTATCTTTAAAGAAAGCTCTTTACTCCAACAGACGACCTAGGGCATGGGAATCGCAATGTCACAACGAGACCCTGACTGATCGAACTTGTGAATCCTTGAGGCGACGCACAACTCGCTGACCCTCCCATTCCTTCCATCAAACTTTTCACCAAAGGGAGTCCAAGTCCACCTCCATCGGTCATGTCAGCCTTTCGATGCTCCTCAATACGGACAAATCGCTCAAAGGCGGCATCGTAATTGTCATCATTTTGCATCCCGGGTCCATTGTCTATAAATTGCAGCTCAACGTGTGATGGATTTTTGATTAAACGTATCTGGATCAACAGCCGAGAACGACAAAACCGACGGCTGTTATCGAGAAGGTTATCGAGAATCAGATAAAAAGCATCTTGGTCAAGCTGAACCTGATATTCATCATTTTCATTAGCAACAATCGTCTGTAGACATTCTCTTGATTCAGGATTCAGCTTGGCGACCCATTGATCAATGTAAGTTCGCAAATCATCTATTTGCAACGTCCAACGGCGGCAGTCAGCATCTAACTCCGAAAGCAACAAAAGATTATCAACAAGACTTGCCATACGCTGTGTCTCTGCGGTGGCATCGGATAAGGATTGGTGAATTTTCCCAGACAGCTGCTCTTTACGCTTCATCCGATGCAAATTTCCGGTAATAATCGCAAGCGGAGTTCTTAACTCATGAGCAAGCTTATCGATAAATTGCCGTTGTCTTGCCAAAGCTTTCTCTAACGGCTCAAGATCACGAAAAATCAACAAAACAAAGCTCTGGTTCATCTGAATGATCTGACGCCAACTCACCGAGCGAGTAATCAGTTGCGACTGATCAAGATCAGGCTCAGAAAGTGCTTGTATTAGATAAGAATTACGACCATCAGCAGAAAGGGCTTTTTGTAAAGGGTGCGTTGGCTCTTGATCCCCCATGGGGCTTCGATCAAGATGGTGGAACTGCAGCAAAGCGGAAAGAGGCCTTCCAACCATCTGCAATGTGATTCCTCCTCCCCAGAGATCTGCAGCTTGCTGGTTAGCCCAGCGCACTGCAGAGGATTCATCCACGATCAACATCGCTTCACCCGTGGAATCAAAGGCAACTCTCAGCAGTCCGAGCGACTGACTCATCTGATGGATCAGAGATCCAGAATCTGCTGACCCTGAAGAGCTGTTTTCAGCAAGCATGGGGTCCTTCCAGGGGCCTCAGCGTTGCCGCAAAACTCCATCCACCATCATCACTACGCTCAGCAACGATGAAATGTTCACTACGAATTTCAGCTCCATCACGACAAATCGTCGCCAACTCAAGGGGGTGATTAACAAGCTTTGATGTCTCTGTCAGCTTGAAACGAGAGAATCCAGCGTGATGGAGCTCACGAAAGGACGCTGGCAAAATCATCCCAATGGTTTGACCAACTAAGCCATCGTCCCAGCCATAAATCAGACGAAAGCGGTCGTTGAACTCAACCACCTGCCCCTGCTCATCCGTGCGGACGAAAGGGAGATTGTGTTGCTGCCTCAATGCGTCGACAGCGCCTGGCGTCCAGGAATTTGACATACCCGGAAAAGCTTTTTATCAGCTTAGACACGCATCCTTGGGATCAGGAGGACCCATTCCTTTAAAGTGGCGGAGCTGCGGGGTGTAGCGCAGTTTGGTAGCGCGCCTGCTTTGGGAGCAGGATGTCGCAGGTTCGAATCCTGTCACCCCGACTGCAAAACCAGTCAGTCCAGCACTGACATTTCAGCCGCCTCCCCAAGGCGGCTTTTTTATTGCCTGCAGAGTGGTGGGCGCAAAATGGTGTGCAAAGCATTGATCGCTGAGGCTGATCATCTCGACATCGACTGCACGGACAGGCTGGCTAGCAAGGCAGAGAAATACGGCATTAAACCGATCAGGTTGCTTGCTCAATCAACCAGGTTTGGTGTGGAGCAGAAGCAACAAGGCAAGAGATGGAGCCGTACTGGTTCAGCGTCACTGCGTAAAAGGCAGTGGATCGATCACTGAACATCGAGTGGCCTAGGGCAATGGTTGAACCGAAACGCTGTGACAACTCCAGAAGCAGACACCAACAGAAGCCAAATTTGGTAGAAGTGGAGTGAGGACATCGGTCTTGTTTGGTAAGACCTGTGTCTATCAATCAACCACTAAAAAACCGACTAAGCGCCGAAAGTAGAGCAATGAAATTCGAAGCCTCATTTTTGGAAGACGCTTACCCAGGTGTTGACTTCTGGGAGGTTGCACAGACCTTTGAAGTGAAGGTCAGGGTGATCGCTGAGGCTGAAACACCGGAAGAGGAGCCATCCGTCTCGTTTGCGAGAGCCGTTCTTGATAAGAAGCTGATAGGTGATGTCGAGTTACCGGAGGAGGTCAACCGATGGCTTGCGGACTATTTCAGGCGGAATCCAGATGCAGCAGAAGTGTTTGATGACATGTGCAAAGAGCTGGTATTCAAGAGCGGAGGCAAGATTGCTGTTGATGGGGCGACAAGAGGACCGAATAAAGCACTTGAAGCAGAAGACCGCATAAACCTCGCGCTCAAATCAATAGATTTTGATGGAGGTAACGACTGAAAAGGGTTGAAAGGTGGACTCACCCCTGCTGAAGACCGCTAGACAAAACACGACGAAAGAAATGACCTATCGAGCGGTTTTAGTCAAACCACTGCGTCTGTCATAAAAACCCCGCTCATGGCTGGGGTTGCTGGTCTTCTGCTGCACCCACAGTGATGGATACCGCATTAAATCAACATCTGCAATGGGAGTTGTTAGCTTTGACGAACCAAGAGCAGCAATTAAAAACATCCGAGACCCAGTCAGCAATGAGCAATTTGCATTAGCCATTGGCGTTCCAGAATTGGGCGTCAGGCCTCCAAATGGTCTAAAACAGACAACAGCCATGATCATTGATTGTAAAACAGGGAGATACGCGGCGACCTTCGGATGGAAGATCGAACGTAAAAATCAAAAGCCATGGACTCGCAAAATCGGTGGATTTTTTTACTGGTTCCATCAAAAGAATTTTAAGCATTCTTTATGGTGATGAAAACAATAAAGAGCCCATACAAACGAGTAACCAGCGATTACTCAAAAAATGAAAGCGACTCAACCCTGTTCCTGCAGAAGCCACCTAACGATTGAACGCGAACAGCTGCCCCTCACGAAGCCACAAGCAAGTTCATAAGTACTAAAGCAGGATCATGCCAATGGTGATGGATCTCACATCAAGGAAGGACAACACGCGCCAAAGTTCCTTTGATAGTCCATCGCTCTGAGCTGAATGCCATTCTTGGATAACGGCAATATCGACCAATTCAAGAACGAGATGGGCCGAACCCCATTGCTCACAGCGGCAGAGGAGATCACTCTCGGAACGGCTGTGAAGTTAAGCCAGTCACCCAAGGCAACCCGCAGCCAAATAAGAGCTGGGAAAAGAGCTAAGGATCGAATGATCAAGGCCAACCTCAGGCTTGTGGTCAATGTTTCAAGGAAATACATGCATCGCCAACTCGGCCAATTGGAGTGGGGAGATTTAATTCAGGAAGGCTGCATTGGCCTAAACCGAGCAGTCGAAAAATTCGACCCAGAACTGGGCTACAAATTCAGCACCTACGCCTACTGGTGGATCCGTCAATCGATCAGCAGGGCTATCGATCA
This sequence comes from Synechococcus sp. WH 8016, assembly GCF_000230675.1. NCBI lineage: Bacteria > Bacillati > Cyanobacteriota > Cyanophyceae > Synechococcales > Synechococcaceae > Synechococcus > Synechococcus sp. WH 8016. The sequence continues at coordinate 190,577 of NZ_AGIK01000001.1, read as the reverse complement.
GACAGGATCTACGATCCGAGTTCCAGTCTCCCTGAATCAGTTGATCACCAAGCTCAATCACTTACCAAGAGGATTAACCGATCTAGAGATTTGTGATCAGCTTCAGATCAGCGATGAACAACTTAAAAACTTACGCCATGCACTTGTAGCAAAGAGACCCACATCCTTAGATATGAGACTGGGGGGGGACGGTGATGGCTCAACCCTGAGTGAAATGCTGTGCGACGAACAGTCCACACTCCACATCGACAAATTCCAATGGGAAACAGTCCGAGACAGCCTCCAACTGCACACAAAATTAGCTCAGAATAATGACCAAGAATTGCTGCGGCGCAATGTGATTGGTGAAGAGAGCCTTCAATCAATCGCCAACGAAATCGGAATAAGCCGAGAACGAGTTCGTCAGAAAGTTGAGCGTGCCAAAAAACAGCTAGCAGCAAAGTTGATCGAACACCGACAGCTAGTGGCGTGAATGCAGAGGCTCCTAGGGGTAACAGTCACTGAGTGGATTCAATAGTCATTCCCACCCTCAAGAGTTGCTTAGTAAATGATGCCGAATACTGCGAGGGTTAGGGCTGATTGTCGGTATCGCGCAGAATCGAAGACAATTAGCAGGAGAGCTGGTATCTGCATAGATGGTGCCTCTATTCGTTGAGGAGGCAAGAGACAAACAGATCACATAGAAGCTTAGATCAGGCTTTGATTTTATTCAAGAGATATGGGATAAACCTAATGCACTGAGCCGAATCACAAACCCTATGAGTAAAATCGCGGCACTGCTGATGAATAAAGTTATTGTGTTTGAGAGGTGAATGCGAAATTTGCCTTACAACCTGGTTCATTGAGGACAAGATATTAATCGAGAACTTCTTGCTGTTGAGGAACATGCTTGAGCAGGACATGCTTTTGCATAACCAACAATGCCGAGCAAACAACAAAAAAAGAAAAAGTTAAAAGAAGTAAAACAAGCTTTTTGGGAAAGGATAGGCCAGTGTTCTGATCTAAAAGAGTTTTACTAAGCTGATCTCTTTGATTTAAAAGCTCATCGAGCTCAAGAGTTAAGACTTGCTCCTCCTTGTCGAGGCGTACGATTTCTGAATCATAATCGTCTTGAATACTATAAACTTCTGAGCATTTTTCAACTATATTCTGACGAATTTTTTCCATTGATACAATGTAAGACTGTCTTAGCTCATGCTTTTGATCAATAACGCTTTGAATAAGAGTTTTCTTGGTTTTGATTTGCTGAGCAAGAGAAGAAATACGCTGCTTCAAACTAGCTGGCTTAAAATTTTTCCCTGTCATCAGCTTTCTGGGCATTACTATCAAATTATACCTCTATCAGGATGCTTACAAGCTAGATACCAAGACTTTAACCACAATAACAACCTTGAGCAGGCAAAATCGACCCTTACACAGCAAACAAATCGATACAAAAATCATGCAGATTAATCAAAATTACCTGCATTCAGTAGACCTCGAATCTTTTTAATCCCATCAGTAAGACGGCTAGCCTGATCGGCGAAGGGGATTGAGTCGAATTTACTACAGCTTCATGGCCAAATGAAACAAAGTGGCATGACAAACACATTCAGGGCTAAAAATACCTGAAACATGTCATAAACCTAGCATCGAAACAAAGTAAATTCTGAGTAGTATAATGCTTTAGGCACTAAATGGGATGCAAAACCATTCTAAATTAGTCAAAAACATCAAGTAGGGTTGTGATGATCATAGCTGCCATCAAACCAGACGTAAGACCAAACACAACCAGCAGGGAACCTTTTATTTCTGAAATCATGCCAATAATTGTGTATCGTTAGCTACATCAATCAATTTCCTTTGAAATGTCGCTTTCTAGAATTCCAGAAAAATGCTTAGTAGCACTAGCTATAGTAGGAGGCTTCATTTTACTCATCCCGATTGCCAAACAGGCATCGTCCCAAAACACTTGTATTGCTCATCATGTTAAAAACTCATCGAAACAAGGTGAAAAGATCGACTCCTTAAGAATAATGGGTAGTGTCCGTTATTGTGCTGGAGGCTCTTAATCAAAGATATCAACTGAACATATCCTTGTGAGTTCATTCAGATTATTTTATGCACTGAGTTTCTTGAATCAGCCGAGCAATGAGACTTGATGACTCACTTCAAAAAAAGTGATGGACTCTTATAAGGGTGACGAATATAATCGCGTTTATCTGTGATTCTTAAATCAGTTTTCAATTAATCGCAGTTGCCACCTTATTGCTAAGCATAGCTGGACCATGTTTCATCATTTAATGAAAGGCCTATTCCTCTCAGCATCAACGACGACACTGTTATCTACGGCATCGGCGATGATTGCGATCTCCTCAAAAACAAATGAAATCCATCAACTAACCATCAATATAATTGAGACTTCAAATCAATCTTCATGACCACTTTTGACACAGCAAAGAAACTTAAGCCAAATGGTTCAGAAAGTGCGGACAAATCCTTCGACTAGTCTCAAGAACTGGATTCTTCCCTACAATTAGAACTACAATAAACACATACAAACTCACAATGCTCGTTGATTAATCTTTCAAGCAATTTCCTTTAGTGTCTATTAAGTTTTAAACAATGGAATACTCACAAAAGATCACTCTACTGGCCACTATTTCGGTAAATCTAAACGTCCCCGAGCTTCAAAGCAAGGAACAGCTCAACCAATGGATTAAGTCGGATGCTGCACGCATTCACTTCATCGACCATTTGAAGCCTACGTCGTTTATCGACCTTGAAGTGGTTAAAGCAGCCTCAGAAGCGGACCTTGTGATCTAGGAGATAGAGACAGAGAAACTAGTTTGGCTTATTCCATGTTCACGCTGCAGGCCATAGCTGAGACAGTGGCTTGCAAACGCTGAGATCAGAGAGGAGATTTCAGATGGGGCTATCGAAGAGGCCACCAAGGCTCACAATCCGTCCAGAAAGTTGAACCACGCCAAGTTCTATTTAAATCACTTTATTGAGAAGATGGTTGAAGAACCAGGCTAGACAATGGGGAAATCGTTATTCAGCCAGTTGAGAATTAAAAACGTTAAACAGTCTTGACCATTGCCTTAATGAGTCCGAAAATTACTGAGGTACCATGACATCGAAATAATTTACATTCTCCCTTAATTTATGCCTAGAGCAGTAACAGGAATCGCCAAAAGCCCCTTGCCACTTAGCACCCCTATTGTTAGATGAAGTATTGATGCCGAATACTCGCCTAAATAGAGAATAGATCTTGCTTCCTGAATCACTATCAAGAGCACAAAATCTACAGCAAGCACTACCTTAAATCAATTGAAAATTACGAGTCAAACAGCCTGACTAAATAGAGACAACCTGATTCGCAAAAAAGCGAGAATTTAGTCTCCAATCGTGACAAGAGCATTTTTGTTTTTCCACCAAACCCAATCTCGAATCGGCGGTGTATTGCGAAGCTGCTCTCGCGTGAGACCAAGCCTTAATTTCATCGACGCGTCCAGGAGCACGTCGAGCATCTCTTCGCCATTGGTACAAGCAGCGAGAGCCTCATTGGTGCGTTGTGCACCGTCGAGAGCGTTCACGAGCAAGCTCACGCGACGAGCCACTGGCAATGATCGTGGGTCCACAGCGTGTTCACAACGGCCATCAGGGTAAGCATTTCCACGCATCGCATTCGTACCAGTAAAGGGAATTAATGTGATGACGCTATGGCCTGTTTGGCATGTCATCACTCCCGTGCAACCACTGGGTGATCGGAGACGTGCATGGCTGCTATCAACCGCTGCAGCGTCTACTCAGCGCTCTACCAAAGAATGACCACGTCGTGTTTTGCGGAGATGTGATCAACCGTGGGCCCGATACCTCCTCCACGATGCACTTGGTTTGGTCTTTAGTCACGGCTGGACGGGCGACCTGGCTGCGCGGAAATCATGAGCAGGCGCTCCTACAGAGCGTCAGCGAAGCGTCCCTGACCAGCCCCAACCCATGGCTTAAGCGGCTGGATCAGCTCCCCGATGTTTTTCAGGGAGACGGATGGCTGGCAACCCACGCAGGGTTCGACGCCAATGGTTCTCCCAACCTGACCATCCGTGAGACCTTCTGGGAGCATTACGACGGCAGCCGTGGACTGGTCGTGATTGGTCATACCCCTCGAACGGATGTGGAACGACATGGTCAGATCGTGATGATTGACACGGGTGCGGTGTATGGAGGAAAACTCTCGGCTTACTGCCCAGAAACAGAGGCCGTTGTGCAGGTAGAGGGAGTACAGGTGGATACGGCTGCTCCACGCAACCGGACGGCCCCATCGGTCCAGGTAGAGCCTTGCTAACGGTTTACCGCAGCAATCGCACAGAGTTTCTTGCAACGCTTCTGGCTCAAACGCTGACGCTTGACCCCCCAGGTCCGTTTGAAGAGCTGGAGATTGTCGTCAACACCTGGCCCACAAGCCGATGGCTCGGCGAGCAGCTTGCCAAAGCCAATGGCATCAGTGCTCTGGTGCGTTTTCCCTTTCCTGGATCGCGCTTACGTCAGCTGGTGCGCTGCATCTTGGATCTCGATCCAAGCAGCGAAGATCCTTGGCGGGCAGAACGACTGGTTTGGTCGGTTTTAAAAGTGCTCCCCGATCTTCTCGACCACCCCACTGCTGAAAGCCTGAAACTCTGGTGGGAGCAACACGCAAGCGCCGCTGGACGGCTCAATCGTGATCATTGGCAGCTTGCCCGCTGCCTCGCCGATGCGGTGGATGACTACGCCCTCTACCGACCGCAGGAACTGAGCCAATGGATTGAGGGCCACGGAGACGCTGACCTACCGGCTCATTTGCGCTGGCAACCACAACTCGTTCGGGCCCTGGCCGCAAGCCTCCCCTGTGATCCCTTTGGTCTCCAAGTGCAAAAGGCCGTGGAACGTTTGCGGGCAGGTGATGTTCCAGCAGCAGCCCTTCCGCCTCGATTGCGTCTGTTTGGCATCAGCAATCTCGCCCCGGTGCAGGTGGAGCTCCTGCAGGGCTTATCGGGCCTGATGGCGATCGAGCTTTACCTGCTCACACCCTGTCCAGAGCTATGGCAACGCTCCGAACAGAGGAGACAAACGCTCGGACAAGCATGGAACACCCCACCCGATGGGCCCTGGCTTTTGGAATCGCCCCGTCTGGAGGCGATCTTGGGACGCATGGGAGCTGAGTTTCAGTTGCTGTTAGAAGGCAACGGTGATTGCTTTCTCGGCCAATGGGATCAGGGAGACCTCTTCGCCGCGCCGATTCAGATCGCTGCATCCGAAGGTCGGCCAGCCACGCTCCTGGAGCAAGTGCAACAACAGCTGGTGGATGGAAGCGCACCACCCCTCACGCCTGCTGATCAAGACCGCTCGTTGCGCTTTTTGGCCTGCGCAGGACCATGGAGAGAAGTGCAACTGGTCCGCGATCAGATCCTGCAATGGCTGGCCTCTGATCCAAGCCTGGAGCCGCGAGATGTCTTGGTGATGACTCCAGATGTGGAGCGCTATGCCCCGCTCCTCACCTCCGTCTTCGGTGATCAAGACGCCACGGGAGTGAGCATTCCCTGGAGACTCACCGATCGCAGCCAACAATCCACTCCAGGCCTGAGCCAAGGATTTATGGCCCTGTTAAGGCTGGCAAGTGAGCGCTTAACAGCCTCCGGGCTTGAGGCTCTTCTCGCCAACCCCGCCCTGCAAGTCCTCCAAGGCATCACGGCCACGGATGCCGTGCGCATCACCCAGTGCCTCCAACAGACCGGCTTCCGTTGGGGGGTGAATGGCGTAGAGCGGGGTGGCGATGACACCCATAGCCTCCGTTGGTGTCTAGATCGCTGGCTGCTTGGCCTGGTGCTGCCTGCCGAACCAGGTCTTGCTCCTGGAGGCTGTGCTCCTTACCAGGGGGGGCTCACCATTCAGCAACTCGAACAATGGTGGCCGCTTCTAGATGGACTAGCGCAATGGATCACGCGTCTACGTCAACCCCATCCCCCCAGCGCTTGGACCTCCCAGTTGAATCAGCTTCTCCAGCATCTTTATGGCGATGGAGGGGACTGGGCCTGGGAGCAACAAGCGATCGTCCAAGCACTCGACACGATGCAGCAACAGGCATCTGAGTGCACTCTTGACCTTGACCTCTCCGTCGTGGTCTCCATTCTTGATGAAGCCCTCTCCGCCGATAGCGGTCGTTTTGGCCACCGCAGTGGTGCCCTAACGATCAGCGCCCTAGAGCCCATGCGGGCGATTCCCCATCGGCTGATCGTGCTGATGGGGCTGGATTCACAAGACTTTCCACGTCAACAGGAACGCGCCGGCTTTCACCTCTTGGAACAGCAGCGCCGACTCGGCGATCCATCGAGCACAGATCAGGACCGCTACGTCCTGCTGGAAGCCTTGATGTCCGCGCGACAACATCTCCTCATCAGCTGGAATGCACGCGATGAACGCAAGGGCGAAGCGCTTCCCCCAGCACCACCGGTCCAACAATGGCTCACCTTGCTGAAGGACCAACTCACCCCCGAACAGTTTGAGCGCGTGGTGTTGGAGCAGCCAGCCAACCCCTTGGATCCTCGAAATTTTCTTGCCAATCGCTCCGGCTCAGCCTTCAGTTCTGATCGTCACCACCTCGACGCCAGGCTCAATCTGGATCGCCGCGATCCCATGGGCGTGAGCAAGAACTCCTTGGGCTTAGCCCATCCCCTGCACTGGACTCCAGTGGGCGACGCTGATGGTTTGGATACGGATGCCGTCAGCCGTTGGCTAGAGGCTCCCCAGCGCTATTGGCTCAAAGCGCGAGGATTGGAAACACGGGAGTGGTCCACCCCCGTAGAGGATCTCTCAGCGCTCGAACTCGAGGAGCGGCAGCGTCAATCTCTTCTGAACCAGTCATTCCTCGATCAGATCGATTGGCTGGCTACCGATTCGAGCTTGAAGTGGGAGCACGCGCTTCCAGGGGAATGGGCGAAGCAACTTCGCGGCCAAGGGACGCTTCCACCTGGCGCAGCAGGCCTACTGGCTGCAAATCGCCTCGAACAGCGCTGGCAAAACCTGCAACAAACCCTGTTGCACCTTGGGCCTTTGCAGTGTGAATCGATCCGCGCAGAGAGCGAGTCACGCACCGTGCTCAGAGCTGGATCAACCACGGTTTGGGTCAGCGCCGGACGGCTCCAATCACGCACGGCCTTGGGCGGCTGGTTCACACACCTCATCCAGCAAGCGGCGGGAGGATCCACCCCAACGGCTGTGATCTGTCGTTGTGACAGCAGCGCCAAAGCCGATCAATTTCAAATCGCGCTTCACTGGCAACCTCTGGATCGAGAGCGAGCTCAGGAGCTTCTCTTGTCTCTAAAGGCCTTGGCACATGCAGGAGCTGAAACGTGCTGGCCGGTCCCACCGGCCAGTGGGTTGGCCAGAGCCCTCACGTTGAACAAAGGTCTTGAAAAAGCAAACCGAGCGTTTGAAAGCCGCTGGGATGGGGGATTTGCAGGTATGGGAGAGCGAGAGCGTCCAGAGATGCAGCTTTGTTTTGGCGACCACTTCGATGCTGACAATTTTTTAAGCGAAGCCGGCTTTGAAGAGGCCTTTCAAGCGTTGTATGCACCGATGCTGGAGGCGCAGCGGCCATGAGGAGCCGTTTTGAACCCAATCAGTACCCCCTCGATGCCGGAGTGCGTCTCATAGAAGCCAGTGCTGGCACGGGCAAAACCTTTGCATTAGCCCACCTGGTCTTGCGGCTGGTGACTGAACGGAAGCTCAACCTCAAAGAGCTTTTGGTGGTCACCTTCACAGAAGCCGCTGCTGCCGAATTACGGGATCGCATTGGCCGGCGTCTGAACGACGCCCTACAAGCCCTGCTCCAACCCCAAGCGCAGGACTCCGACTCCAAATCCGGCTCCCCACCCAACTCACCACCCAGAGATGCCGTGTTGGAGGAGTGGCTGTCCATCCATGGGCAAGATCCCCACAGCCGGCGCACCATTGCCAGCCAGCTGCTGGAAGCGCTGGAAGGACTGGAGCGAGCCGATATCACGACCATCCATGGCTTCTGCCGGCGCAGCCTTCGCCGGCAAGCTCTCCAGAACGGCACAGCGATGGAGGTGTGCCTTGACGATGACAGCCACCATCTCTGCCAAGAGGTGGCTTACGACTACTGGGAACAGCAGGTGCTAGCCCTGCCAGCTGACGACGTTTCCGGGCTCCTGCACGCCGGCCTCTCAGCCGATCAACTGAGCCAAGCCCTCCGTCGTTTGGATAGCGATTGCGCTGTTCGGATCGCCAACACGGAAGGGGCCCACGAGCAACCGCGTCCGCTGATCGAGTGCTTTGACCACTGGCTCCGATCCAGCTGGACTGAATTTGAAGCGCAGTGGGAAACCAGCGGACACGCCTTAGAAACAGCCTTTCGCGACTGCGCCACGGATTGGCGAAGCCAAGGCCAAACCGACACCAAGCCCTACGCACCGAAACCGAAAAAAGATCGCGCCAGCGCAATCGACGCTTGGATCAACCAGGAAAACAACACGCAATCGTTACGCATTAGTTACGGCACCGTGCGACAACAGCATCTGCTCGCTGACTACTTCCATCCGGGTTGTTTCAGCAAAACAGCCCGCCGCTGCAGCGAAATCAATCCCAACCTTCCACAACCAACCCTGCAACAAGCCATTGCGGCGCTATGGGATGGCCCAGCTGAGCAGGTCTGGCGCCATGCGCTCAACCACGGACTCCACACCCTGGCTAGCCGCCGCGCTCAACAGGGCGTGATCAGCTTTTCTGGCTTGCTCGACGCCCTTGATCCCAAACCATCAGACGCGGAACCACAACGCTGGCTAGCCCCGATTCAGCAGCGCTACCGCGTTGCTCTAATCGACGAATTTCAAGACACGGATCCTCTGCAGTGGCGCCTGCTCCAGGCCTGCTTTGCAACGCCAGACCATCTCTTGCTGATAGTGGGCGATCCCAAGCAAGCGATCTACCGCTTTCGAGGAGGAGATCTCAACACCTACAAACAAGCCCGACAAAGCGCCGATCGAATCGACAACCTGCTCGACAACCGGCGTACAACGCCTTCCCTAATGGAGGCGATGAACCAGTGGATGGCTCCAGGCCTCATCTTGTCGGACCTCGAGGTGCCGCCCGTCACCCCCTGCGCCAGTGCCCTTCCCTTAGACCTCCAGGACGGCGAGCAGCCTCTCCAACTGATCGAGCTTCCAGCAGATAACCCTGACGACCTCCCCTCCCGCACATCCCTCGAATCGACCATTCCGCCCTTGGTCGCAGGCCAAGCCCTCCACCTGCTGGACAGCGATCCCTCTCTCACCCCATCGGATCTTTGCGTTCTTGTGAGCCGTCATCGCCAGGCCGAGGCGGTGCGAGAACAGCTCGCCCTAAGAGGACTTCCCAGCCGCCTGGTCAGTCCTGGAGATGTCCTCAGCACCACCGGTGCCACAGAGCTGCAACATCTCCTCGATGCCCTCGCCACGCCCGCCGATGGCGGACGCTTGCGGCGACTCGCCTGTTCTGCCTTGATGCAATGGACAAGCCGTCAGTTGCAGAACGCGGAGAGCAACGGTGATCTCGACCGACTGGCAGGGCAACTTCGCAACCTGCAAGACAACCTCCCATACCTCGGGTTGCTCGGTTGCCTGTCCCAACTCCTCGAGGGGCGAATGCTCGCTGATCTCTCCAGCCGCGGGCGCTTGTTAGGCGACATTCAGCAATGTGCCCGACTGGTGCAAGACGCCATGCATCGACAGGGTCTCGACCTGGGCAGCGCCGCAGATTGGCTGAGGCGACAACGCTTACAACCGATCGAACCCACCCCCGACATCAGACAGCCCCACAGCGACTTGGCAGAAAGCGCGGTAGCCGTCGTCACCGTGCACCGAAGCAAAGGCCTGCAGTACCCCGTGGTGATCTGCCCCTATTTATGGCAAGCACCAGCGGAGAGCAAAGGCCCCCTTTGGCGAAACCCAGCCAACGATCCAAAAGGCACTTGGCAGGTGGCGCTCAACCCCCATTGGGACCGGGGACACAAAGCCGCCGAACGTGATCAATACGACAGTGCTGCCGAAGCAGAGCGGCTGGCCTACGTGGCACTCACGCGGGCGGAGCGCCATCTCGTGGTGTTTTGGTGCGTCGCTGCTGGACAGGAGGCCAACCCTCTGGCCAGCTGGATGAAGGAGCTCTCCTTAGGCGACGCACCAGGCATGAGTCGCCATTCACCGTTCGAGCACACAACCCAGCCGTTCTGGCGTCCAACTCCGAGGCTTGAGACCTTGCAGTTATCGGAGGTTCCTCAACGCAGCCTCGACCGCAGCTGGGGTCGGAGCAGCTATTCCGCCTGGATCTCCTCTCAAAACAACCGTCACGCCCCAGCTCCTGCGGATCCACGCACGCTCGAAGAGGGCCGTGACATCGATGCTGTAGCCGACAGCGAAGCCCCCATCAACCCGGACGATTCAGCCGATCTAAATGGCCCGCTTGCCGCCTTTCCCAAAGGCCCAGGAGCGGGAGATTGTCTGCACAGAATTCTTGAACAGGTGAACTTTCAAGGTCCTGCAGACCAAGCGCCCAATCAGCTGGTGGTAGCTGAGGAGCTTGGCCGAGCGGGAATCGACCACGAGCACAGCGATGCTGTGATCTCAGCGCTCAACAACGTGCTGACGGCACCCCTAGGAGGCCCCCTCAAACACTTAAAGCTGTCCGATTTGGGTGCGGGTAGACGTCTTCATGAGCTCAGCTTTGATCTACCTGTTGCCCAGCAAGGCGATCCCGTGCGCTCTGCAGGCTTAGCCCATGCGTTCGAGGCAGACAGCGACCATCGTTTTGGTGCTCACTACGCGCAAAGCCTGCGGTCGTTGGACATTCGCAGTCGGGGGTTTCTCACGGGATCGATCGATCTGGTGTTCACCGATGGGGATGATCCAGCCACAGCCCGATGGTGGGTCGCGGATTGGAAAAGCAATTGGATTGGAGAACGGGACGAGGCTGGCCGTGGCATCGCCTGCGGACCCCGGCATTACAGCCAAGCCGCAATGGAGGAGCAGATGCTCACCCATCACTACCCGCTCCAGGCCCATCTCTACCTGTTGGCCCTGGATCGCTACCTGCGCTGGAGGCTCGATGGCTACGACCCCGAACGCCACCTCGGCGGCTACGCCTATGTCTTCCTCAGAGGCATCAGCCCGAAAGGGGGCTCAGGGCTCGTGATCGAGCCCGCCCCCTTAACGCGAATTCACCGGCTGGACCAGTGGCTTGAGGGGCTGTCGTCATGAAATCTGCAGCGTCGGAGGCTCTCCTTTCCCTTCACCGCGGATTGCTCGCCACGCTTCAACGGCGCTTGCCGCCGGAGCAAAGCAGTGAACCACTTGTGGAGCTCTTGCGTGCCCTCACCCTTGCGCTTGGCCGAGGGGACATTTCCCTTGCACTCCACGATGGATCCGAGGTTCCAGAGGGGATCGAGAGTGATGGCTGGCCCAAGGTTCACCGGGAAGCCTTGCTGGCGAGTGGATGGCTGGACGGTGACCAATCCATCTTGGTCTTGCACCACAACACCCTCTCCTGGCGTCGCTGGCATGGAGCCATGCAAGAGCTCGAACGCGAACTTCAACGCCGCTACCTCCAGACCCCAAGCCATGCCACACCCCACGGCAGCCGTACCAGCCAGCGATCGAAGACCTCCGATCTCAGTCCCGAACAGCGATCGGCGATTCATGCCATCGATCGCTACGGCGTGGTTTTGCTCAGCGGAGGTCCCGGAACCGGTAAAACCAGCACGGTGTTGCACATGCTGCTCCGCGCCTTTGAGAATCAACCAAATCTTCGGGCCCGCCTTGCCGCTCCCACAGGCAAGGCCGCACGCCGCCTCCAGGACGCCATTCGCAGCCACCCAACCACCGCGTCCTTGCCCTGCACCACTCTTCATCGCCTGCTAGAGGCCCGTCCGGGAGGCTTTGGCCGTCACCGACGCAACCCCCTGCATTTGGACCTGCTCATCGTCGACGAAATGTCGATGGTGGACTTGGAGCTAGGCCGTGCCCTGTTGAGTGCACTGCCAAGCCATTGCCAACTGGTCTTGGTGGGAGACAGCGCTCAGTTGCCACCAATTGGTGCTGGAGCGGTCTGGCAGCATCTTCAGGCCCCTGATCAAAACGAGCGATTTAAGGAGGGGGCGATCACCCTCACGAAGGTGTACCGCAACCGAGGTGCCCTCGCGCAGATGAGTGCGTTGCTCCGTGACCAAGGCTTGAACCCGTTCTGGTCGCAACTGAGCACGTTGCCGAAAACCTCCAACATCAGCCTGTTTCAGCCCAAAACAAAGCAGATCCCCGAGGCTGTGCATGCCGTACTCACGCGGCATCTTGACCATCTCCAGGCAAGAGCAAGAGCTTTAGAGCTCGACGCTGATGGGCAACCCCATCAACAACATGCGCAAGACCTTCTCGGCATCCTTGACACCCTCATGGTGCTCTGCCCGCGACGTCGCGGGCCATGGGGTGTGGAGGCCGTCCATCAACGGATGATTGCTAGCTCTGAACCTCAGCGCTGGCCGTCGGGCTTGCCAGTGCTGTGCAGCGAAAATCAGCCAGAACTGGGCCTCGCCAATGGAGATCTCGGGGTGATGATCGGAGAGGGGACGCATCAACGGGCTCTGTTTCTCAGCAGCGACCCCTCGGGCGAGAGCCGGCATGCGCTGTTGCATCCAGCCCGTCTTCGACACCTAGAACCGGCCCTGGCACTCACCATCCACAAAGCTCAGGGCTGCGAAATGGACAAGGTGCTGCTGCTCTGGCCTGCACTCGACGATCGCCAAAGCAGTTCGCTGCTTTACACAGCCATCACCCGCGCCAAACAGCAACTGCTTTTATTTGCAGATCCAACAGCATTGGCCCTAGGCCGCTCAGCAGGATCTCGGCATCCTGAAGATCAAAGCAAGATCGGGGATGCGTAGATGAGCGGGATCGTGAGCGGGATCGAAAGCGGAATCGAAAGCGGAATCGAGAGAGTGATCCGCCCTTGGGGCTGGTACGAAGATCTCGGCAGTGGCCCGGGCTACAAGCTGAAGCGTTTGCTGATAAAGAACGGGCAACGCTTGAGCCTGCAACGCCATCAGCATCGCAGCGAGAACTGGACAGTGGCGCAAGGAAGCGGCGAGCTGTTTTGCCAGGGGCAATGGTCGAATGTCTCAGCAGGAGACACCCTGCATATTCCCAAAGGAGCCATCCACCGAGCGCTGGGCGGCGATGGCGACCTGCTGATCATTGAGGTCCAGCATGGCTCGATCCTCGAAGAAAGCGATATCGAACGCCTAGAGGACGATTTCGGCAGAGTGTTAACATAAATTCTCAACCTTTGATCGAAAGGCAAGCAATACAGCGCGGCTCACGCCGATTGGACGTTGCAAGCCTGATTTAAAGGATTAATCAGGCAATTGCCTTTCAAGAATGACCAATACACCAGCTCAGGGCGAAGGGTCCTGTTCAGTGGATCTCAGCATGTCTGAGATTTCCGAGACCACGCCATCCGAACCCAACGATGACGTGTTTACAACGGTGATTGAAAAAGTCGAAGAGCCAGAGGCACCGTCTGGATTCTCAGAATTCGGCTTCAGCGAAGCCCTGCTCAAAACACTTGCTGATAAGGGATATAAAGAGCCCTCGCCGATTCAAAAGGAGGCTATCCCTGAGCTCATGCTCGGACGCGATCTCGTGGGCCAAGCGCAAACCGGCACAGGGAAAACAGCCGCCTTCGCTCTGCCTTTGCTGGAGCGATTGCAAGGCGACAGCCCACTCCCGAGCGTGCTTGTGCTGGCACCGACCCGTGAGCTCGCGATGCAGGTGGCAGAAGCGTTTAAGGCCTATTCCGCTGGGCACCCTCACCTCAACGTGCTGGCGATCTACGGGGGATCCGATTTCCGCTCCCAAATCAACGCGTTAAGGCGTGGTGTTGACGTCGTGGTGGGCACCCCAGGACGGGTCATGGATCACATGCGCCAAGGAACGCTGAATACCAGCGGATTGCGCAGCCTCGTCCTCGATGAGGCCGATGAAATGCTGCGGATGGGTTTCATCGACGACGTCGAATGGATCCTTGAACAATTGCCTGAAGAGCGTCAGGTCGTGCTGTTTTCAGCGACGATGCCGAACGAAATTCGCAGGCTCTCCAAGCGCTATTTGCGTGAACCGGCAGAAATCACGATCAAAACGAAGGAGAAGGAGGCACGCCGAATCCGTCATCGCTGCATCACGATGCAGAACTCTCACAAGCTCGAAGCACTCAACCGTGTGCTCGAGGCGGTGACGGGTGAAGGAGTGATTATTTTTGCGCGCACCAAAGCCATCACCCTCACCGTTGCGGAATCCCTAGAAGCCGCTGGTCACGACGTGGCTGTGCTCAACGGAGATGTGCCCCAAAACCAACGGGAGCGCACCGTGGAACGCCTGCGCAAAGGAACCGTCAACATCCTGGTTGCCACCGATGTGGCAGCGCGCGGACTCGACGTTGATCGCATCGGTCTCGTGATCAACTACGACATGCCTTTTGATAGTGAGGCTTACGTGCACCGCATCGGTCGCACAGGCCGAGCGGGCCGCAGTGGGGAAGCCATCCTGTTCATCACGCCCAGGGAGCGGAGATTCGTTGGCAATCTCGAACGCGCCGTGGGACAGGCCATCGAACCGATGGACATCCCTAGCAATGCCGAAATCAACCAGAGTCGACTCGACCGTCTTCGCACCCGCTTGAGCGCTGAAGCCACCAGCGAAGACAAACCAGAGGAAGAAACCGCTCTGCTTCAAGAACTCATCCAACGCGTGGCCCAAGAGCTCGAGGTGGAACCCGGTCAACTCACCCTGGCCGCCATGAGGTTGGCCGTTGGCGAAGGACCTCTGTTGGTGCAGGGCGATGAAAGCTGGTTGAAAGCTCCAATGCGCAACGACAGGAGAGATGACCGACGCGGAGATCGCGGTGGTCACGAGCGCGGCAGGCGACCCGAGCGGGCATCACGCCCACCCGAAGACGATATGGAGCGGTTCAGGGTTGAAGTCGGCCATCGCGATCGCGTCAAACCCGGCAACCTTGTTGGAGCCATCGCCAATGAGTCAGGACTCGAAGGACGGATGATTGGGCGAATTCAAATCTTTGAGACGCACAGCCTGGTGGACCTTCCCAAAGGGATGCCTGAGAACGTTTTCAATTCACTACGCCGACTGAAAGTGATGAACCGAGAGCTTCAAATCCGCCAGGATTCCTAACTCTTGAATCATCTTCTCCGCCTTGTGATCAGCCTCTGCCTATCGCCCATGCTGATCACAACCACCGGATCAATCGCGCAGGCCGCCGATGATTCGGAAGAAATCAAGAAGCTTTGCATGGCTGGTTTTAATGCCGCCATGTCTCAAGCTGGACAAACGCCACCAGAAGGCATGGGTGATTTCACCTGTTCATGCTTTGCAAGAGAAATGAAGGGCCTTGCTTTTATCATGCAAGCCCAAACAATCTGCAAAGAATTGGCCGCCGAGAAGTACGGCCCCCTCATGAAAACTCAGTGATATCCCCTGACGCATCCCTGGTGCATCACTAACGCATGGTCAGGATCTCCTCACCATGCGACAGAACATCGAAAAAAATGAAACTTTTCGATTTTCTGATCAAATGTTGTGATGTCGCTCCATGCAAACCTGTAGCGTGGTGAGGCATCAGCTTCATGTTCGGCTCTGATCGGCTCGCTCCCCCAGGCTTCAGCTCTCCAGCTTCAGCATCAAGGACTTTCCTTTTCGGACCAAAACTTCTCTGATCAAATGTCCAACGGTCCCCTCAGGAAATGACCATCTACATCGGCAATCTGTCTTTCCAGGCAGAACAAGAAGATCTTCTCGATCTATTCGGTCAATACGGAGAGGTTAAGAGCGCAAGTCTTCCTCTCGATCGCGAAACAGGCCGCAAGCGCGGATTTGGCTTCGTTGAAATGGCCACAGACGAAGATGAGCAAAAAGCCATCGACGACCTCCAGAACGTGGAGTGGATGGGTCGCATGATCCGCGTTAACAAAGCAACCCCACGTGAGCGCACTGGCGGCGGCGGTGGTGGCGGCGGCCGCGGCGGTTACGGCGGCGGCGGCGGCAACGGTGGTGGCAATGGCGGCGGTGGCGGCGGCTACGGCGGCGGCAACCGCTGGTGATCCATCGGGGGGAGACAGCTCATCGAGCCGTCTCCTCCATTTCAAGCTTGCAATCCAGCTCCAAACGACGATCGATCAACTTTTGAATGCGATCCCCAGGCCTTGTCTCTTCAACAGGCAGAACGGGTGCTGCATTGCGTACTTCATCACGATGCTTCCGCGCTAAGAAGCGATGAAAACGATTGAAAGCTCTTGTACGAGTCATCCAGTCTCCTCGATCTCTGATTCCGGTCTACACCGTTTCAGGAGGTTTGACGCTGTTGGGCAACACAACGCTTGAATAGAACGTCTTGCCATTGGTGATGGCCGATCAAATTCTGCCTGGTCGCACTCAGCCTGCCCTGCCAAGGCTTTTAAGCCATCTCCAGCCCTACAGAAGACGGGTCTGGATGGCAGTGAGCTGCTCCATCATCAACAAAGTCTTCGATCTGCTGCCTCCAGTCCTCATTGGCCTCGCCGTTGATGTTGTTGTTCAGCAAGATTCTTCATGGCTGGCAGCCTTGGGTGCCACAACAGTGCCGAGCCAACTGATTGTGCTGGCGCTGCTCTCCTTCCTGGTCTGGACCGCAGAGTCACTCTTTGAATATCTCTACGGTGTTTTGTGGCGCAATCTTGCACAAACCACCCAACACAGTTTGAGGTTAGAGGCCTACGACCATCTCCAAAAACTTGAGATGGATTTCTTTGAAAGAGATAGCACTGGGCGCCTTCTCACCGTTCTTGGTGATGATATCCATCAGCTGGAACGCTTTCTTGAACGGGGCGCAAACGAAATCCTTCAATTAGTCACCACCGTTCTGCTGGTCGGTGGCGCCATGACACTCATGGCACCGGGAGTAGCACTTTTCGCCTTTCTACCAATCCCAATCATCCTTCTGGGATCACTCAATTTTCAACGTCGCCTCGCGCCGCGATATCGCGAAGTACGCCAACGAGCTGGAGATCTCGCCTCTCGACTTTCTAACAATCTTGGCGGGATGCTCACGATCAAAAGCTTTGCAACTGAAGCATGGGAACTCGAACAACTACGTTCAGCCAGTGATTCCTACCGACAGTGCAATCGTCAGGCGATTCGAATCTCTGCTGCCTTTATCCCCCTGATTCGCTTTGCAATCTTATTTGCCTTTTTAGCAATCCTTCTGATCGGCGGCATCCAAGCTTGGCAAGGACTTATCGCTGTGGGGACCTACAGCTTCTTGGTCTTTATTACCCAGCGACTGCTCTGGCCCCTCACCACATTGGGACGAACCTTGGACGATTATCAACGTTCAATGGCCTCCACACAGCGAGTACTCGATCTCATTGACACTCCGATTCAAATCGCCAGTGGAAGCACTCATCTCAACCCACGGACTATCAAAGGAGACATACGCTATGAACATGTTTGCTTCTCCTATAGAGATCGCGAACCACTACTCAACAACTTCAACCTAGAGATTCGTGCAGGAGAAACCATTGGCATTGTGGGTGCCACAGGTTCAGGGAAAAGTTCACTGGTTAAATTACTCCTGAGGCTTTATCCGCTCACGAGCGGCAGGATTGTTCTTGACAACCATCCGATTGCATCGCTGCATCTGCAAGATCTTCGCCGCTGCATTGCACTCGTGAGTCAAGATGTTTATTTGTTTCACGGAAGCGTCGCAGAAAATATTGCCTACGGAACTCCTGAAGCGTCTAGGTCGTCCATCGTTTGGGCAGCAGAACAAGCCGAAGCCCTAGCTTTTATCGAAAGCCTCCCGCAAGGATTTGACACGCTTGTAGGCGAACGAGGTCAGCGTTTGTCCGGTGGTCAGCGCCAGAGAATCGCCCTAGCTAGAGCCATCTTAAAAAATGTACCCGTGTTGATCCTTGATGAAGCAACAGCCGCTGTTGACAATGAAACAGAGGCGGCAATTCAGCGTTCGCTCATGCGCATTACGGCGAATCGGACCACACTGGTGATTGCGCATCGACTTAGCACCGTGCGACATGCCGATCAGATCATTGTGATGGACGCTGGTCGCATTGTTGAACAGGGCACCCATGATCAACTTCTGCACAAACCAGGCGCTTACGCCGACCTCTGGCGGGTTCAAGCTGGCTTACGCAGTGACGAAGCGCTGACGCTTTAACGCCAAAACTTTTCATCCAAGACTTCGCCGATGGCTGCTTCGCTGTCCCACCTGATGCATCACCCACTGGGCATTTTTGCTCAGCTTGTTGGGATCAGCGTCTTGATTCCGCCCTTAACCAGACGGCTAAGGCTTCCCGATCTGGTCGGACTGTTAGCCGCTGGCGTCCTGGTTGGTCCCCACGTCTTGCATTGGATCGATGCCAAAAGCGAAACGATCACGCTTCTTTCTGATATCGGAGCGATCTATTTGCTGTTCACGGTTGGACTGGAAATCGACCTGGAAGAGTTCAACAGGGTGAAAAGTCGCTCCGTGACCTTCGGAGCCCTGATTTTTGTTCTGGGGGTTGGAACGGGGTTCGGCATCGGCCAGATCTTTGGCTTCCCCTTAGTGCCCAGCCTGCTCTTGGGGGCCCTGATGGCCACACACACTCCGCTGGGATATCCAATCGTGAGGAGTTACGGAGCCCAGCGTGACGAATCCGTGATTGTGAGCGTTGGAAGCACGATCTTCACCGACATTGCAGCGCTATTACTGCTCGCTGTAGCCCTAGGGCTGGGCAAGGGAAACCTCACACCGAGCAGCTTTACGGCGCTGCTGATCAGCATCGGTGTGTTTGCTTTCGTCGTCGTCTGGGGCATTCGCATGCTTGGGCGCCATCTATGGATGCGCAGCGTCATCGATGAAAACCGGGTGTTTCTGGCGGTGTTACTCACCTTGTTTGTGGCTTCCCTTGGCGCTGAACTCGCAGGGGTTGAAAAAATTGTGGGCGCCTTTCTGGCTGGGCTCGCCGTGAATTCCGTCCTTCCAGAAGGCAAGGTCAAAGAGCAGGTGATCTTTGTAGGGGGAGCCTTATTCATCCCCATCTTCTTCATTCATTTAGGACTGCTGCTCGATCTCGGCAGCCTCGCCGACAGCATCAGCAACATTGAATTCACAGCCCTCATGCTCACTGGCGCTTTGGGATGCAAAGCCCTGGCGTCCGTGATTGCCGGGCGCTGGTTCCGCTACAGCCGCAATCAAATGCTGCTGATGTGGTCGCTCGCCATGCCGAAGGTGGCCGCCACGCTTGCAACGGCATTCATTGGTTATCAAGCCGGCTTGCTCGACAACACAGTTCTCAACAGCGTTCTGGCCGTCATGGTGGTTACGGCGACGCTCGGTCCAACCCTCACCACTCGATCCGTCGTGGCCCTGATGGAACCGAATGAACACTCCGGCTTTGGAACACCAGGACTCAATCCAGATCAGGACGTACCTGGAGAGGTGGTGCGCCGCCCGCTGAAAGTATTGGTGCCAGTGGCCAACCCAGAGACAGAGTTGAGTCTGCTGAAGTTGGCGGCTCGACTCTCCCAGGGAGAGGGTGATCACAATGGGCAGCTTCTTCCGCTCGCACTGGTGAGCCCAAGCCTTGAGGAAGCTCGCGGTGGCTTAAATCGGGCCCTGTCCGCCGCAAGGAGCAGGCTCAGTCAGGCAGCCAGCAACGGAGAGGGCCTTAAGGCAACCACGCGTTGCCTCCTACGCGTGGATGACGACATCGCTGCGGGCATGAGCAGAAGCGCTTTAGAGGAGGGAGCCGATCTGCTTTTAATCGGAGCAGGACGCCCTGACCCACTACGCAAATGGCTCCTGGGCGATCTGGTCGATGGGGTCTGCCGAACGGCTCATTGTCCAGTGGTGGTAGCCAATCTGGGGCGGCGAGACCTCAAGGAACTCAACCAAATTTTGGTTCCAATCAAAGATCTATCGGCCAGTGCGCGCGAACAATTTGAGCTCGCCCTGCGGCTCCTATCCACCGCGCCTGACCCAACATCCACCACCATCAGCCTTCTTCACATCCATGATCCGCGCTTCAATCGCCACGAACGATCCTGGATGGAAGAGCAACTACTGAGCTGGTGTCCGCGTAACATCTCCAGCCAACAGATTCAAATCAAACTGCTGCAAGGACCTGGCATCGATTCAAAAATCCACTGGTTCAGCCAAAACCAAGATCTCGTGATTCTGCGTTCACAACGACGTCGCGTTGCTGGCCTCCCCATTCCGGCCAGTGATCGCACGAGCAACTTGGTGCATCAGTTGGGCTGTCCGGCCCTAATGATTAGCGATCCACTCCACTAATCATGGTTGTCACGACACAAACTTCAACACAATTCATCGGTTGGAGGAACAGACCTAGAATTTGCAGATGAACGGCCAAAGAAGTCCGAATAAAAAAACCCTGTTCACAGCAGCAGCGCTTGGACTCTTTGGCGGCTTGTTGCTATCGATCCCTCTCAGTCGATCCCTGATTCCATCAACAGAACTTCCCAATCTGGTCTCCGTCAGCAACCCATTTGAAGGCTGGTCCAGCTTTGACAATGAGAATATCGTTGTTCTTGGGATGGATGCTGGAGGCGGCAATACAGACACCATTTTCATCCTTGGAATTGAAAATGGTGAAACCTCGATCATTCAAATCCCAAGAGATAGCTACATTGATTCTCGCAGCTTTGGTCCCATGAAGGCCAACGCACTTCATGCGAGAGGAGGACCAGATGCCGTTAAGACAGAATTAACTCGCTTAATGGGCCGACCAATCAATCATCATATTTTAGTCAATCTCGAAGGAATTCGCACCATTAGTGATTTACTTGGAGGCCTAGAAGTTGATGTACCTAAACGCCTCTACTACCAAGATAAAAGCCAAGGATTACTGATTGATCTTCAGCCAGGCCCTCAGGTGCTCAAAGGCCGTGAGCTTGAAGGTTTTCTACGCTGGCGCCACGATGGACAGGGTGACTTTGGCCGACTTGACCGACAACAACTCGTCTTGAAAAGCCTCTTCAATAAACTCATCCAACCACAACATCTCATCCGTTTGCCAGCCCTCATCACGGCAGCTGGACGCAATCTTGAAACAGATCTTGGCCCTATGGAGTTAGGCAAACTGATCACCACAATGGGAACAACAGAACTCCAAACCAGTCGGCTCAAAGCCCGTCCTTTTTATCAAAATGGAGTGAGTTATCTCGACACACAATGGCCTGCAAACGTTCCAGAACGAGGCATCGATTCGAGTGAATCCAGCAGCAGACGCTTCCAGTTGCTGTTCTGAGGACGTCTGCAAGCAAGCATGTCTGGCATGAACGACAACATTGTCAAACAAAGCCTGCGACTCGGGATTAGTGTCTTAATTACCTGCGCAATCGCTCAGCACTTTGATCGAATCGACTTCGTTTGGTATCCGGTCTTAGCCGTAATTTTTGTGGTTGATGATCAAGATGAAAATACTCTACGAGCAGCTCGAGGCAGAATTCTTGGCACGATTAGTGGGGGCTTGGTTGTCTTTCTAGTCCATACACTTTTATCAGGCTGGATCGGGATATTGGTCAGTCTTCTGATCACCGTCCCCCTGCTTCGACGCCTGGGCTGGACCAGTGGTTTGTCGACAGCTGTTGTGATTACTGTGATGTTTCTGGGGATCCATGATTATGCACTCTTAAATTGGAGTTATGTCCTCAATAGGAGCATCGACACCCTCGTGGGAATCTGCGTCGCCTTAGTGATGGGCCATTTGCTTTGGCCGAAAGATCGCTTGAAGCGCATGGAAGAGATTCATCAAAAACTGATGACCGCACTGAATCGGCGGATGCAGCATCACATGCAAGCACTGCAGGGGATCACGACTCCACCACCTCCATTAAATCCTGGCTCAATCACGCGAGATATTTTAGAAATTCAGCGTCTGATTAATATCGAACAACAACTCGGTCCACGGCATCGCCACCAGCTCATTCGGCTGCGCTGGAAACAACGCATCAGCCTTTGGCGCAGCCTTCAATCGCACTGGATTTTAAGCGAGAGGCTTCTTGATGATCTAGCGCACAGGAACCAGTCTCTACGATTACCTGAATTGGCTGAACAGTTAGATCCAAACTATGTGATTGGCTGGAAGCCATTACAACTCCACGAGCAAGATCATCCACTTGGCCTCGCCCAACGGATCCTCTTGGAGGAAGAGTTCACATGCTTTCTGCGACTGGTCAGCAGTCAAAGACGCCTGAATCAAATTTTGATTCAACAAAGCAAATAAATGATGGATCATAACCATCACCCTCAACAGAGCAAACGTCATCACGCTCAGCATCCCTGGTTGACTCGACAAGATCTACGCCTCGCCGTCGTCACCGGACTCAGTGCCGGACTTGGTCTCCTAAGCCCTATTCCCTATGGCTACTACTTACCACTCACAACAACAGCTGTCTTAGCAAGCACCTACGGAAATTCAATGAGGCTTGGCATTCAGAGACTGCTGGGCTCCCTCATGGGTGTCATTATTCTGATCATTTTCACCCGAGGACTGGAGCTGCCTCTTCCTTTAGGGCTCGGACTGGCTCTAGCCACAACGCGGCTTTTTGGAGGGATTTTAGGTTTACAAGTGGGCTACAAAGTGGCTGGGAATATCATTGTGATGGGATGGCTTGTCCATGAACAGGTGGAAACCGTCTGGGGCCCGATTCGCCTCTTCTGGACTGGACTTGGGATTGTTATATCACTGTGGGCATCACAATCGATATGGCCCAGTCGAAGCATTCCCACACTCCATCAACAATTTGCATCACTACTCGCAGCTATCGAACAAGAATTATCAACGGAGAGTCGTCGGCTGAAGGATGATTCCATAAGCGCCAGATCACCAAAACAACAACAGGCGAATCGCATCTCCCTCCAAACACAACTCAATGCAGCGAGACAGCAGCAGGCCATGGCACAAATGGAGCTAGGAGTGAATCCTGAACAGCATCCGTTGCATGAACTATGGAGCAGCATCGACCTTCTAGCTTCACAACTACTCACCTCCCTATGGGCGATAAGAAGCCTGAGTGCGCCCATTCAGAAGCCTGAAAAAATTAAGCAACTTCACCAAAAGGAAGCGGAATTATTAGACATACTCTGCAAGCAGATCCTATCGATCAGCAGCGAGCTCAGAAGCCCAAAAACAATTAGCTATCAAAAATTAAATCCTCAGGCGATGCTTAAGATCAAGAATCTTTCTTGTGATTATGGCCAATGGCTCGAACAAACCACCCACGACCACCTAGCCACTGAACACAGCCAGATCAGCAAGCAACGATTCAGACAAATCATCCTAAGAGTTACCTTGATTGACTACATTCGATCGGCCATCATCGAAGCAGTATCGATTCCATCCATGACAGCCATCTCAAACAAGTCATAGGTAGAAGATTCAATCAATCCCAATTAATAAGCATCCCAAAGATCCATCCAAACTGACCGAGAGTCTCACCCAAAAAGTTGATCCAAAAAGGCGAAGCTTCCTCCCATGCATTAATCCCTCAAGGGAAAAAGTCTATGGAAGGAATTGGCGATGCATTGCTGCAGCCTCGTTCAGCTTGCAAACAGTCTCATGGTCATGATGGCGATGGATCGCGAACGGTCAAACTCAACCAACTTGTGCCATGCACACCTGTCACTGCTGACCAAAGTGCGTGAACATACCCAAAAGTGGCTTTAGGAGCCGTCATCCGAAGCACGTGTTGAATTCCTCCCGATGTGATCTGGTCCTCAGCCGTTACCTATCCGCGCTCGGATTGATTTGCAGCACCTTCGCGCCCGTCGCCGCTCAGACCATTGCGGCTCCTCTTGATCGAGACGACACAACAGAACAACTTGAGAAAAACTGGGAACGACTGAATACCCAGGTCAACGCTACTGACACGTTGACCGGTCCAGCACCAGCGATCGAGAGCAGTGACGATCTCCGAACCCTGGAAATCCCCCAACGGCTGATCGATGTCAATGCTCCCCCCTCCGGTGTGCTGACAGAACAAGACGCGCAGCCTGATCCACTTCTTCGCCTTCCTTCATCCACTGACCGCCAAACACGCGTCCTTTCTCTCACTCTTGAGAATGCTGTCACGACGGCCTTCCGCAACAACCCTTCCCTAGGCGCTCAGCGAGATTTAATCGAGGCGCAGGCCGCCACCATTGCATCCGAATCAAGTCGCTATTGGCCAACGATCAGTGTGTTCGCCAATCTGGATGGATTTCAAAGCGGAACAACCACCTACACCCCCTACGGCAACAACACCTACGGACTGGGATCGCTCTTTAATCAAAAAGATCAGACTCCCAATTTTGCGCTGACCAAGAATGGGAAAGACATCAGTGGAGTGAGTGCTGGACCCTTTTACCAGCCACCCGGGGGGGGCATCGGGGTGGTATCCAATGGGGTCTCCGCCGATGCGGGGCTTCAAGTCGATTACGACATCATTAATTTTGCGCGAACTCCCAGAGTTCAAGCCGCACAAGCCCGTCTTAGGCAACAAGAAAATCTCTATGCCAACCAATTAAGAGCGATTCAGCTTGAAGTGAGTGAGGCCTATTACAACCTTCAACGTGCTGAGCAACTTGTGCGCATTCGCGATGCGATCGTTCGCACCGATCTTGTCGTTTTAGAAGACACTCTTAATCTCAAACAAGCTGGTCTTGTTCCAAGAGTGGATCTGCTCAGACGGAGCAGCCTTCTCGCTTTGGACGAAGAAAGCTTGATCCAAGCGATGGCTGATCGTGCGGTCGCCCGCCGTGACCTTTGGACCGTTCTCAACCTGTCGAGTGAGATCACCCCCAGTGCCAGCGACCCGATCACGCTCCAACCACGATGGCCCTTAAACCTAGAAAAAACGGTGTTGGCGGCTTATGACGACAATCCAGAGCTCACAGCGATTCTCGCCACACAACAGGCACTGATGCGTCGTCAAGATGAGGCGGCTGCCCAGCTACTCCCGCGCCTCAGCCTCTTTGCAGCAGCCGGTGGCCTGGGCGCCGTAGAACGCACCTTCAATATTTCGCCAATCGGAGGTGGATGCTGCGCCGGCACGTTTCTTCCACTCGAGCAAGTCAGCGGTTACGAATGGTCGGTGGGGCTGGCCTTCCATTGGATGATCTTTGATGCCGGTGGAACCTCAAACAGAGTGAAAGCACTGCAACTTCAAGAGCAAGCAGCCGCCGAGCAATATGCGAAGACCCGAAACGCGATTCGCTTACGACTCGAGCGAGCGTTTTTAAACCATGAAGCAAGTTTGGCGAAATTAGTGTCAGCCAGACGAGCGGTTGGTGCCAGCAAAGAGGCCTTCCGCGACACACAACTGCGCTACCAGACCGGACTGAGCGATGAAGTGGACCTGTCCATGACCCAAGAACAACTCGTGAATGCCTTGGTGAGACGATTATTTGCCACTGTGGATGTGAATGTCACCTATGCACGCATGCTGCGTGAACTCTTACCCATGCCTAAGAATCCTAACGACCCCGTATTAACCCAATTAACGCTTCGTTTTCCTTGAAAGCAGCCCTAGCTATTGAGACTTTGAAGACCACCAGCGCTCAATTCGATATCCAAAAATCACCAAAAAAACGACAAACCAAAACCATAATTCTGGTGGATTAGCATTCAAAAGCACGATCAATAAAACCAATTCAGAGATTAACCAAGGAATCTCTTGTTTGAGGAGTGGACGCAATGACATCGTGGAAACAGAATCAAGGAAGAGTGTCTGGTTGGCGCAGAAAAGGTAAGTCAAAGAAGCGGTCAATCCTCAAGGAGCGATAACCGCCTGTGAGCGAACGAAGCCCCGGCAAGACATAGGTGACCGGTGAACGCCATTCGACATAAGCAAAGGTGTCCACAGTCAAACCATCGCGAATCGGGAAGACGCCACTTCCATCAGAAAGCGTCCAAAGGAATCCATCATCAGAGTTGGATTGACGCTGCAGACTGATCTCAGCTCGCATCACTGGGCCATCCCCGGCCAAGTCTTTCGCCAGCTGTGCATTACCGGTTGTTGTGGCGATATCTTCTTGGGTTGCAGGCAAGGTGAGCACACTCGTTACCTTCCCTTCAATGCCGCCAAAACGCCCCCTTTGGTTCCAGCGCGGGACCACTTCAACGGGGAGCCCTAGGGGTAAGCGACGCGCATCAGCAGGGGGGAAGTAGGCGACAGCGATCAGATCGCGGCCGTTACCTCGGGCCTCATCACCCCGTCCAATCGTGCCAAGACGATCCCCCATTTTGATGGTCTGACCGGGAATCACCTGCAGATCCAGCACACGGCCATCGCGCTGGGCTGTAATCGTGCCATCAAAGGCTAATTTCGCCTCACTGACGCGAATCTTGCGCTTCAGATCATCAATAACAAAGGTCCGATCGAGCTGCTCAGACTCAAGATCTAGTTTGATTTGCTGAAACATCGTCAGCGCCTGTTTGCTTTGAATCTTGAGGTCATCCAAAGCAACACTGGTGCTGGTCAGTCCTTGCTCTGCTGACACCACTTCATTGGACAGGGGAGCGACCACCGCGCGACGCGATAACCATTCAAGGTTGCGAAGCTTTCCCGCAAACGTGCTCTGGAGGTCACCCAGCCGTCGCTCGTCATCTTTGAGTTTGGCGAGCGTGGTATCGAGAGCCTGTCGTGCAGTCTCAATCCTCAATGCATCGCGCTGGTTTAACTCGATATTTTGTTTTTGAAGCTGATTTAAATTCCCTTTTTCTTGCTCCAGTTCCCGTTCAAGCTCAGGCAAATACAGCGTCATGAGGACCTGCTGTTTCTCAACGCGATCACCGACACGCACATCCACATCAAGCACTTGACCAGCAGACCTGGCATTCAAAACGCCAGCATTATCTGGATAGATCAGAACGCCTTTCCCTTCAACTTGAGTAGGGACTGGCCAAAACAAAAGCCAAGCCGTGAACAATCCCCCCATCCCTGCCAAACAGACCCCAACCTGCCGATGGTCATCAAGACCATTCCAACGCGTTTTCAACTTGCTGAGGGATATTAAAGCCACAAGGAATATCTATTCTGCAGGTCCATCCTGAAAACCATGGATGAGGGCAAGTCTAAGAACATTAATCTTGTGTCAACAATGTTCAAGGATCAGCCCCTCCTCCATGGCTAGGACATCTATCAGATCAACAACGTAAACGATGTAATCACAGACTCAAATAAGTCTTTAACGCGAGGCCAGCGGCTTTCATTCGTGCTTGTGGCAAGCGTATACAAACGGCCCCGATCAACAACGACGGTGGCCAGCTCATGGCGGTCACGATCCTGAAGATGCACGGCGTACTCGAGGTCATAGAACGTATGACCTGAGGACTCCCGTTCTCGCGCTTCGATCAATTCGGCATTGCGTCCACTCCCATCTGGGGCGATCACATCACGGCGCAAGCGTTCCCCAACGGCAACAGCACTGCCAAGGGTTTGTAGATCGTTATCAGCATCCACATCCGAGACCACCAGGCTCACCGTCTCATCACTGTTGATCAAATCGTGAAAGACAACGGTGGGACCTCCCGTCACCGCCACACGGGTCCAACCCGTGGGATAGAGGAAGGCGTACCTGCCGTCAGGGCTCTGGAACGAATTAAGACCAGCTCCAGCGCCACTGCAGGCGGTGAGCAATAAAACACAGACGACGCTGAGGAGCGATCGGAGCGGAACTTGCGAAGGAAAGCGCATCGAATCGTTCATGAATCCATCCCATTCTGCCCGGAGATCTCCCTGCCTAGATTTCAGAGACTTGCAGAAGAGTTCTGAGCGGCTTCACCCGACCGCTAGCCCGGTTGATCGACCAGTTCGAACGTCTCCCTGGCATTGGTCCACGGACCGCACAACGGCTGGCTCTCCATCTGCTTCGCCAACCGGAAGAGCAGATCCATAGTTTTGCTGATGCTCTATTGGCAGCAAGGAGTCAGGTGGGGCAATGCCAAACCTGTTTCCATCTCAGTGCGGAACCCACCTGTGAGATCTGCAGGAATCCAGAGCGCTCGATCGGCTTGCTTTGCGTGGTGGCCGATTCAAGGGATCTGCTTGCCCTGGAACGCACCAGAGAATATGCGGGCAACTATCACGTTTTGGGCGGCCTGATCTCTCCGATGGACGGCATTGGTCCAGAAATGCTGCAAATCAGCAGCCTCGTGAACAGGGTCGCAGCAGACGACATCAAAGAAGTGATCCTGGCGCTCACACCAAGCGTGGAAGGGGACACCACCAGCCTTTACCTGGCTCGCCTGCTCAAACCATTTACGG
Organism: Synechococcus sp. WH 8016; assembly: GCF_000230675.1. Lineage (NCBI taxonomy): Bacteria > Bacillati > Cyanobacteriota > Cyanophyceae > Synechococcales > Synechococcaceae > Synechococcus > Synechococcus sp. WH 8016. The sequence continues at coordinate 162,198 of NZ_AGIK01000001.1, read as the reverse complement.
ACGTCAGCCGAATCGCCTACGGCCTTCCGGTCGGAAGCGAACTCGAATATGCCGACGACGTCACCTTGAGTCGGGCGCTTGAAGGCCGTCGAGCAGTTGAATGAACCCCCCAGAAATGCGGTCATGAAAACGAGCATGAGCCGTTACAGCGCAATCCGCCCCAGTGAGCGCCTACCCGAGTGGTTGAGACGGCCGATCGGCAATGCCTCGGCGATTGAAGAGGTGCAAAACCTGGTCAAACAAAACGGGCTGAACACGATCTGCGAGGAGGGCCGCTGCCCCAACCGGGGGGAGTGCTACGCAGCCGGTACCGCCACCTTCTTGCTCGGTGGCTCCATCTGCACCCGTAGTTGTGCGTTCTGCCAAGTCGACAAAGGCCGATCACCAGAAGCCCTGAACCCTGAGGAAGGGGAACGGGTGGCGGAAGCCGTGCTGCGCATGGGACTGCGCTATGTGGTCCTCACGGCCGTAGCCCGCGATGACCTTGCAGACCATGGGGCCAGCTTGTTCACCAACGCGATGGCGGCGATCCGTGCCCGCAACCCCTTGATCGCCATCGAAGTGCTCACCCCAGACTTCTGGGGCGGTGTGGCCGATCAAACCAAAGCCCTCCAAGCTCAACGGCAACGGCTAGCCAGCGTTCTGAAGGCACAGCCCGTTTGCTTCAACCACAATCTCGAGACGGTGAAACGACTCCAAGGCGAGGTGCGCCGTGGGGCGACCTACATCCGCTCGCTTGGACTACTCGCCGCGGCCAGAGAGCTTGCCCCATCGATTCCCACCAAAAGTGGCCTGATGCTTGGTTTGGGTGAAAGCAAAGATGAAGTCGTCGACACCTTGAAAGATCTACGCCGTGTGGATTGTCAGCGCATCACACTCGGCCAGTACCTCCGGCCCTCCTTGGCCCATATCCCCGTAGAGCGTTACTGGCACCCCACGGAATTTGCAGAGCTTGGTGCCATCGCCAGCGACCTTGGTTTTTCTCAAGTGCGCAGTGGACCTTTGGTCCGCAGCAGCTATCACGCGGCGGGCGACTGAGCCGTCCAGCGCTGCTCAGCTCGCTGCTGCACCTGGGCACAATCAGCCGTCATCAGCGCACCAGCACCACCCCAAACCATGCGCAGAGGCAAATCCCAAACAGCTGCTTCCACCTCGCGCACCGTGTGGAAGCCCCGCTGTTGGAAATAGCGCACCAAACGCCGATGTTGGCCCTCTGCATCGCGAATCGCCAACAGCCTGGCCCTCCGGCAAGGGGTGGACTCCAACGCCCAAGCCATGGTGGCGGCCCAAATCAAATCGCCTGTTCCGGCCGGAGCTTGGGGACGAACGCGCATCGTATCGAGCTGCAATCCAGCGCTGGCCCCATAGGCCCAGGCTTTCATCTCGCCCTGAAGTTGCAAGCGATCACCAGCCAACTGTTCAGCCACCACCAGACGCAAACTCCACAGCCCTAAGGGGCGTCCCACCTTGAGGCGCAACAGCAAGCCGCGCTCGCGCGCCTGAGCTTCTAAGTCATTGAGCATCAGCACGTGGGCAGGGAAGAGAAGGGACTCACCTCGACCACCGAGGCAATGGGAAGCGGGCCATACAGATGCGGGAAAAGCACGCCTGTGTGAATGGCATCTGCTCGCAGGGGGGCCGACACCAGCTTTGGATCGATTCTGAGCGATAGGACGGCACCAGCGTCGGCATAAAACCGATCAAACGTGGCTTGCACCTGCTCTTGCCAAGACAAATGAATGAATCCCACCTGCTCAAGAGAAAGTCCGCGGGTTGAAACGCGATAGTCGCCGTGCTGCAGCGCAGCCTTCCAATCGGCTTCCAAGGCGAGATGAAACAACGGCTGATCGATGGGAATCGCAATGGCATCCGCCGGGAAAATCGGTTGCATGGCGCCTGGCAACCAAGGATCTGCCCGTTGCATCAACCGCTCCATCATCGGGTCATCGAGAAAGCGCATGAGCCACTCCCGCAATGGCGCCAAGTGATGATCGGCATCAAATCCAGCTTCATCCGCCAGACGCCATTGCCGTACAAACGGCCAGAGGGCCGCATCCGCCAAAGCCAGCCGATCCTCCAGCAACCAGCCGTTCCGACGGATGCGTTCGCTCCAACGGCGCAGGATCTCAAGACCAGCCTGGCGATGGTTCTCCTTTAAGGCTCCTGGATAGCGATCGGTGTATTTGAAACGGTCGAGATGATGCTTGAACGGCCCATCATTTTCTTCGATCAAAAAGTCCGAGCCCTCTCCCTCCAACACGCCTCGGGGATCGGCCTGCTGCAAAGCCCAGCGCATGATCGCCAAGCTCTCATCGATCACGCTGCCATCCGGGAGGACCAGCACAGGAACCGTGCCCTTCGCCGAGACCTCCAGCATCGCTGCAGGCTTGGCTTTGAGCTCAATCTCACGCCACTGCACCAAGAGCCCTGCCTGGAGCAGGGCCCAGCGAGCACGCATCGCGTAGGGACAACGGCGAAAGCTGTAAAGGATGGGCAGCAAGTGAAGCCTGAAAGCAAGTCAGGGCTACTGAAGCACTAGGCCTGAAGCTGGTCGATCTGTTGTTGGCGCATCGCAAATCTGCGGCGATCGGCCTCTGTGAATTGATCGATGCAATGCAAACACTGCACGCCCTTGATGTAACTCGGCAGAGTCTGCTGCTCAGAGGAAACCGGCAGGCCGCAAGCATGGCAAAGGCAGTAGTCGCCCCGTTCCAACTGGTGGTTGAGCGCAACGCGTTGGTCAAACACGAAACACTCCCCTTGCCAACGGCTGTTCTGCTCAGGAACCTCTTCGAGGTAGCGAAGAATGCCTCCGCGCAAATGATGGACTTCGCCGAATCCCTGCTGCTGCAGAAAACTGCTGGCCTTTTCACATCGGATTCCTCCCGTGCAAAACATCGCAATCCGCTGAGGTCCCTCTCGCTCCACACGGGGACGAAGCTCTTGATCCACCCAGTGGGGGAAGTCTCTGAAACTCTCCGTTTGCGGATTCAGGGCCCCGGCAAAACTACCGATCGCCACCTCGTAGGTGTTGCGCGCATCGATCACCAACGTGTTGGGATCATCGATCAAGGCATTCCAGTCTTGAGGGTCCACGTACGTGCCCACACTGTCGCGAGGGTCCACTTGAGGCTGGCCAAGGGTGACGATTTCGCGCTTGCTCCTGGCCTTAAAGCGTCGAAACACTTGATCCGGATTCCAGCTGCGCTTCACCTCCAAACACTCGTAATGGGCATCACCCAGCCGAAGTTCGCTGCGTAGAAGAGCGAGCAATCGCTCCACTCCCAGCGAAGGACCGCACACCGTGCCGTTCACGCCTTCAGCAGCAATCAGCACTGACCCGAGAACGGCTTCGGCCTGAGCCAGGGGGGGAAGGGCGCTGAGCAGCTCCTGTTGATCCGCCTCAGCCAACGGGGTAAAGGCATAAAACGCCGCCACCAACAGATCGCTCTGGACTCCATCAGCTCCCATTGCCGGTTCCATCAGGCAGCCGCAGGGGAGTGCCAGTTGGCCTGCACTCCGGCCGTACGAAGCAGGGCACGGTCAGCCTCCACAGCAGGGTTTCCCGTCGTGAGCAGCGTTTCACCATAAAAAATCGAATCTGCACCAGCCTGCAAACACAAAATCTGAGCCTCCTGGCTGAGCTGTTCCCGACCCGCGCTCAGACGAACCCGACTGCTTGGCATCAGGATCCTCGTGACAGCAATCATGCGCACGAGCTCGATCGGATCGATGGGAGGGAGTTCTTCGAGCGGAGTGCCCTCCACTGCCACCAAGGCGTTGATCGGAACGCTTTCTGGATGGGGGTTGATCGACGCCAGCACCTCCAGCATGGAGGCTCGATCCTTCACGGTTTCCCCCATGCCAATAATGCCGCCGCAGCAAAGGGTCACACCCGCTTGACGCACCCGCTCAAGCGTCTCCAGACGTTCTTGAAAGGTGCGGGTGGTGATGATTTTGTCGTAGTGCTCAGGACTGGTATCGAGGTTGTGGTTGTACGCCGTTAAACCCGCTTCAGCGAGGCGTTGGGCCTGGTCATCGGTGAGCATTCCGGCGGTCACGCAGGCTTCCATCCCCAGGGCACGCACGCCACTCACCATCTTCAACATGGCATCGAAGGGGGCACCCTCGCGGATTTCACGCCAAGCCCAGCCCATGCAAAATCGATCCGCACCTGCCTGCTTGGCTGCTTTGGCACGCTCTAAAACAGAAGCAACCTGCAATTCGGGCTGCCCCGTGACATCACTGCTGTGATGCATCGATTGAGGGCAGTAGGCGCAGTCTTCTTCACAGCCTCCGGTTTTGACGCTCAAAAGCGAGGCCAACTGAACGTGATAGCCAGGGTTGGACGCACGATGCACCCCCTGCGCACGCCAAAGCAAATCCATCAGTGGAAGATCCAGAAGCGCTTCGATCTCGCTTCGCGTCCAGTCGTGGCGCACTTCAACCGCTTCCGTCATCACCCTGAGAGAAAACCTCGAACCCTCAGGATCCCAGAGCATCGGCGATTAGACCACTAACCCCCCAAAGCGACGGGTTCGGCTTTGGTAATCCACAAACGCACCCACTAAGGCATCACGATCGAAATCGGGCCAGAGGACATCGGTGACGTGGATTTCGGCATAGGCAAGCTGCCACAACAAAAAATTGCTGATTCGATGTTCCCCACTGGTGCGAATCAAGAGATCGGGATCGATTTCACCGGCGGTGAACAATTCGCCTGCGAGGGTCTGCTCGTCGATCTCAGCAGGGTCAAGCTCCCCACTTGCTGCCCGTTGAGCCAGCCGTCTGGCAGCAATCACCAGCTCATGCCGTCCGCCGTAATTGGTGCAAACGTTGAAATGAATTCCATCGTTGGACGCCGTGCGCTTTGTCGCCTCCTCAATCAAGGACTGAAGACGGGAAGGCAGGGGCTCAAGATCACCAAGAAAACGGATCCGCACCCTCTCCGCCTCTAAGGCCTGAAGCTCCCGTTCGAGCACCCGCTCAAACAGCGTCATTAAAAAATTCACCTCGTCGCCAGGGCGAGACCAGTTCTCCGTGGAGAAGGCGTAGGCGGTGAGAGCCTTCACACCCCAATCGCTACAGCGACGCAAGGTGGCTTTCAGAGCCTCAACACCTGCCCGATGCCCCATCACCCGCGGCAAACCCCTTGATTGGGCCCAGCGTCCATTGCCATCCATGATCACTGCTACATGGGCCGGCAAACGCTGAGGATTGATCTCGGCAGGACAAACCTCAATCCGAGCGTCATCTGAACTAGTGGCCAAGCGTTGACTCAAGGCGATGAGTCCTGGGAAGCACTTTTCACGCTACGTGAAGACCCGGTTTTCGCTGGCGTTGAAGTCACGGGAGCCGCCATCAATTCGGTCAAGAGATCCTGAAGACGCGAACTCGTGATCGGACGTTCGAGCTTGCCCTGATTCGCGAGCGACAGCGTGCCTGTTTCTTCCGAAACCACAACGCAGATGCAGCGGTCAAAGCGTTCCGTGATGCCTAAGGCCGCGAGGTGTCGGGTGCCGTAGCGGCTAATCCCTTGCCGCGACAGCGGCAAGATCACGCCAGCGGAAATAATGCGATTTCCCTTCAGCACCACAGCACCGTCATGAAGAGGGGTGTCAGAAGCAAACAGGTTGAGAAGGAGTTCACTGCTCAATTGAGCATCGACGGTCACCCCTGGATTCAGGAAATCCTCGGGGCGCAAATCACTACCCAAATCCACCACGATCAAGGCACCACGGCGCGATTTGGACAGCCGGCCTGCCGCATCCGTGAGTTGGGCAACGGTGCTGGCGGTCGCTCTGAGCTTGCTTTGCGGATTCCCCAACAAAACGGCAAGCCTTCCGGTGCCGAGAAGCTCCATCAGCCGGCGCAATTCCCCTTGCCAAAGGATGGCTAAAGAAAGCGAGCAGGCAAGAACCAAGGCATCGACCAACGTCGATGTGAGCGGAAGATTGAAAAACCGTTTAACGAACCAAGCGAGAGCAACAAGAAACAGGTACCCCCTTAACAGCCAAAGGGTTCGCTGCTCGTTGACTCTCGTAAAGAGAAGAAAACCAAGAGCAGAGGCGCAGAAAACGTCGATCAGCAGGCGAAGTTGCAACACCGCCATTCCGTTTATGCACCCCTCATACGTTCAGCTCACTTTAACGAGCGCAGGCGATCTGGCATCAGGTCATAACGAAGCAGATCCTCTGGCTGTTCTCGCCGCTGAATCAGCTCCGCCTCGCCTTGATGCACCAGCACGGCCGCGGGTCTTGGAATCCGGTTGTAGTTCGAGCTCATCGAGAGGTTGTAGGCACCCGTCGCCAGAACCACGAGCACCTCCCCACTGCGGCAAGTCGGAAACGGCAGATCCTTGAGCAACACGTCACCGGATTCACAGTGCTTTCCGGCCAAGGTGATCGTTTCGTCTGCCGTTGCCAGGGGACGATCAGCAAGACAGGCCGTATAGAGCGACTGGTAGGTGATCGGACGCGGGTTGTCGCTCATCCCACCGTCTACGGAGACATAGGTGCGAATGCCAGGAACCACCTTGCGTGCGCCCACGGTGTACACCGTCACCCCACTGGATGCCACCAGAGACCGACCCGGCTCGCACATCAAGCGCGGCAGCTCAAGACCACGCTCCCTGCAGGCCAAGGTCACGGCTTCAGCCACCACCTTGACCCAGGCATCAATCGACGGTGGATCGTCGGATTCGACGTAGCGAATTCCCAGCCCCCCGCCGACATTGAGATCACGCACTGGATGTCCGAGCTCACGGGCCAACTTGAGGGCATCTGCCATCACAGCCGCCAAATCCCGATGCGGATCCAGTTCAAAAATCTGCGAGCCAATGTGCGCGTGTAGGCCTTCCACACGGGCCCAAGCACACCCGGCCAACGCTGTCAGCACGGGCTGCAATTGATCGGGATCAAACCCAAATTTGCTGTCCAAATGCCCCGTACGGATGTACTCATGGGTGTGGCACTCGATGCCCGGCGTGAAACGCAACATCAAGCGAACCGGTGCTCCACCCTTGGGAACGAGCTCAGCGAGGCAATCCAGATCGTGCTGGTTATCAGCCACCACCATCACGCCATGGCTGTAGGCAAGGGCGAGCTCCTCCACCGACTTGTTATTGCCATGCAGCACCATGCGTTCTGGCGGCATCCCTCCATCGAATGCTGTGAGCAACTCTCCAGCTGAAACGGCATCAAGACCCAGCCCTTCTGAGGCCACGAGTCCTGTTAAGGCCAAGGAGCTATGGGCTTTTGATGCATACACGGCAAGGGAATCGCCGGGGTAATGACGCTTTAGGGCTTCGCGGTATTCCTGAGCCGAAGCGCGAATGCTCTGCTCATCAAGGACGTAAAGCGGGGTTCCGTATCGCTCTGCGAGTTCGCTCAGACGGCAGCCCCCCACCATCAGACGGCCCTGATCATCAAGCTCAGCCGAGACGGGAGCGAGATTTCGATTGGGGCTGACGGGATCACAGCCGGATTCATAAGGGGTGGCCATGGCTTCGTCAGGGGCAGGCAATCAGGGCAATGTAAGAAGCGACGCTTCTCAACCCTGACTCCAAAAACACTCAGGCTCAATCCAACGCATGCTTTGGCCTGCCTGAAACTCGATGCCCGAGCGCTCAATGGCCTTTGGAATGCCGACCATTGGGAGCGTGAACTCTCTGATCCCAGGCGCATTTGTGTCGGAATTGCCGAGGGCTCAGACAACTTGTCTGCAGTGGCCTGCGGCTGGATTGTCCTCGATGAGCTCCAAATCACCGTGGTTGCCGTTGATCCTGAGCATCGGCGCCAGGGACTGGGCCGAACTGTTTTGAAACAGCTGCTCCTGGACGCCAGCAGCGCCGGGGCAAGGCAGGCCTTTCTTGATGTGGCCGAAGACAACCATGGAGCCCTCGCTCTTTACGGGGCTTTGGGCTTCCACACCATTGGTCGCAGGTCTGGTTATTACCGCAACGGCAAGGACGCCTTGATTCAGTCCCTTGAGCTGCAAACAGACATCAAACTGAATTGAATCAATTCAGCACGCAATCGGTAGGGATAACCGCACTGATCAAACAGAAACCCGCACTACATTTCTGCATTGATTAACACTTTTTGGGATGCTCACCCCAAATCACTACTGGGATCTGAGTTGGTATCGAGAGTGATCACAACAACTCTTCATCCCTGATAGCTTGGTTTCACCATTAACGGCCCTCAAGATGTTCGAGCGGTTTACCGAGAAGGCCATCAAGGTGATCATGCTGGCCCAGGAAGAGGCCCGTCGCCTCGGCCACAACTTTGTTGGAACAGAGCAGATTTTGTTGGGTTTGATCGGTGAGGGCACTGGCGTCGCCGCCAAAGTGCTCAAGTCGATGGGCGTCAACCTCAAGGACGCTCGGGTTGAAGTTGAAAAAATCATTGGAAGGGGATCAGGCTTTGTTGCCGTTGAGATTCCTTTCACTCCCCGTGCCAAGCGCGTCCTTGAACTCTCCTTGGAAGAGGCGAGGCAGTTGGGTCACAACTACATCGGCACCGAGCACCTGCTCTTAGGCCTGATCCGCGAAGGCGAAGGGGTTGCGGCACGCGTGCTCGAAAACCTCGGAGTCGACCTGGCGAAGGTGCGCACTCAGGTGATTCGCATGCTTGGTGAAACAGCTGAAGTGGGAGCTGGAGGTGGTGGCGGAGCCAAAGGGTCCACCAAAACTCCAACGTTGGATGAATTCGGCACCAACCTCACCCAACTGGCAACTGAATCCAAACTGGATCCGGTCGTTGGACGTCACAAAGAAATCGATCGGGTGATCCAGATCCTCGGCCGACGCACAAAAAACAACCCTGTTCTTATCGGGGAACCAGGAGTTGGCAAGACGGCTATTGCTGAGGGCCTTGCTCAGAGAATTCAGCAGGGGGATATCCCAGACATTCTTGAAGAGAAGCGCGTTCTCACACTCGATATCGGCTTGCTCGTTGCAGGCACGAAATATCGAGGGGAATTTGAGGAGCGGCTCAAGAAGATCATGGAAGAGATCAAATCAGCCGGCAATGTGATCTTGGTGATCGACGAGGTTCACACCTTGATCGGTGCTGGAGCGGCTGAAGGTGCCATAGATGCCGCCAACATCCTCAAGCCAGCACTGGCTCGTGGCGAACTCCAATGCATCGGAGCCACCACCCTTGATGAATACCGCAAACACATTGAGCGCGATGCGGCCCTGGAGCGTCGCTTCCAGCCCGTCACCGTGGGCGAACCTTCCATCCCAGACACCATTGAAATTCTGAGGGGACTGCGCGAGCGCTACGAGCAGCACCATCGCCTCAAAATCACCGACGCGGCCCTCGATGCAGCAGCAACCTTGGGGGATCGTTATATCTCCGATCGTTTCCTCCCAGATAAGGCCATCGATCTCATTGATGAAGCTGGAAGCAGAGTTCGTTTGCTGAATTCCAAGCTTCCCCCTGCCGCCAAGGAAGTGGACAAAGAGCTCCGCGCTGTCCAGAAGGAAAAAGAGGATGCTGTTCGCGATCAAGACTTCGGTCGCGCAGGAGAACTCCGCGACAAAGAAGTTGAGTTGCGTGAAAAGATCCGCACGCTGCTGCAAAGCAGCCGAGAAGAGTCCCCTGTTAACAGCGGGGATACCGGCCAAACCAGCGAAGGTGCGGTGGGAGAGGCTCTGTCCTCCGATTCAGCGGAAGGATCAACAGCCCAACCTCAACTCCTCACCACTCCGATTGTGGACGAGGAAGATATCGCTCACATCGTGGCCTCCTGGACTGGAGTCCCCGTTCAGAAGCTCACCGAGAGCGAGTCCGTCAAATTGTTGAACATGGAGGAAACGCTCCATAAGCGTTTGATTGGACAAGATGAGGCGGTGAAAGCGGTTTCCAAGGCGATTCGGCGGGCACGCGTTGGCCTGAAAAACCCCAATCGTCCGATTGCCAGCTTCATTTTCTCTGGCCCCACCGGCGTTGGTAAAACCGAGCTCACCAAGGCTCTCGCCGCCTATTTCTTCGGTAGCGAAGAAGCGATGATCCGTCTCGACATGTCGGAATTCATGGAGAGGCACACGGTCAGCAAATTGATCGGTTCACCTCCTGGATATGTGGGATTTAACGAAGGAGGACAGCTCACAGAAGCGGTTCGCCGTCGTCCCTACACCGTTGTTCTCTTTGACGAGATTGAGAAGGCCCATCCCGATGTCTTCAACTTGCTTCTGCAACTTCTCGAAGATGGTCGTCTAACCGATTCCAAAGGAAGGACCGTTGATTTCAAAAACACCTTGATCATCATGACTTCGAACATCGGTTCGAAAGTGATTGAAAAAGGTGGTGGTGGTTTAGGTTTCGAATTCTCTGGTGAAAATGCCGAAGAGAATCAATACAACAGAATCAAATCTCTTGTAAATGAGGAACTGAAGCAGTATTTCCGCCCTGAATTCCTTAACCGTCTTGATGAAATTATTGTCTTCCGTCAACTCAACCGTGAGGAGGTGAAAGACATTGCTGAAATCATGCTGAAAGAGGTCTTCGCTCGTATTGGCGACAAGGGAATCACCTTGACGGTGTCCAATGCTTTCAAAGAGCGGCTTGTGGAGGAGGGTTACAACCCTGCTTACGGCGCAAGACCTTTGCGTCGTGCCGTGATGCGTCTTCTCGAAGACAGCCTGGCAGAGGAAGTCCTCACCGGGCGCATCAAGGAAGGGGATTCCGCTGAAGTGGACATCGACCACGACAAAAAAGTGGTTGTTCGACACCTCAACACCACCACCCCAGTGACACCTCAACTGGCCAACGCTGGGGTTTGAGGCAAGCATGACCACGTCGTTGGTTTGCCATACCCATGCCATTGCTCCTTCCCGGGTGATCCGGGGAGAGCAAGCCTGGCAACAAGGTCTCCCCGCTATTGCTGATCTCTGTCAGCGACCTGCCCTACTGGGACGCAGCCCCGCAACCCAAGGCATTCGTGCTCGTTTAAAGGCCGATCTCATCGGCTGTGATTTGGCCGTTGTGGAGAGCGAACTCCAGTTCGACTGCTGCGAAGACGACCTCACACGCCTGCAGGCCCAACTTCAGGCAACAGCCTGTGACGCCGTGATTGCAGCCGGTGGAGGAAAGGTTTTAGACGCAGGAAAACTCCTGGCCCATCGACTCAAACTTCCATGCATCACGGTGCCGCTCAGTGCCGCGACCTGCGCCGGGTGGACAGCGCTTGCCAACATCTATTCCCCCGATGGAGCCTTTATTGCCGACGAGGCACTCGCCGCTTGCCCAGATCTTTTGATTTTTGATCACGACCTGGTTCGCCAAGCCCCGAATCAAACCTTGGCCAGTGGCATCGCCGACGCCCTAGCCAAGTGGTACGAGGCCTCTGTAGGAAGCGGATCCAGCACGGACGGAATCATCCAACAGGCCGTACAGATGGCCCGGGTGCTTCGCGATCAACTTTTGATTGATGCCCGCGAGGCGATGGCTCAACCGGAGAGTGAAGCCTGGGTTCGGGTGGCTGAAGCCTGTGGTCTCACCGCCGGGGTGATTGGTGGCCTTGGAGGTGCGCAATGCAGAACGGTTGCGGCCCATGCGGTCCATAACGGCTTAACGCAATTGCATGCCTGTCACAGCAAGTTGCACGGAGAAAAAGTGGGCTTCGGCATTCTTGTGCAGCTCCGGCTAGAAGAGCGCCTTGGCGGCAATCAATTAGCCGCCCAATCCCGTCGTCAACTTTTGCCTCTGCTTCAAGAGCTGGGTGTCCCGGTCACGCTCCAAGATCTTGGACTTGGAGAAGCTGGGTTGCATGAATTGCGCGCTATTTGCAGCTTCGCCTGCCGGCCAGGCTCCGACCTTCACCATCTCCCCTTCGACGTCACTGAGACGGATCTGCTGGAAGCTCTCGTGAGCACCGACGCAGACAGTCGCTCCTTCAGCACCTCGCTGGAGACCGAAGCTTGACCAACAGGCGCATTCTCGAGAACGCTGCATCCACCCTTCTCGATCCTCTGGCCCGTGAACAGCTCCAGGGCTTGGAGTGGTTGAAACTTGCCTGCACCGATGGGGAGGCAGACCACTACCCAGTGGTGACTGTGGGCAGTGGGCCACCGGTGTTGTTACTGCACGGATTTGATAGTTCCAATCTGGAATTCCGACGTCTGGTGCCCCTGCTTAAAACCACCAACACGCTGATCATTCCCGATCTGTTCGGTTTCGGGTTCTGTCCAAGGCCAGAACAAATCAGTTACGGACCTGAGCTGGTGCTCAACCATCTCGATGCCCTGCTCGACACCCTGCCAACAGACGAAACCATCGGTGTGATCGGAGCATCGATGGGTGGATCTGTCGCGATGGAACTGGCGCGGCGCCACCCCGAACGCATCGATCGCTTGCTGCTTCTTGCTCCAGCAGGACTCGACGGCAAACCGATGCCCCTGCCACCGGTGCTGGACCAACTAGGGGTTTGGTTTCTAGGCAGACCTGGCGTGAGACGCGGTTTATGCAGACAAGCCTTCGCCGATCCCGACAGCAACGTTGGAGAGCCAGAAATTGAGATTGCATCCCTGCATCTCAAGGTGCCTGGGTGGGCCCGTTCCTTAGCGGCCTTCGCCCGCAGCGGAGGGTTTGCCGGGTGTGGTGACCCCCTTCCCCCTCAGCCCCTGCATGTGCTCTGGGGTGAACAGGATCGAATCCTGCGCGCTCCTCAAAAACGTTCCGCTCAGGAATTATTGGGAGACAAGCTTGAATCGGTTGCCAATTGCGGGCATCTTCCCCATCTCGATCAACCGGAGTTGGTGGCGAAACGCTGGCAAGCATCAGAATGATTGCCATGAACGCAAATAGCTCTGGCCCGCTGCTACAGCTGCTGTCCAATGGTCTGCAAATTTGGATCCGAGGTCAATGCGATGACGTCGGTGAGTTGAAGCTGAATCTCCAAGGATCAGCGTTGCAACTTCTGCGCGGCAAGCTGGAAGGTGTGTCCTTAACCGCCCGCAAAGTGAGTTTTCAGAAACTCCCCCTTCTGCGGGCTGAGCTCAAATCCGGTGCCCTTCAAGCCCACATCAATCCCTCCAATCCTGGCCAACCGATTCAGCTTTCCCACCCCTTCACCATTGATGGAGAGGTGGTCCTCAGCGGAGCCGATCTCAACCGTGCCCTCGCCAGTGATCGTTGGAGGTGGTTAGGAGATCTCATCAGTGAGCAATTGATGGGGCTCACACCTCTGCAAACCTTGAGCATTGACGACGACTTGCTGGAATTGCAGGCAGCCGTAATTGCAACCCAAGATCCTGTTCGCGCTCGGTTTGGTCTTCAGGCCGCGGAGGGCACCATTCAAATCACCCAGCTCGAGACAGGAAAATCGTTTTTATTGCCCATGGATCCCGGCATTCACATTGATAAGGCCAACCTCAAAGCAGGTCAATTAATCCTTCAAGGGAAGGCCACTGTCAGTCCCTGATCAGTCCTTGATCATTCCGTGACCTGCAATTTTGAAGCGCTAGTTGCCGAGCAAAGGCATGATCAAAATCAAGGCGTAATACACCACCGCTGGGGTGAACAAATAACTATCAATCCGATCCAGAATCCCCCCATGACCTGGAAGAGCATCTCCCGAGTCTTTCACTCCTGCATCGCGTTTCATCATCGACTCGGTCAGATCACCGACAAGAGCAAATAACGCCACCAGCGCTCCAAGCAAACCACCACTTAGCCACCCCAGGCTCCAGCCCATCAGGCTTGCCATCAAAGCCCCCACCACAACAGAGCACAAGGCTCCTCCGATCGCCCCCTCAATCGTCTTTGACGGAGAGATTGGAGACAGGGGATGGCGTCCGAATCGACGACCAATCATGTAGGAGCCAATATCACTCGCAACCACCATCAAACAGGCAGCCAGAGTGATTAATAAGCCCGATGAAAGCCAGGAATTATCAATGCTTAACCGTTGCAAAATGGGGGCAACTTCAAAATCAGTCAAGTTGCGAAGTCTCAACCAATGGCTTGGAAGAAAGCCGAGATAAAACAAACCAAAAATGGAAGCGGCGATGTCCGCAATCGATCCTGTAACCGGCTGCAAGAGCAACCAACCACAAATGGCTGCACCCGATAAGGGCAGCACGGCATCAGGCAAAAGAGCCGGAAGGCCTCCTGAATTGGCCCACTGCGTGCTCAGAAGCAAGAGCTGACACGCCACCAGCGTGGTTTTCGTGGCAGGCCTCATGCCTTTGAACTGGGCCATTCGGAAAAATTCCAACAAGCCCAGATGCACGATCACCCCCAACGCGAGCGTGAACCACCAGCCGCCAAGTCCCACCACCAGCAACCCAAAAGCGCCAGCCAGCAGTCCACTGAGCAAGCGCTTGCGATCAAAACCCGTCTTGGTTTTGCCTTTGCTGCTGCTTGCTCCTTCTGAAATCACCCCAGTTGCACCTGCGGCTCTTCAGCCAGAACTTTCACCTTACCGGGCACCAGTGCCGGCCATCTCCGGTGCTGACTCAATAACCACTCCAACCGATCCGATTCAATTCTTTCTCCAGGGATCAGCAATGGAATCCCTGGCGGATAGGGACAAATCATCTCGGCGGCAATGCGCCCACCACTGTCCTGAAGAGACAGCTCACAGGCTTGGGCCCGAACGGCAAGCGCTGGAAGCAGTTCAGGTGTTGAACTGGTCTCCAGAGGCGGCACAAGCAACGGCTCCAAGCGCCCAGAACAGGGTTGGGACAGCTGGAGCTTCCGCCAAAGCTGTTGCATGCGTTGAGCCAACCCACGCTGAGACGCCAAGCCAAGGCAAAAGGTCAAACACAAAGGTTCTGGGAGCTCGGCGATCAATCCCCGCTGCATGAACCAGGCATCGGCATCCAAACCGCTCATTCCCTGCTCTGCCGTCACCAAAATCAAACGCAAGGGGTCATCACTGCTGCCCAAGGGCAGTCCTGCAGCACGAAGGCGAGCGGCGATTTGATGCGCTTCCTGCAACCTTCGCTGCAGCAAACGCTCCCATGATGAGGTCAGCATCCAATGCAACGTTGCCTCACAGGAAGCCAACAACAAGGCACTGGGGCTGCTGGTCTGAAACCTGAGCAACGACGCTTGCACCGCTTCAGAGCTGACTCGCATCCCTTGCAGCCAAAGCACGGCTGTCTGCCCGAGACCAGGCGCTGATTTATGCAGGGAATGCACGACGAGGTCAGCGCCCGCATGCAGGGAGGAGCGCGGGAGGTCCTCCCCGCCAGAGAAAGCGAAGTGGGTGCCATGCGCCTCATCCACCAGCACGGGCAAGCCGCACCGATGCAGGGCTGCGATCAACGGCGTGGGATCGGACGCATACCCGTGATACGTGGGATGCACCAACACGGCAGCCACGATCGCCTCGGGGATGGAAGGCAAAGCCATGAGCGCTTGCTCCAGGCATGGCTCAGACATCGCACCGGGATGTCCACGATCAGACAGGAAAGGAACGGGTAAAAACACAGGCCGGATCCCTCCCATCACACAGGCAGCAATCAAGCTGCGATGCGCATTGCGCGGCAACAACACCGCCTGCCCAGGTCCTGCTAAGGCCGAAAGCGCTGCTTGAAGCAAACCGGTGGCTCCGTTCACACCAAACCAACAACCGGCAACACCCAAGACGGAAGCCAGTTGTGTTTGCGATTCAGCCACAGCCCCTTCGCTCTCAAGGGGGCCACCAATCTCTGGAAGTTCTGGGAGGTCCCAACTACCGGGTGCCTGCCGCAGCAAACGCTTCAAAGCGGGCGGCAAAGCTCTGCCCCGACCATGCACTGGCAAGTGCAGAGGCTGCCGACGATCAGGCCGCAATAACGGAATTAAGGAGTGCATAAGGGCCTGCGTTTCTTCAGTCCAGCCACAAGGGGCAGGGTCGCCCAGAAAGCGATGGAACGAAAAGACAACAACACGACAACGATGGCCATTCAATCGCCCATGAAACGAGTTGATGGAACGATCTGCCTAAGATTCACGCTCTAAAGATCTGAAGTGTGTTGGATATGGCAGAGCGAATCAGTCTGGCCAACAACACCCCGCCTAAAGACGCTTCTGAACAACGCATGCGTTACGCCCCTGGCAAGGATGCGCGCTGGCTCCTACTCCGACCCTGGATCTATTTGCCGCGGGTGCTCCAAATCATCTGGGCACTCACGGGGTTGGTCGTCAGCTTGCTGCTTCGCGGCAGAAGCAAGGACGCCGAGGTGCAGCGAAAACTGGCCAGAACCCTGCTTCGCACCCTCACCAATCTGGGGCCTTGTTTCATCAAAGTGGGGCAAGCCCTGTCCACACGGCCTGATCTAATCCGACGCGATTGGCTCGATGAACTCACCAAGCTTCAGGACGATCTCCCCCCTTTCAACCATGCGATCGCCCTGCAAACCATTGAAGAGGAGCTAGGCGCTCCGGTGGAGCAACTCTTCGAAGACTTTCCAGGCGTCCCTGTTGCCGCCGCCAGTCTAGGACAGGTCTACAAGGCGCGTTTGCATGGTCAGCACTGGGTTGCCGTGAAGGTGCAACGGCCCAATCTTGCGTTTATTTTGCGTCGCGACATGGTGCTGATTCGCACCTTGGGCGTGATCGGAGCACCTTTCCTGCCTCTCAACTTGGGCTTCGGATTGGGAGAGATCATCGATGAATTTGGTCGCAGCTTGTTTGAAGAAATCGATTACTACTGCGAAGCCGACAATGCCGAACGATTTTCTGCGCTGTTTGCTGATAATCCAGCCGTCACGATTCCAAAAGTTGAGCGCCTGTTATCCGCTAGGCGTGTGCTTACAACCTCCTGGATTCATGGCACAAAAATGAGAGATCGCCAGGAGTTGAAATCTCAACGTCTCAACCCCCCAGCCCTGATTCGCACGGGGGTGATTAGCGGCCTCCAGCAACTGCTCGAATATGGATACTTCCACGCCGATCCTCATCCGGGAAATCTGTTTGCCCTGAGTGGACAAACGGGGGATCTCGGCCATGTGGCCTACGTTGATTTCGGAATGATGGATTCCATCAGTGATGCCGACCGCTTAACACTCACTGGTGCCGTGGTTCACCTGATCAATAAGGACTTTTCAGCGCTCGCGAAGGATTTCCAACAGCTGGGATTCTTGGCACCCAATGCCGACCTGGAGTCGATCATTCCTCCGCTGAGAGAAGTGTTGGGGGGAAGCCTGGGCGACTCCGTTGGCACCTTCAATTTCAAGGCGATTACCGATCGCTTTTCGGAATTGATGTACGACTATCCATTCCGCGTGCCAGCTCGCTTTGCTCTGATCATCCGCGCCGTTGTGAGTCAGGAGGGTCTTGCCCTGCGCCTAGACCCAGATTTCAAAATCATTGCCGTGGCCTATCCCTACGTGGCGAAGCGACTCTTGGCGGGAGACACCAAAGAAATGCGCGAAAAGCTTTTGGAGGTCTTGTTTGATTCCGAGGGCCACCTACGCCTCGAACGACTGGAAAGCCTCCTCGACGTTGTGGGAAGCGATGCACCCACACCGGGTGCTGAGCTCATCCCAGTTGCGGGAGCCGGTTTGCGCTTACTGCTGAGCAAGGATGGCGCCGACCTGCGCAGACGGCTGCTGCTCACCCTCGTGCGTGACGATCGCCTCAGCACAGCAGACATCAGATCCCTGACCTCCCTGCTTGGACGCACCTTCAGCCCGCGTCGCATTGCAGGGCGCATGCTCCAACAACTGAATCCACTAGCTGCCGCTTAGGGTCCCCCCAACGCTTTCACCTCACACTCTCAACCTCACTGTTATGGGATTAGCCCCTGACCTCATGCCCATCGAGTTAGACCAAGCCGACCTCGATGCACTCAGTGATTTCTTTGGTGATCTCGATCCCAGTGAAATATTGCTGGAATACGCTCCGATGAGCCAGCCGCCCTATCTCGTGGCGGGGCTGGGGCTAGCCATTGGCGTGTTGTGCGGGCTCACCTTTGCGCGTCTGATCCAGATTCGCTTAGACGGATGGAAGCAAGATCGGCTCGCCCTTTTGCCCCTTGGGACGGCAGAAGTCACGATGAGTTATGCCGGAACCCTGCTCGGCATCACTCTTTTCATCGGAGGGTCACTTCAAGTGTTTGGCTTCGCGTCTGGGGCTGGATACCTGGTTGCCATGCTGCTTTCCCTTCTCACGGGTGGAGCGTTATGGGTGCAATTGGAGCGATTAATGACTCAAGTAGAGTCTGGCAATTTCAAAGCCGTTGATTTCGACAACTTCGACGAATTCTTCTGAATTCAGGCTTAAACAAGCACATAGGCCTGGAGTTGTTCATCACCTCGGCGCAACATCTCTAGACCTTCACGTTCGAGCCTGCGCGTGCGGTCTCGACTCATCTTCATGGATTTGGCAATGCCCGTGAGGCTCATCGGCTCTTCCCCGTCCATCCCGTAGCGCATTCGCAACACTTTGCCCTGTAATTCAGGCAGCTGGCTCAACAGATCACGCAGATCTCCCTTCAAGCATTCGCCTTCAACCTGTTCAGATGGCAACTCACCATCACCAGCCAGCAGCTCCAGCAGTTCGGTGTCATCGCCATCTCCCACCTTCATCTCCAAGCTCACAGGCTGGCGGGCACGGCACATCAAATCCTTCACTTCCTCTTCTGGAAGTTCCACAAACGAGGCCAGTTCCGTCACCGAGGGGGTGCGGCCCAGCTCTTGGCTTAATTCTCTCTGGCCTTTTTTCAGCTTGTTCAACATCTCGGTGATGTGAATCGGCAAGCGAATCGTTCGGCTCTTCTCCGCAATCGCACGGGTGATGCCCTGACGGATCCACCAATACGCATAGGTGCTGAACTTGTAGCCCCGGGTGGGATCAAATTTCTCCACACCACGCACCAAACCAATCGTTCCCTCCTGGATTAAATCCAGCAGTTCCATGTTCCGCTTGGTGTATTTCTTGGCGACGCTCACCACCAAGCGCAAATTGGCAGCCACCATCCGCTCTTTGGCGCGCCGGCCCGCCTGCAGCTTGCGCTTGAGTTGCGCTGCACTCACACCAGCCGCTTTGGCCACTTCTTCTCGGGCTACCTGGTCTTCGCCACGCTGGTCCTTTAATTCCGCTTCCAACGCCTCGAGATCCATCAGCTCCTGCACCTGACGGCCCAGCGTGATCTCCTGCTGATGACTCAACAACGGCACTCGGCCGATGTCTCGCAAATACGAACGCACGAGGTCCGCATCGGGGAGCAGAGCCAAGGGCGCCATCGGCAATTACGAAACGTTTTCGTTTCCTAATCTACCACTTTTTATGATTTTCTTCACGTTGGCACCCGTTTAATCCACTTGACAAAATGACGAAACTGAGATCTTTTCCGTCATGACCGCTACCACTCTTGATGATCACTCTTGATCACCACTGGATCAAAACAGTGTCAGATCATTGCCAAGGAGTGAACCGGTGAGCCGTCAACGGTTGCAAAAACTGATCGCAGCTGCTGGGGTCTGTTCGCGGCGACACGCTGAAGACCTTCTGCGCGAGGGCCGCGTCAAGGTGAATCAGGTCACAGCGGGACTGGGCGACCAAGCCGATCCAAGCATCGACCGCATCGAGGTGGATGGTTGTCCCTTGTCTCAGCCCTCGAGCCCAAAACTGATCCTGCTCAACAAACCCCCCGGGGTCATCAGCAGCTGCAGTGATCCCCAAGGGCGCAAGACGGTTCTCGATCTCATACCCGAGTCGCTCCGACGCGGCCTTCACCCGATTGGCCGACTGGATGGAGACAGCCGCGGAGCTCTCCTGTTAACCAATCAAGGTGCCATCACCTTGCAGCTCACGCACCCCCGCTATGCGCACCGCAAAACCTACAAAGTGCTGGTTAGAGGGAAGCCCATGTCCACAACGCTGCAGCGCTGGCGCAACGGTGTGAGCCTCGACGGCATACCCACACAACCGGCCGAGGTTTCCCTGCTGAAACAAGGAGCCAACCAATCGCTTTTACAAGTCATCCTCACGGAGGGAAGGAATCGCCAAATCCGCCGGGTGGCCGACGCCCTTGGCCACCCGGTGCTGGATCTTCAACGAACAGCCATCTCGTCCATTGATCTCGGTTCTTTGCCAGAGGGCCAATGGCGCGAGTTAACAGGTTCAGAATGGACCTCTATCCGTCTGGAACGGAACGAGTGCCCCTGATAACGGCATCGCCGCGATGAAGTTTTCCCTCCCTTGGCGACGTCTCAAAAACAAGCAACAAGCTCCCACGCCGCTTGAGAGTCGCAATAACTCCCTGGAGGAGGCGGGACAACTGCTGCGAGAACAGAGAGAACGAAAAGGCCTCAGCATGCGAGACCTCTCCAAAGAGGTGAGAATCACAACACCGGTGCTGGAAGCTCTCGAACGCGGCTGGCAAGACCGCCTCCCGGAACCCGCCTATTTAGTGGCGATGTTGCAGCGCTTGGAGACCTATTTCGACCTTCCAAACAACAGCCTTCTTGCAGCCCTCCCGAACAAACCCGGATCGAATCGCTTAGCGACCAACGGTCGAGGCACGCGCTTCACTCTTGGCAGCATCGATATCTTCACCACGTGGCAAGGAAGCGTGGTCTATGGCGCTGTGATCCTCGGATCGATTCTGGCTCTGAATCACCAACAACGTCATCTGATCAACCTCAATGCCTTCTCGCCAAGGCCAATCCCGATTAATACACCGCTGGACAGTGATCAGATGTTGAAGGGTTTGCGCCCGCTGGAGGAGGTGATCACTGCCAGTCCTGGACAGCCTGCTCTCCCTCTCGATCAACGCACAAAACCCGGCGTACTCGAGATCAACCTCAACCAACCACGGCAGATCAATCTGCGCAGTGAAGGAGGAGATCGAACCAACCTTCAGGGCGCCACTGGAACCATGACCTTGCAGCTTTTACCCCCAGTGGACCTCAGCATCAATCCACCACCAGGCGAGGCCGACTCCGTGAGCTGGAACGGACAAGTTCTCGCTCCAAAGGCCAATCAACCTGGTTCCTATCACCTGCCCCAGACCGCTGCTCTCTCCCCGTAACCCTTGAGAGCTCCTTGCAAGGCCTCGTCAAAAGCGCTCATCCGCCAGCACCAATTGCCGCCAACAGTGCCTGGCGTATTGAATCGGGCTTGATCATCCAAATGCAGCAAATCCTGCAAAGGAGACACGACGAGCTCAGCGGACGTTGCCATTCCGAGTTCCATCAATTGCCATCCGGGTGACTCCACATGACATCCCAGCAGCTCACCAAGCTGGCGCCTAGAGGATTCATCCAGTCTCTGCCACCACCCCATCGTTGTGGGGTTGTCATGGGTACCGGTGTAGACCACCCAACGGCGACCTTTGACATTGCACGGCAAATAGGGGTTCTTGGGGTTGCCATCAAAGGCGAATTGCAACACCTTCATCCCTGGTAAACGAAAGCGATCACGGAGCCGTTCCACATCTGGCGTAATCACGCCAAGATCTTCGGCAACGAGAGGAAGCTTCCCTCCGGCATCGCGACGAAGCAGGCGCAACAACTCATGGCCGGGTGAGCGCTGCCACACCCCATTTTGGGCCGTGTCGTCATCGCCGGGAACCGCCCAAAATCCTGCGAGGGCTCTGAAATGATCCAAGCGCAGGCGGTCGGCAAGCCTCCACTGCCGCTTCAGGCGATTGCGCCACCAACGAAATCCAGTCCGCCGGTGCCTGGCCCAGCTGTAAACCGGTGTTCCCCAAAGCTGACCTGTCTCCGAAAAATAATCGGGTGGCACGCCGCTCTGAAGCCGCATGCGTCCATCAGCCGCAATCGAAAACAGGGAGCGATGGCTCCAAACATCAGCGCTATCGCGAGCCACATAAAAGGGCAGATCACCAAGGATCTCGATGTTTAACTCCCGAGCTTGCGCGCGCAGACGTTGCCACTGACGATCGAGATGCCATTGGAGAAGTTCCTGCTCCAGCAAGGCCTCGCCATGCTGAAGCCGCCACTGCGCCAAGGCAGCAGGTTGCTGCACAGCGAGCGGATGGGGCCAAGACCACCAGGGCAAACCGCTGTGTTGCTCGCGGAGCACCACAAAATTGACGTGATCCGGCAGCCAATGCGTTTGGTCGACTTTCCAGCGCTCAAATTGTTGTTTGCGCGCAGAGGATTGCTGAGGCCAATGGGCTGCAAGCGCATGGGCCAGGGCCGCAGCACGCGCATCCGCCAACTGAAAGTCCACCTCAGCGCTGGCTTCCCGCGTGGGCTCAGCGCCAGGGAGATGCTCAAGATCACTGGACGCCAAAAAGCTCTCTTCTGCCAAATCTTCGGCATCCAGAAGCCAAGGATTCAGGGCAAAACTGGAGGGGGAGCTGTAAGGCGACCCTGTGCCATCAGGAGGAGCCAGGGGCAAAATCTGCCAAACATTGATGCCATGGTCCGCCAAAGCCTTCAACCAGGCGCGGGCTGACCGTCCAAAGCTTCCACACACCGGTGAATCCGGCAGGGCCGTGGGATGCAGGAGAACACCAACCCTCTGCCCCCTTTCGCTTCTGGAGTGTTTAACCATCGAAGCCAATCATTCGGGGAGTCAGACGGTCGAAGGGCATGAAGGGATCCGACCTTTTTGATCTTACGGAGCGTCTCAACAACGATCGACACGCGCGGCTTAGCGCATCGCCATGACTGAAAGTTCTTAGCCGGCTTCGTTTGTAATCAGAAGATTCGCGCCTTAGCGTTGGCTCCGGTTGATCTGGTGATGACGTGCTCTCCCCCCAATTACCACGCCATGATTTTCGCGAACGTTCTCCCGATCAAGTGAGAGTGGCCGTCTTCGGGGCCACCGGATACATCGGACGATTTGTCGTCAAAGAGCTGGTGAAGCGTGGGTATCAGGTGATGGCCTTCGCCCGCGACTCCAGTGGCATTGGAGGGCGCCAGGGTCAAGCAGAGGTGGTGGCCGATTTTCCTGGCGCAGAGGTGAGATTTGGAGATGTCACCAATCCAGCTTCCCTGGCAACACATGCCTTCAACGAACCCACCGATGTGGTGATTTCTTGCCTGGCATCGAGAACAGGTGGCAAGAAGGATTCTTGGGCCATTGATTATCAAGCCAACCTCAATACTTACAGCGAAGGACGTAAGGCTGGGGTAGCGCATTTCGTGATGCTTTCAGCCATCTGCGTACAAAAGCCAATTTTAGAATTCCAAAAAGCGAAGCTTGCCTTCGAAAGACAGCTTCAGGAAGACAAAGAAATCACCCATACCATTGTTCGTCCAACAGCCTTTTTTAAAAGCATTGCTGGCCAATTTGAGAGCTGCAAAAAAGGAGCTCCTTATGTCATGTTTGGCAATGGAGAGCTAACAAGTTGCAAGCCAATCAGTGAACAAGATCTTGCATGCTTCTTAGCTAATTGCGTTCATGAAACAGACAAAGTGAATCAAGTTTTACCCATCGGGGGACCCGGCCCGGCCTTGAGCGCTCGGACGCAAGGGGAAATGCTCTTCAAAACATTAGGCCGCTCCCCGAGAATGCTTTCGTTACCGATGGCAGTCATGAATGCCCCAACGGCCCTATTAGAAAAAGTTGCAGAGCTGATACCAGCCGTGGAAGACACAGCTGAATTCGCCCGTATCGGTTGCTATTACGCCAGTGAATCGATGTTGGTATGGGACGAAAAGCGTGCTTGCTATGACCCCGATGCAACCCCTTCCTTTGGCGATGACACCCTCGAACAATTTTTTGCAAGGGTCCACAAAGAAGGAATGGCTGGCCAAGAGTTAGGGGATGCTGCTCTGTTTTAACGAGACCTCCTACGTTGTCCCAAAAAAATCCATCAGCCACTGAATCAGAACACAAAGAAGACTTATTCCAGCTCTTCAATCTTTTCCTGGAAGTGAGATCAATCAGGAGATGCATCCTTCCTTTGGGTCCAATGGCAGTTCGCTGCTAAGGCTTTGATTCCCAATTCAGCGAGGCTGAGCGAGACTGGCTGATCAATGATCAGAACATCACGCATGGGGGAGCCGGCGTTGAGTGGGGACTCGCAGCAAAAACCGAGCAAAAGCTGGTTGGGCGACCGCCCCGGGCGCAGTCTTTTGCGCATTGGTGCTGCATTGTTGGGCACGGCCTTAGCAGGCACAGCGCTTGCAACGATCTGGCCCAAACCAGACGTTGCCGGCGCCGATGTGCCGTCGTCCGAGGGGTTAACAAGCCTCGCTCCGCTTCCGGAACAAGCCGTGATGGTGCTGGTCGTCGGCCTTGACGCAGACACGATCAATGCCGTCTCCAATCAAGCGGCGCCGCAAGGGCCTGCCAACGCCGACAGCTTGATGCTGGTCAATATCAGCGCCAAGCAACCCGTTCAAATTTTGCAGTTGCCGACAGAACTGGCCGTTCAACTGCCAGGGATCGAGGAGATGCAAGCGCTTTCCAAAACGTGGCAACACGGTGGAATCGCCCTGACCTCTGACGTCGTTGGCGAGCTGATCGATCTGCCTGTGAACAAGCCAGATCGCTACTTAGTCCTCTCCAGACAGGGCTTGCGCCGATTCGTCGAAGGACTTGGAGACATCGAAGTCACCCTGAACCAAACCTACAAATACGAGGACAAATCCCAGGGTTACAGCGTGAACCTGCAGGCCGGACTCCAAACATTGAACGGCGCTCAGGCAGAACAACTCGTACGACATAAGCCCAAGCCCAATGACGACCATCAGCGCAGAGTGAGACAAGGCCTGCTGCTCCAAGGGGTGCATCAGCAGTTAGCTGAAATCGATGTCGTCACCGTGGTGCCCGAGCTGCTGAATGTGTTCTCCAATCAAGTCACGACAGATATCAGCACCACGGAGATGCTGAGCCTGGTAGCAGCAGCGATCAATGCGCCAGCACCACCGGTGATTACGGAGCTGCCGCTGGCACCACGGGCCGGACAACAGAGGCTGCGCGAATTGAAGCCAGATCTCAACTTGCCAATCTGGCCAGCTCAGAACTGATGGCTGGGTTCATGCGTTTCCAGCGCTGCTGGATGGAACGAACCAGTGCATCCGAAGCAGCCTCACCATCATCGGTCGTATCCAAGTGACCACACCAGGGCAAGCCATCCCTGCGACGGGCCGTTAAATCCCAGCGGCCGCCAAGTTGGGCTAAGCCAACCAATGGAATGTTGAGGGAGTGACACAGGGCGACGGAGGCCGGTGCCATGCCAGGGATCAAACCAGCTGCATTTGGCTGGACCAACAGCAGCACAGGACATCGCCAGGCGGCCAGCGCATCAAGCCAGCTTCCCGACGAGCCCTCAGCCATCGCCGCGTCTCCACTCAAACGCAGCAGTGTGGGGCGATTGTGATCGCGCTGCCGCGAGGCCAGTGCCTGCAAGCCGCTATGGGGTTCCGACCCACAGGCCAACGGCACCAACTCAGCCGAAAAGCGATCGGCAAGCTGAAGAGCACCCTCACGCATCGAGAGCTCAGGAAGGGGGCCAGCTCCGACAAGAGCCAAGGTGAAATCGAGCATTGATCGACCCTAGGGAGATCCGATCCGCACCGTTTATGGATAGGAAGGCGATGCAGCACTACGATCGGATCATCGCCGTTCTCAAACGCGGGCATCGTGACAAGTTTCCTCACCGCTGCCCGAGCCGAGCAAGAGAAATTGCAGCACGACACCAGACGTCTTCGCCTGTTTAGCGGCACCTCAAATCCCGCACTAGCGCGAGAAATTGCCGCCTATCTCGGTGTGCCCGATGGCCCGAAGGTGTGCAAGCGCTTCGCCGATGGTGAGCTGTATGTGCAAATTCAGGAATCGATTCGCGGTTGCGATGTGTTCCTGATCCAACCCACCTGCGCTCCGGTCAACGACAACTTGATGGAGCTGCTGATCATGGTGGATGCCTGCAGGCGGGCATCGGCGCGACAGATCACCGCGGTGGTCCCCTATTACGGCTACGCCCGCGCAGACCGAAAAACAGCCGGTCGGGAATCCATTGCCGCCAAGCTCACCGCCAATTTGCTCGTCAAATCGGGAGTGGATCGCGTGCTGGCGATGGATCTGCACTCAGCCCAGACCCAGGGGTATTTCGACATCCCCTGTGATCACATTTACGGCTCCCCCGTGCTTGTGGATTACCTCTCCGCCCAAAACCTGGGAGAGGTGGTGGTGGTGTCGCCTGACGTCGGTGGCGTGGCCAGGGCCCGAGCCTTTGCCAAGCAAATGAACGACGCACCTCTGGCCATCATCGACAAGCGGCGCACCGGTCACAACATGGCTGAAAGCCTCACCGTGATTGGAGATGTGAGTGGCCGCACGGCGATCCTGATCGACGACATGATTGATACCGGCGGCACAATCTGTTCCGGCGCCAGGCTGCTGAGAGAGCAAGGAGCCGAAAGGGTGATTGCCTGTGCCACCCATCCTGTGTTCTCGCCTCCAGCCATTGAACGCTTGTCGGCAGAGGGGCTTTTCGAGCAGGTGGTGGTCACCAACAGCATTCCAATCGAACCCGATCGCACATTTGACCAACTCCATGTGCTCTCGGTTGCCAACATGCTCGGCGAAGCGATCTGGCGCATCCATGAGGAAAGTTCTGTCAGCTCGATGTTCCGCTAACTCAACCCAAGCTTGATCTGTGGTGTTGCGACACTTTTTTTCGGCGCTCGGCCTTCCATTCCTGCTGCTGATGGCCCCTCCAGCCACGTTTGGCCAAGGCACCGACGTCCTGCTGAGCAAAAGCCGTCTACCAAGTGTGGAACGAAAACAGGCGCTGGGGGTCTGGCTCACCAATAGTCCAAGCCCGCTGTATTACGACCAGCGGACCATCAAACAAGCCGTGGATGAGCTTGAGCAAGCGGGATTCTCCGTGCTCTATCCCAATGCTTGGAGTCGTGGAACGACGTTTCACACCAGTGAGTTTGCCCCGCTGGAGCCAGCCCTCAAGACCGCTGGTGTGACGGTGGATCCGATTTGCACCTTGAGCAAGGAAGCGCACAAGCGCGGGATGAAAGTGGTGCCCTGGTTTGAATACGGATTAATGGAGCCCGCCTCGGCAGAGGTGGTTCAAGCCAATCCGGAGTGGGTGTTGTCACGGGCCAACGGTGACCCGGTGATGAAGATGCACGGCAAGGAGATGGTGTGGCTCAATCCTGCGCACCCCCAAGTGCGCGAGCGCTTCATCGGCCTCGTTGTGGAGGTGATGAAACGCTGCCGAATGGACGGGCTGCAACTCGACGACCACTTCGCTTGGCCAGTGGAATTGGGTTACGACCCCTACACCTCAGCGCTTTACAAGGCTGAATTCGGCATGGCTCCACCCCGCGATTACACCAATCGCTATTGGATGACCTGGCGTCGCCGCCAACTCACCGGTTTACTGCGCGACCTTCGCATCCGCTTGGAACAAGAATCGCTGCCGGTGCGCATTAGCCTCTCGCCAGGTCCCTTTCGGTTTGCTTACAACAACTGGCTTCAAGATTGGGAGCTCTGGGCCGTGGGCCAGCTGATTGATGATCTCGTCGTTCAAAACTATGCCTATTCCCTCAGAGGATATGCCAAAGATCTCGACCAGCCCGCCCTACGCAAAGCCCGCGAATGGGGCATCCCCATCCAAATTGGCGTCTTAGCTGGCTTCGGCAAACGGACAACTTCAATGGATGTATTGAAGGAAAAGGTACGACTGGCAAATGATCGCGGCTATGGCGTTATTTACTTTTATTGGGAAGGACTATGGGGCCAACATTCAGGATCAGAAGGCGCTCAATACCGCAAGGAATTGTTCAAACAAATGGGAGCACAGTAAAGACTTTTACTCTCATTGATTAGCGGGCTTCATCCCAACATCATCTCCACAACTTCGCGCGTGTTGGAGGAAAGCTGAGCGGCAGAGAGTTGATCCAGGGCTGCCTTCACAAGCGCTTGACGCTTGCTGCTGTAGGTGCCCCAACGACTGAAAACCTTGGCCAGGCGCGACGCCGTAATCGCGTTGCGCTGATCCAAGGCAATGATTTGTTCAGCCATGAACTGATAGCCGCTGCCATCTTCAGCGTGGAACACCAACAGGTTCCCAGCGAATCCACCCAGCACCGCACGCACCGCATTAGGAGCCATCGGATCAAAGCGTGGATGCTGCAAAAGAGAGGAAACACGCTGCAAGCCATCCGCTCGGGGTGTGGAGGCTTCCAAGGCAAACCAGCTGTCAAAGATCACTGGCTTCTCTTGCCAACGATCGTGGAATTGCCGCAAGGCGTCCTCGCGTTCTGGGCAATCCAATGGCTGGAGCGCCCGCAGGGCAGCCCGCGCCAAGGTCATCGACGGTCCACTGACGGCAGCCAGAGCATCGGAACGCACCGCTGAATCTCCGGCTGCAGCCAGCCAAGCCCAGATCAAACCGGTGAGTTGCCGTTGCCCCTGCCCCTCAGGCCAAGCCAGGGCAAGATCGGGCGCAACCAGATCCAGCCGCTCGCGCAGCAAGGGGGCCAAAGACTGACCAAATTTTTCGCGCAGCGCGCAAGCCGCTCGGTAGAGCGCTGGTGGATCAGCCTCCTGCTGGAGTGCTTCCAACTCAGGGCCACCGGGGAAGGCCATCAACGTGGCCAGCACCGCTGGGTCCTGTTCTCCAGCCGCGGCCAGAAGTACGGACAAAGCCTCCAACATCTGGCCTTCCAAATCGGCATTCGGGGTTCCAGAGGCCCGAGCCAGCACAATCCTTCGCCAGAGTTGTTGTCCCGCATCCCAACGGGCAAATGGATCGTTGTCGCAGGCCAACAAGGTGAACAGCTCAGCCGACTCTTGACTCGCCTCCCAGTGCACTGGAGCAGAAAATTGCCTGAACAGGGAGAGGGCAGGGGGCTGCTCAGAACAAGGCAAACCCTTGAGTTCCAGCGTGTGCTCCTCCTGATCCAGCACGAGGAGCTGCTCTTCCCCAGGCACACCATTGGCTGGGACCAGAGCCCAGAGCAAGGGAATCACCAGAGGCAGCTTTTTGGGCTGACCTGGCGTTGGCGGGGTGCTTTGACGCAAGCTCAGTCGCAACACTCCGCGCGTGGAATCCCAATCACGCTTCACGGTCACCGTGGGAGTGCCCGCTTGGTCATACCAACGTTTGAACTGCTCACAATCAAACCCAAGAGGTTCTCCCTGCGAGCAAGCACCTTCCACAATGGCCGACACAAAATCGTCTGTGGTGGCCGCTTCACCGTCATGGCGTTTGAAGTAAAGCGCCATGCCACGCATGAATCGTGTCTCGCCCAGAAGCGTTCTGAGCATGCGAATCAACTCAGCGCCCTTCTCGTAAATCGTGGTGGTATAAAAATTGTCGATCGCCTGATAAGCATCTGGCTTTACCGGATGGGCTGTGGGGCCCGCATCTTCCCGAAACTGCGTGTTGCGCAGCATCGCTGCATCTTCAATCCTCTTTAAGGCTTCTGAATGAAGATCAGCGGTAAAACATTGATCCCTAAAGACGGTGAGTCCTTCTTTTAAGGAGAGCTGAAACCAATCACGACAGGTGATGCGATTCCCCGACCAATTGTGGAAATACTCGTGGGCAACAACACTTTCAATACGCTCCAGTTCAGCATCGGATGCGGTTTCCGCATCGGCCAAAACTAATTTCGAGTTAAAAATATTGAGGCTCTTGTTCTCCATCGCGCCCATGTTGAAATGGCGCACCGCAACGGTATTGAACTCATCCAGGTCGTATTCCAAGCCGTACACCTGTTCATCCCAAGCCATCGATCGCTTCAACGACTCCATGGCATGGGCCGTAAAGGGCTCATCGCCTGGCTCCACATGAAGCCTCAGCGTCACATTCCGTCCCGAGCGGGTCACAAAACGATCGCAGACTTCGTTGAGATTTCCAGCGACTAGGGCAAACAGATAGGACGGCTTGAGGGAGGGGTCCTCCCAAGTCACCTCATGGCGTGTGGGATCACCAGCAAGGGGCCCAGCACTTAAGGCATTGCCATTGGAGAGCAACACCGGATAACGCTCGCGATCGGCCTCGATGCGAACGGTGAAACGACTGAGCACATCGGGGCGATCCGGGTGATAGGTAATCCGCCTAAACCCCTCGGCTTCGCACTGCGTGGTCAGCATTCCTCCACTGGCATAGAGGCCCTCAAGCGAGGTATTGGCCTGAGGGTCAATCCTGCAGACCGTCTTGAGCTGAAAAGGCACCTGCGGAGGCTGGTGAATCACCAGTCGCTCGGCGGTCACGTTGTAGTCGGAAGGCTTCAGCGCGTTGTCATCGATGGCGATCGATTGCAACAACAAATCCACCCCTTGAAGCACAAGCGCTTGTGGCTCCGCCCCCAACAGCGGAGTGAGCTCCATGCAACAGCTCACCTCAACGGCATCAGACCCGATCACCACATCCAGAGCAATCGATGGAATACGCCAGGGGAAGGGCTTGTAATCCTTCAGCCGAATCGTCGGAGCAGTGATGGAGGCGGAAGCCATGGGGAGGAGAGTCTGCATCGATCTTGGCGTGCAGACGCCATCCCCGTGGAGGCTGATCCGATGATTGAGCGGCCTATTGAGCGGCCTTCTGTTTCTTCAACGCGTCTTCCACCTTGGTCTTGACGTCGGCAGGCACCTTGTCGGGGCAGAACTGCATGGCACCGGTGATGATTTGAAATTCGGCACCGGCAAACAGCTGCTCATTGGTCAGCTTCTTATTCCCTGTCGATGCAACCTTGCCACCGTGGCGTCCATTGAGGAGCTGGACATAGGTTGCGGCAGCGATGCCAACAGCTTTCGGAAACTCAATCCCTGCTGTGCGGGCATTGCAGACGTAGGAGGAGCCCATACCGCGATAGAGGAAGACGTCCTCGTTGCTTGCAGGCGACGTTGGCGCCTTTCCGGCTGACTGAGCCATCGCAGCAGGACCTGCTAAGCAGAGAGGCAGCAGAAGCAATGGTGCCGACAGAGCAGTACGGAGTCGGGTAAGGGGACGCAAAGGATCAAACCGGAATACGCCGCCATGGTGCCGCATCCTCCCCGCTTCGGGCTAGTGGAGAGATGTCTAAATTTGACTCAATTTGATCCAAATCGGATCTTTTTCAGAGCGGAATCGGAGCTGAAGCATCCTCCATCCTTGTTTCGTGATGATGTTCAACGATCTCGAGCACGTTGTTTTGCCAGCTGTAAATCGCTCGAGAGCGATAGCGGTCCTCATCAATTAACCGGGTGTACTCCTGGACATCCCAATCTCCGTAATGGGATTCAAACACCATCTCGTGTTCATCCACCTGTCGAATCCGGGTGCGATGAGGCGTTGGCTCGAGATAGGCACGATTCCGTTGCAGCTGATGGCCCATCAAGGTGGCTTCCATCACACCAGCTTTCTCGTAGCGGGGTTTGCGATCAAAAAAGTCGGTGTCGCGTTCAGGCCACCAACTAAATCGGTAGCGGGGCTCACCAAACTGAAATTCCGAAAAGATCTCAACCCGAATCATCATGTCGAGGAAAAAAACTTCCTCGTTGTTGAAGAGGTATTGACGCCTCGATCTCCAAAGACCCAAGTTGCGCGCAAACCACCGTCTCAGATTGCTATCGAGATGCACGCGCTCAGAGGGCGGGGGCGCTCCGTTGGGAGGGTTTGAGCCTCGTTGTTCAAGCGGCAGAAGGGGCATGCCGTCTCCTAGGTAACAACAGAGTGTTCCCCTTCTTCTTAGCGGATCTGCGAGGCAGAGCAAAAACCCATAAGGTAAGCCTCAACATTGCGTAGCTCCCTGGGTGGATGGGATTGATCGCAATCCGCGCCAACAATTGAGTTTGTTACTCGTTGCCGGTCGCCACCATTTGTCCAGCCGCGACCTTCGCGAGTTGGTGGAATTTCTGCAGAACGAAGATTGCGGGTTCGATGTCAGTCTTCAAATCTCAGATCCAACCCAACAACCTGAGTTGCTGGAACTGCACCGCCTGGTGGTGACACCATCACTGGTGAAGCTGCAACCACAACCAAAGCAGGTGTTTGCGGGAAGCAGCATCTTTCAACAACTGCGGGGCTGGTTGCCGCGCTGGCAGCAGGACGAGGTGGTGAGCGGACTTGGTTTAAGTCTTAAACCCACAGAACTGGATGGCAGCCGCACCCAACGGGAGCTCCAACTCGAAGATCAGTTGTTGGTGCTGCGTCAGGAAAACGAAACATTGATTGATCGCCTGGAAGCGCAAGAGCGCTTGCTGAGGATGGTGGCCCATGAACTACGGACGCCACTCACCGCTGCGACTCTTGCCGTACAAAGCCAGCAATTAGGCCAGATCGATATCCATCGCTTCAGGGATGTCCTCAAAAGACGCCTCGAGGAAATCGCCCTGCTGTCGAAAGATCTGCTGGAAGTGGGAAGCACACGCTGGGAAGCCCTGTTCAACCCTCAGCGCCTTGATTTAGCCAGTGTGGCCGCTGAAGCGATTCTGGAACTGGAGAAACTCTGGCTCGGCAGAGATGTGACCATCCACACCGACATCCCTGCTGATCTGCCCAAGGTGTTTGCGGATCAACGCAGGATGCGCCAGGTGCTCCTCAATTTGCTGGAAAACGCCCTGAAGTACACACCCAACGGAGGCTTGATCTCCTTGACCATGCTTCACCGCACCAGTCAGTGGGTGCAGGTGAGCATCAGCGACAGCGGACCAGGCATTCCGGAAGAAGAGCAGCAGCGCATTTTTCTTGACCGGGTCCGGCTTCCTCAAACATCAGCTGGGGCCTCGGGTTTTGGGGTTGGACTCTCGGTTTGCCGGCGCATTGTGGAAGTGCATGGCGGCAGGATCTGGGTGATCTCGGAACCAGACAAAGGAGCCTGCTTCACCTTCAACGTGCCCGTCTGGCAGGGGCAAGGTCAAGAGAAGGAGAACGTTGCCTTGACGGAGGGTCAGGCTGAACCGTAATTTCACTGGGTGCCGGAAGTTCTCAAGACCTTTCGTTCACGTTCTTGGCCCCATCGTCTAGAGGCCTAGGACACCTCCCTTTCACGGAGGCGACAGGGGTTCGAATCCCCTTGGGGCTACTGAAGACCTGGATGAGACTTCATCCGGATCCAATGAACACTCTCCTCTCGGGGGGAGTTTTTTTTATGCCGCACCAGCGCATGGCGACGGCCTGCAGATGGCTAGAAGCCAACATCAACGTCCCTGAAACCACTCTGTCCAAGCCAAGCAACTGGCTGCTCTGCCAGCCCAGCAAATTGATCTGAAAGAACAGTGGAAAGAGTTAGTGAGCTGCTCTGCGTCGCGCTTCCGCTTCAACAGCTTTGAGGTTGGTCGTGAGATCGTCCCGCAGCCGTTGTTCGATCAGGCCGATGGGCATTCCTAAACAGCCCTGCACGGTGAGTTCGTAGAAAAGGGCTGTGGCGTCAGGCATGGTTCTCAACCGCCAGGTTCCCTCAAACCGCCGGAAGTCGCCCTTCTTCATCTTGAATCTCAGCGCCCCTTCAGAAAGAAATTCTTCGAGCTCTAGCTCAACGGAAGCCGAAAACTTCATTCCTAGAAATTGCTGACACCCCTCTTGCTGCAAATGCACTTTGTTGCCCTCTCGAAGCAGCAAACGACTGCTTGCAAGATTGGGAATGAAAGTACTGAGTTGGTCGTAATCCGTCAGAACAGCCCAAATCTGATCGGCTGAAACTGGCGTTAACAGCTGAGCGGCGAGGCGACGAACGCCATCAGCCATCCTCTCAACGGTTTGTTCAATGGGCTGGTGATTCGAAGACATCGCCTCTCCAGTGGGCGTTTCGCCGCGCTTCAGTTGTGTCAGACCACTGATAGATGCCAAACCGTTTTCGCTTCTAATCCTGAGAGATTGACGTCGTTGACTCTAAGGAAGAAACTTCAATTCAGCGAAAATTGAGTAGCAAGTCAGTGGTGACGCTTATAGTCGCGCCTTAACAGGACGTTTTCAATGCGAGTAAGCGCGTCTCCTCAGACAACCTCTGATGAAAGGGCATTCACGATTGTCTTCACAGGCTTGGGTGGGCGTCGCGCAGAGCTATCTCGCTTAAACGTCTCTTACAGCCGCCTTCGGGACACAATGTGCGTGCTTCTCTCCAGGGGAGCGCGCATCCAGTCGGTGAGTCCAGCGGGCTCAGAGCCGGCAGCCGCACCCGTTAAATCCGCACCCCCAGTCTCTGCACCTGTGACTACTTCCAAACCCAAGGCCGCAGCCCAAGCTGTGCCAGTCAATCTGTACAAGCCCAAAGCTCCCTTCCTCGGAACAGTCACTGAAAATTATTCCCTTCTCAAAGAGGGAGCGATTGGCCGCGTGCAGCACATCACCTTCGATTTGAGCGGTGGTGATCCACACCTTGAATACGTTGAGGGTCAGAGCATCGGCATCGTTCCTGCTGGTGAAGATGCCAAAGGCAAGCCCCACAAACTGCGTCTGTACTCGATTGCCAGTACGCGCCACGGCGACAATCTCGAGGGCAACACGGTGTCCCTCTGTGTACGCCATCTCCAGTACGAAAAGGATGGAGAAACCATCAACGGCGTTTGCTCGACCTACCTCTGCGACGTTGAGCCCGGCACCAAGGTCAAAATCACAGGGCCTGTTGGCAAGGAAATGCTTCTTCCCGAGGACGAAGAAGCCAATGTGATCATGCTGGCCACCGGCACAGGAATCGCCCCCATGCGCACCTATCTGCGTCGCATGTTTGAGCCAAAAGAACGGGCAGAGAACGGTTGGAATTTCCGAGGCAAAGCCTGGTTGTTTATGGGAGCACCTAAAACAGCCAACCTGCTTTATGACGAGGACTTCCTCCATTACGAGAAGGAATATCCCGACAATTTCCGCTACACCAAAGCCATCAGCCGCGAACAGCAGAATCCAAAGGGCGGCCGGATGTACATCCAAGACCGCGTGTCTGAGCATGCTGAGGAGATTTTCGCGATGATCGAAGATCCCAAAACCCACGTCTATATGTGTGGCCTACGTGGGATGGAGCCCGGCATTGATGAAGCCATGTCCGCAGCAGCCGAAGCGAAGGGGCTCGACTGGTCCGAACTTCGCCCCAAACTGAAGAAAGCTCACCGCTGGCACGTTGAGACTTACTAAACCTCAACGATCTCGGCCTCAAAGTTGAGTGAATCAAGCTCGCCATTGGCGGGCTTTTTTTATGGCCAATCCTGTTGTTTTTCAGGAGACAGCCACAAAACCCAGCCTGCAGGAAGAATTGCGCTGTCCGATCGAGAAATCCTGGTTAAACCTTCCTAAGAGGTGCTGTAGCCATGACCGCAACGATCACGAACCCACTGAGGGTTGGGCTGCGACAGGAGCGGGTGATCGCTCCCCAGTGCCTGGTGATTTTTGGAGCAAGCGGCGACCTTACCCATCGCAAGCTGGTTCCAGCCCTCTTTGAGTTGTTTCAGCAACGACGACTTCCCAGCGAATTTGCCCTCCTGGGCTGCGCCAGAAGGCCTTGGAGCGACGAAGAATTCCGCAGCAAAATGGCTGAGGCAATGGGTGACAAGGTTCGCGACCATCCCGAGGCGTGGGAGCAATTTTCCGCCGGAATGTTTTACGAACCAGTGGACCTTCAGAAACCTGAAGACGTCGTGAAACTCGGGGGTCGCCTTCAGGAGATCGACCGTCTTAGAGCCACACGAAGCAACCGCACCTTTTACCTGTCGGTGTCACCGAAGTTTTATGCCAGTGGCTGCCGCGCTCTGGCCGATGCAGGCCTGTTGAAGGATCCCCAACGCAGTCGCGTTGTGATTGAAAAACCATTCGGACGGGACTACGGCAGCGCCCAATCCCTCAACAGGGTGGTTCAAGGCTGCGGCCAAGAGAACCAGATCTTTCGCATCGACCACTACCTCGGCAAGGAAACGGTCCAAAACATCATGGTGATGCGGTTCGCCAACGCGATTTTCGAGCCCATCTGGAATCGGAACTACATCTCCAGCGTTCAGATCACGGCCTCGGAAACGGTGGGAGTCGAAGAGCGGGCCGGTTACTACGAAACGTCGGGTGCCCTGCGCGACATGGTGCAAAACCACCTCACCCAAATGTTGGCGATTACCGCCATGGAAACCCCTGGTCGCTTTGATCCAGAAGCCATCCGCAGTGAAAAGGCCAAGGTTCTTCAAGCGGCACGCCTGGCTGATGAACTTGAACCCTGGAACTGCTGCATCCGCGGGCAATACGGACCTGGCGGCAGCGACGGCGCTCCCCTCAGCGGCTACCGGCAAGAACCAGGCGTCGATCCCCACAGCACCACGGAGACGTACGTGGCGATGAAGCTGTTCATCGACAACTGGCGCTGGCAGGGCGTTCCTTTTTATGTGCGCACCGGCAAACGCCTCGCCAAGCGCCTGAGCGAAGTGGTGTTGACCTTCCGCGAAGCCCCCGTTCACCTCTTCGATGCTGCCGGTGGCAGTCCAACGGCCAACCAGCTCATCCTGCGCATTCAGCCCGATGAAGGTGCTGAATTCAAATTTGAAGTGAAATCTCCAGGCTCAGGGATGCGCAGCCGGCCTGTCGAGATGGAATTTTCCTATGACGAGTCCTTTGGCGAACCATCGGATGAGGGCTATGTACGCCTTCTCGCAGACGCCATGTTGAGCGATCCAACGCTCTTCACCCGGAGCGATGAGGTGGAGGCAGCTTGGAGGCTTTACACCCCTCTGCTGGAACTGATCGAAGACAGCCCCTGGAAACTGCCTATTCACCCCTACGAGTCACGCACCTGGGGACCTGCCGCTGCCGATGCCCTGTTAGCCCAAGACGGTCTGCTCTGGCGTCGCCCCTAGATCAAGCCCAAAACAAGATCCAATTTCACCTCGTTTCCGCCCTTCCTCAGGCCGCAACATGTCTCCTCAGCTCACGCTTCAAACCCCCCTCGAGCTACCCCCTTCGGAAGTTCCTCATTACCTCGATCAGCTGTGGTCCGGCGATCAAGAAAGCAGCATTGGGGCTCACACCTTCTGCCTGTTGATCTGGCAGCCGGCATGGGTGGAACAGCAACTGGTCCGCACAGGAAGACTCGGGGGCCCAATCATGGGCGTGCAACGCGATGAGGTGGAAAAGGCTGGACGGAAAGCGGTGCTCGATCTTGATCTGCCCCTCAGCACCCCGCCGCTGGGAAGCTCGGTATCTAACAGCCTGGCCAAAATTGATGGCAGCCAAACCAGTGATGACCTTCGTGGTCAACATGTGGACGGGGCCTTGAGTGCCCTGAGGCCACGGCGCTTGATCACCCTTGCCCCCAGCCTGGATTCCAGCCGCCCGTTAGAAACCCTGGTGGCCGCCTATTGCCCCTTACCGGAAGAGGGCGGGGGCACGGTTGCTTGTGGAGATGTGGTGGTGCTCCGCGGCGGAACTGGAGCCCTGCGAGAGGGACTCAACACCTTGCAGCCCCTGCTTCCTGAAGACCTGCCCTCCTGGGTGTGGTGGAACGGACCCCTCGATGAGTCGCCTGAGCTACTGGAGCAGCTCTCGATCGCGCCTCGCAGGCTGATTCTCGATTCCGCTCTTGGTGATCCTTCTTACTGCCTAACCCTGCTCGCCAATAGGCTCGCAAGCGGCCAAGCCGTCAATGACCTGAACTGGTTAAGGCTGGGCAGCTGGCATCAAACCCTGGCGATGGTGTTCGATCCGCCGCAGCGTCGCGATGCCCTCAGCCATGTGGTGCAACTCGACATTGATGTTGAGGGAGATCACCCGGTCCAAGGCCTGCTGCTGGCCTCTTGGATCGCCGATCGACTGGGCTGGACCCTGAAGACCACCCATCGGCATGAGGCCAAAACCAGCGATTCCACGATCAGCGCCGTGTTCCAACGTCCCGATGGAACCGAAGTGCCGCTACGGGTGTCTCCCGTACCCATGGGGCAACCCAGTATTCATCCGGGACAAATCGTGGGGC
Source organism: Synechococcus sp. WH 8016 (assembly GCF_000230675.1). Classification (NCBI taxonomy): domain Bacteria; kingdom Bacillati; phylum Cyanobacteriota; class Cyanophyceae; order Synechococcales; family Synechococcaceae; genus Synechococcus; species Synechococcus sp. WH 8016. Next base: position 124,445 of record NZ_AGIK01000001.1, on the reverse strand, counting down.
TGCGGATCATTTCTAAACCCGAACAGGGTGGGGCGATGTGTGTGATTCTCTGCGCGGAATCCGGAGGTTGCATGCGCCTCGAAGCCGGGGGCATGGCCAGCATGGAACTCGTGGAAGAGGTGGTGCCCTTGCTTCATACCCATGTGGAAGCCGACATGGCTCGACTGCTTGAGGGTGGGCACGATTCCTCCAACCCGCTCTTGGCGGCGGCGGCCCCTCTAGCTGCCAAGCTTCTCAGTTGATTCCTAGCTGAGCAGCATGGCCTGTGTGATCGCTGCTCCCTCTAGCAGCAGCGGCAAAACCCTGCTCAGCCTCAGCCTGATCGCTTGGGCGCAACAGAAGGGATTGAGCATTCAACCCTTCAAGGTGGGACCCGATTACCTCGACCCCCAACTGCTTGGGGCCAGTGCGGGGCGCCCATGCCGCAACTTGGATCTGCCCTTGTGCGGACCCGACTGGGTGAAGACCAGTTTCCATGGCTATGGAGGTCGCTGCGACCTAGCCCTCGTGGAGGGGGTGATGGGGCTGTTCGATGGGATCGGCTCAACCGGAGAAGGGAGCAGCGCCGCCGTGGCCAAACACCTTCAGTTGCCGGTGGTGTTGGTGGTGGATGCCGGCGGCCAGGCGCGATCACTCGCCGCGCTCGTGAGCGGATTTCGTGATCTTGACCCCGACCTGCATTTCGCAGGTGTGGTGCTCAATCGCGTGAGCACGGAGCGCCATCGCTCCCTTCTTGAAGAGGTGTTGGCGGCGATCAATGTGCCATGCCTGGGGTGCCTTCCGCGGGATTCAAGCCTCGATCTCCCCAGTCGACATTTGGGCTTGGCACCAGCCCATGAACTAGATCAACTGAACGTTCGCCTGGGGCAATGGGCGGCGATCGCTGATCAACATCTCCAGATGGGGGTTTTTGAGCGGTTGATGCAAGCGCCAACGCCAGGTCCAGAACCGATACAAACCGTGTTGGCCAAGGCTCTGGCAGAGGACAGCAAGCGAGAGCCCCTACCAGTGGCCGTCGCCCAAGACAACGCGTTTCATTTCCGTTACCCCGAGATGCAGGATTGCCTCGAGGCGATGGGGATGCCAGTGATCCCTTGGCACCCCTTGGAGGATGAACCGTTACCGCAAGAGGCCTATGGACTGGTGATCCCAGGAGGCTTCCCAGAACTCCACGCCAAACAACTCAGCCGTTGCCAACAAAGCCTGTCAGGACTGCGCGACTGGCTGCAACACAAACCGCTGTATGCCGAATGTGGCGGCATGTTGATGTTGGGCACCAGCCTGATGGACGGGGAAGGAGAAACCCATGCCATGGCGGGCGTCTTGCCGTTTCACGCCCAACGCGGGACATTGCAGGTGGGATATCGCCGCCTAACGGCAAGCTGTGACAGCTTGCTTTTGAAGGCAGGTGATCAGTGGATGGGGCATGAATTTCACCGCTGGCAACTCAGCGAGGAACCTGTGGGCAGATGGCAATCGCTGTGGCAGGTTGATGGCTGGCATGTTGATCGCAGAGAAGAAGGATGGGCACTTCCAACCGTTCACGCAAGCTGGGTGCATCTTCACTGGGCCAGCTCATCGACGATCTCATGCCGATGGCGCGACGCTCTCGAAACCGTGGCGAATCAGATAGCGACCGATTCATAAAGGCCACGCGTCAGAGACAACAGCCCTTGAAGGAGCGCTGGCGGTTCCTGATCGAAGGCAGCGTGCAAGGGGTGGGATTCAGAAACAGCTGCCGGCGACGCGCCCTCGACCTCGAACTTTGCGGTTGGGTTCGAAATCTCAAGGACGGGAGAGTGGAGGTTCAGGCCGAAGGAGGCGAAATGGCCTTGAACGAATTTCGTCTGTGGTGTGAGCGCGGCCCGAGCACGGCAACCGTCAAAAGGGTGCTGCTCTCCAAAATGCCCGTCACGGGCAATGACTGGTTTGACATTCGGGCTTAAGAGGGACCAGACAGCACCGATCTTCAACTGAGCTAATCCACACCATGGGCCATGAACGTCAGATCTGGTTGCTTCGACACGGAGCCACTGAATGGGCCAAAAATGGACGGCACACCGGCAACACCGATTTGCCCTTGCTGCCGGAGGGCGAAGAAGAGGCCAGGCTGCTTGCGCCTGCCCTCACATCCCATCGGTTTGCAGCTGTGTTTAGTTCACCGCTTCAACGGGCAAAACGCACCTGCGAACTCGGTGGCCTAGGCCAACAACGACGGATCATGGAAAGCTTGCGCGAATGGGATTACGGCGATTACGAAGGAATCACAACCCCTGAGATTCGCAAGAGCATTCCGAACTGGACGGTCTGGAGCCATGGCTGCCCCAATGGAGAAGATGCGGAAGCCGTTCAACAACGCTGTGAACAATCCATTACCAGCGCCCTAGCGGAGCCGGGGGAAGGGGATGTTGCCTTATTCGCCCACGGACATTTGCTTCGTGCGCTGACAGGCACCTGGTTGGGACTCGGAGCAACCGGTGGGCGCCTGTTCCAGCTCGGCACAGGAACGATTTGCATCCTGGGCTTCGAGCGAGGGCAACGTGCGATCACCCGCTGGAATGCCCCTACCAATGGCTTGTTTTAGAGGCTTGGCAGCGTTCTATCGCCAATGCGTATGTATCTCTATGTACGAAACAAGACTTCCAGTTCAAGCTTCTGCTGAAGAGACTGGATCTCTTCAGTGGGAGGGTGGCGTTGGAGACCGTCACTCTTTTTTTGTGCTGAACCACCCCCGACCCTCACAGAAAAATGGGTATGTATCTCTACGGACATTTCTCCATCCCTAAGCCATCTTTGTTGTGGAGCTATGACTGGGGAGTTTTAGCTCCATACAAAAGGGACGGTCTTGGAGAATGCGACCGTTCTTTTTTATGAAACAAATCATTTTTGTTGGCACATCGCTTGCCTTGGCTGTATAGCTATTCAAACTTTGCTCACTCGTTGATACAAACCAACGGCAAACTCCAAGAGTCAGCTGCCCTAATCCATCACCATTCAAGTCAACGCCCCTGCAGCAAGGCTGCCTTTCAAGAGACTTAAGAAACAACACAGATAAGCAAACTTTTTAGCGGCGAACATCCATGCCTAGCCCAAGCCTCTCAAACGAGAAAGCCGTGAATGCAGGGTTCCAATATGTTTCGTTCGTCAACTATCACAACGGAATGAATTCCCATCCGCACGATCGCTACAATGCGGGTTCAGAAGCTGCCAGGATAACTGGTAATTTCTACCTACTAAAGGTACACGAACATGATGAAGCCGTACGTTTTATACGTGTTCACACTGCCAGATTGCGAACCCACCGCAAAACTCAAAGCGTACGTAGAAACACTTACAAAGCCTCAACAAGCCACACTCGAATTCGTTCCCTTACGTGGACCTGATGGCGGGTTCACCGCCCTTGCAGAAAAGCTTCAAGTCGATAGCGCGCCCACCCTCGTTGTCACCTATGAAGGCCTATCTTGCGAACTTGATGCCGATGGTGACGAAGATTGCGACCATACAGAAGAACCGGTAGAGCGCCTGATTGGCGTTGATGCCATTACCAAACATCTGCTCAGCACCATTGACGGCTATACAAATGCGAATCCACCTGAATAAGAAAGAAGATTAACCAGGGCCCCAGCTGATTATTTTGCAGCATCAAATACAGACTGATTAACTTCATTGCAATGGCCGTTCATATTCACCTTGGTTACAATCATCCAAGCGATAAAATCTATCTCTGAGCTTAATTGACCCGGCGGATTAATCTCTATCTCCAAGGTCCCGTTTAACGACAAACCGTTTTCATTTTTGTTGAGATCAGCTTTTAGGCTACGGTCTGTCATTTGTGCCTCATCCCATTGACTGTCCTTATGGGACATGAACCTATTGTTAGCGAGGTCAATCTTCAAAAACAATGTTTCTTCTTTTGTTTCCTCTTTGATCAGCTTCTGAGTTTTAATTTCAGTAAAAATAGCTCGTGTGGTTGTCTTGCACTCCAGAAAAAGGACGTTATCGGCCAAGGCAGGAGACGCTGAAAAAAGCAGACCGCTGAGAACAAGAAAACGTTTCATCCAATCAAAGTAGCGACAACAAAAAGGCAAAAGCAAAGGCAATGCAAAATCCGAAGGAGGGAAGGGGATGCTGAATGTCGCAATGAGTCCCCCAATCGAAAACAATCAGTCCGGCACTGCCAGCTTTTTCAATAGCTTAGGGTTATTTTTTCATCGTATTCAATTCTATTAAATCTTTTTCAGCTGGCCAAAATCAAGTCTTAGCCTGGAAGAACTGGGATGATGCACTGCAATAATGAACTCCGATGTGGAACCGTCCAGGCAGTTCACCATCAAGCAGACACCCCGCTTGAGGAGAGGCTCAAAGTAGCTGATTGAGCGCAGGCCCTAATACGATCGAGCTGGCATTTTGTGTTTCCACTAAACGATGAGCGACACCACGCTCTGGGCTGAGCTCCTCGCCTATGGAACTGGCATCGGCCTATCCCCGATTCACATCGCCGTGTTGTTGCTGCTTCTCCTAGGACCGCAGCCATTGCAACGTGGTGGCTGGTTCGTGGCGGGATGGATCATCACCACGATGGCGACATCTGTTCTTTTGGTCACCGTGGGGCATTCGCTGGTGCTGGACATGACGCAAGGCTCCCATCACCGCACTGGATTGGATCTCCTCGCAGGTGGAGCCTTAATCGCCGTTGGAGGCAGGGAATTGCTGCGCTCCTTGACCGATGGAGACTCACCTCCGGCATGGACCACAAGCGTGGACCGCTTTGTGAACATGCCCCTTCCCCTGCTGCTTTTGTTGGGTGCGGTGGCGGAAGTTGCCAGTCCCGACGATCTCGTGCTGTTCGCAAAATCAGCAGGGGTGGTCTTGGCGGCCCAACTGCCTACATGGCAAGAACTGGTTGGTCTTTTGGCCTTCACCATCGGAGCAAGCCTTTTGCTGCTCACCCCATTGATTGCCGTTGCGGTTGGCCGCGACAAGGTTGTGCCTGTATTGGAACGCGGAAAAGAAGTGCTCTTTGCTCGAGGAGAGCTGGTTGTCGCCGCCGTCAGTATTGGGATCGGGGGCTACCTCGGCTGGCAAGGAATTAGTGGTCTCACCATGACCTAAACAAGCGCTTGAATCGAATCAAGCAGGAGAGCTAACCACTCCTGCTTGAAACTTAGAGCTGTGCTCCGAAGCAGTCAAAGGCCTTGTTGCTGACGGATGATCCACGCTGATGCAGCTTGCTGCTGCTTCCACGCGACAAGCAACTGTTTAGCGATCGATTGCAACTCCTCAACGTCTTTAGAACCGTCAATCTCTCTTGAAAACTTCTCGATTTCGAACATTTGCCCGATAGTCAAAGCAATTGGATCCATGGGTCTTTTTGCTTGGCGAGCTGAAGTTAGCCCTTAAGCAATGACGACGCAAATCCATCAGGTAGTGATTGCAACCGATTTGACGATTACATGCTCAACTCACTACATTTCGCTTATTACAGATCATTGCCTAACGGCGCTTATGCCTTTGATTGAAACAGCTAATTAGCCTAAAAAGCATTGTCACGCCTGGCCTCGATGCACTTCTCCTGGAAACAACACCTAGAGCTTTCCAGAAAAGTATCTAAGAGTGCAGACGCCCATCAAGGCGTCGCTCTCGCTCTGATGGGAGTGGGTTTATCGATACTGGCCAAGGATCTATTGGCTGCTGAGCTGCTTGATCATTCGAGTTCACAGACACCAACGAAGAACTAACCTTTCGATCACAAAGCGATTGCTCGCCTTTGTCGCCGCAGATAGGACAAGATAAAAAGCTTCGCTTGCCAGGGAGTGATCAACTGACCAACGAAAGAAATCGGCTTTTTACAGGATCTACAGCAAGGAGAGTATGGATAGATACAAACCGCATCAAAGGAAGACCATAAGGTTTTAGTACTGTTCATCAATCAGATACTGATGGCGAAAACAAGCACCGCAAAGAATGAAGCGATCCCAAATGGACAATTAATGCATTTGGCCCTAGAAGTTGCTAGCAAAGCGATTGAATTGCAGCAGAATAATGACAACAACAGAGATGCAGCCTTCGACATCACAGTTGAATCATTGCCACCGGTATGCGCCTTATAACAGGATCACATCAGATCCTGCAGCCGCGATTGAGCAACCTATCAATGAAAAGTATCTGTTCCGCGCCAACCCGACATCCGACAGAAGCACCATCAAACGAATAACAATCAACAGAAGTAGGTATTTTTACTCGTTAAAAGAATTATGTAGTTGCTGATGCCGAGGGCATGAATATCTCCTATTAAGTTAGTGTTATCCACAGGAGTAGCCATGAACTTTACAGTTCCCGCAATCTCAATTGGTATCGTCACATACACATTATTCCATCTCTGCTTTTCACATATCATGCATTAATGGCTACATAGCCAAGACCAACGGATTCGTAACGACCGCCTTAGCGATCAGCAAGGCGGTTTTTTATTGCATGATCAAGCACACATTAAGCAAACAAAAAGTGCGCAAGCAGGCAAGACAACTCTTGACTGATGCAAAGTAAGCAAATAAACCTAGGAACGATTTATATCGCAATCATTTACTTGCCAGCAAATGAAAATCATCGTACTCAATAACCACTTGAGAGAACAAGATGAAAGCAATCCCAACCGGACACTCATACACATCAATCACAGAGCGCTGGGATAGCGTCGACGCTTACCTGGAATGCGTCACAAGTTGCGACCTTAAGGATGGCGTTTGCGTGACCATGTGCATCACCAAGCATCTGGAGCCGCAAACAGCATCAGAAGAATAATAATTTTCCATGCATCCACCTAGGGAAGGAAGGTTAACCCTGACAGTTTTCACTCAAAATCATTCATAACATCTGCTAAATAGCGTCACAAAGACAAGAACATGCCTTCGCTTCGTTCTGCTGAATAGACCTGCAAAGCGCGTATCAACAGCCTCATAGGATTACAAGCATATTCAATCTCTCGCAGGGTTTTTGAAGACCATCTTTGGCTTAAAAAAGCCGATCTTTTCTCCCCTTAGAGATGCTATGCAGGGCATGAAGATCTTCTGTGATCCCTACCCATTCACATGAACAGCAGACATGTCATGGGTGTGATTCATTTTTAAGAGCCCGAGACCAGCGTTCCACCGCTGCGGCTGATGATGACTTTCCCGCTATCCAAACAGCCTCTTGCGCCCGGCTTACAGCGACATAAGCCAACTGGCGTCGCAGGACGAGGTCCTGTGGCCAGAACACATCATCGGCAACAAACACCTCTCCGAAACTGCTGCCCTGACTGCGGTGAACGGTGAGTACAGCGGCTGGACCCAAGGAAGCAAAAGCATCACGGATCAAGAAATAGCGGCGCCAAAGGGGCCGCCCACCCCGCTTTCCCGCATCTCTTGCCTGCGTGCGTAACCCCTGAAGCACACCATCAAGACGCTGCCGCGCCGCACTCCCGGACGGTGGCTGCAAGCGCAAACTGAGCTCTAGCTCACCACTACGAACCCTCGCCGTCACGGTCTCAATCACAGGGGCCTCGAATCCAGCGAGAGCCATCTGCGTCTCCCCCGCAAACCCAAATTCAGCCAGATCACAGCGTTCGGGGGTGACATCCTCCACCACCACTTCACGATTCGAGCCGAGCACCAGATCGGGTTCTTCCCCTGTCTCTGCGCCGTCGCGGGAGGCAGGGGCCATCACCGCCGTCCGGCTGATCAGAACTTCACCTGGAAGAACGGCCATCTGATCGGCCATCTCACCATGAATGGCCCGTCGCGCATGGGGCACAAGCGCATCCAGGGTGCGATTGGTGTAGCAAAGAATGCGTGCTGCATCAGGGTTATCACAGGCCGCAGCACGGCGCAGACCCTCTTGAGCCTGGATCAGCCAAGCCGAGCGATTGAGCACACCCACCTGGCCCAATTCGCTGCGCAGCGGTGGCATCAAGGGCGGCAGCTCACAGGGCAAGCGTCCATCGCGCAGGCAGCTCGCCAGCTGAAGCACTGGGCCTTGATGACGCACCACTTGCTTTAGCGACGCCGTGATCGCACGGTCCATGGAGAACACCGGGCTATCCGCTTCCCCCACCGGCGGAAGCTGGGCCGGATCGCCAACGAACACCAGCCGAGTCTTGAAAGGATGCGCGCACTGCAGTGCGACCGACAACAGCGAGCTATCGACCATGGAGGACTCATCGACCAAGACCAGGCCGAGATGTTCCAACGATGCCGCCGTTTGTTCCGTGGATTCGCAAACCTCCCGATCCCCCTGGCGTCGCAACTTGAGACGCAAGAGTCGATGGATGGTGGAGGGGTACCAGGTGGGATGAAGGCCCTCTAAATCAAGGGCATGGCGCAACACACCCACCGCTTTATGGGTAGGAGCTACAACGGTCCAACACAGGCCTGTGGCTTCCACTTGGCGCAGCAAGCGCATCGACAGGAAGGTTTTGCCGCTGCCGGCATAACCGCTCAACACAAACGGAACGCCAGGGTCTTCGCTTGCTAACCACGTCTCAAACAATGCAGCTGCTGTCTGCTGATCGTCGGTAAGAGTGGCCTCAGACGGCTTCAGCCTGCTCACCCGCTGAACAAACCAAACGTTTGGGCCAAATGCAGGGGCGACCCCACAAAAAAGAGTCCAGGTAGGGCGATTAAAGGTCCCAGCAAACTGCCCACCAACACCTCCGTTCGGGTGTGACCGAGCCGTTCTTTGAGTGGCTTCTCCGGTTGGTTAGGCCAGAGCGAGTCAGGCAATTCATTGAGGCGTGCAGCCGTGAATCCTGCCGCCCGGCGCACCCCACTGGCGTCGTACATCACCACAAAAGCCACCGTGGCAGCCAGCGCAAACGCAGGCTGATCAAAACCGATCTGCCAGCCCACGCCAGCGGCTGTACCTGTGACCAATGCCGAATGACTGGAAGGCATTCCTCCGGTTTCAACCAACACCGCCGGCCTCCAGCGCCGATTCAGCACCAATTCAAGGAACAGCTTGGAGAACTGTGCCAAGCCGCAAGCCGCCAATCCCCAGGCGAGCACAGCATTATCCAAGATCTGTGCAGGCATAGACAGGGTCGACATCATTGAAATCACCATGGTCAACAATCGCGACTCGCCACGTAATCGGCGAGAGCCAACAGGGGCGCCGCCTTGTCCCGCCATGGGTCGAGAGCCGCCTTGGACTCCCGCACCAACTGCAACGCCTTCTCGCGCGAAGCTTCAAGGCCCAGAAGTTTGGGATAGGTGGTTTTATCGGCGAGAAGATCCTTACCTGCCGTTTTGCCTAGCACCTCGCTGCTGGCAGTGACATCGAGGATGTCGTCAATGATCTGGAAGGCCAAACCAATACCGTTGGCGTAGGTGCGCATCGCCTGCAGTTGCTGATCACTCGCGCCGCCGATCAGAGCTCCGGTCACCACACAGGCACGCAGCAAGGCCGCGGTTTTATGGAGGTGGATGTACTCAAGCGTCTCGAGATCAACCGCTTGACCCTCGGATTCAAGATCAACCACCTGACCTCCGACCAATCCGGGGGCACCCGACACGAGCGCCAATTCACCGACAACCCGCAACAAGCGCTCCGCGGGAACGTTGGCACTGCGAACAGCCACCATTTCAAAAGCACGGCTGAGCATGGCATCACCCGCAAGGATGGCCATGGCATCGCCGTACACCTTGTGGTTGGTCGGACGCCCCCTGCGCAGGTCATCGTTGTCCATGGCGGGCAAATCGTCGTGAATCAACGACATGGTGTGGATCATCTCCAGAGCCACCGCCGTTGGCATCGCAAGCTCGGGCGACCCCCCTACTAATTCACACGCCGCCAGGCACAAGATCGGGCGCAAGCGTTTCCCCCCCGCCAGAAGGGAGTAGCGCATGGCATCGCGCAAAGATTCAGGACGCTCGGGGCCCATCGAGGCATCCAGAGCGATCTCCACGCGATCGCGGGAAAGCTTTAGGTAAGCCGCAAAATCAAAGCTGGAGGGGAGCTCACCGGAGGACGGCACGCTTTCGGGGCTAGTGGCCGCAGCGGACATGGTGAGCGAAGTGCTGAGGGAATTCTCTCAGGCCGAGGGGTTCAGACCACCAAATCGGACAAGTCCAACGCAACCTGATGGCGTCGACACCAGGCCACCACAGTGTTGACCAGCAACATCGTCACCGTCATCGGGCCCACTCCTCCAGGAACTGGAGAGAGCGCTGCAGCAACCGGTTCGAGCTCCTCAGCACGCACATCACCGCACAGTCCGCCCTCAGGGCGGCGATGAATCCCCACATCCACCACCACGCAACCAGGAGTGATGTGGTCTGCACCGATCATTTCAGGACGCCCTGCGGCGACCACAAGAATCTCGGCCTGACGGGTAATCGATGCGAGATCTTGCGTGCGCGAATGGGCCACCGTGACGGTGGCGTTCGCCGCCTGAAGCATCAGGGCCATCGGCTGACCCACCAGGATGCTCCGCCCCACCACAACGGCACGCTTGCCGGCGGGATCGATGCCTTGATCACGGAGCATCACCATCACGCCAGCCGGTGTGCAGCTGCGTGGGCCCTGCTCACCCTTCAACAGCCGCCCAAGATTCAAGGTGTGCAGTCCATCGGCATCTTTGTCGGGATCGATTTCAGCCAGGAGAGGCGTCTCATCCAGCCCCTCCGGTAGGGGCAGCTGAAGCAGGATTCCATCCACCCGCTGATCCGCATTGAGCGCGCGAATCGCTGTCAGCACCTCCTGCTGTGATGCATTGGCCGGGAGATGGGAGCCAAAGCTTTCCACCCCGATGCGCGCACAGGCCTTCTCTTTGTTGCGGACGTAGACCGCACTGGCCGGATCATCGCCAACGCGGAGGACCGCCAGGCCTGGTGATCGCCCTGCGGCCGCCAGGCCGGTTTGAATCTGCTGCTGCAAGCGCGCTTCCAGCTTTGCGGCGAGCTGCTTGCCATCCAGCCGGAGAGCCATCGAGGTCTGTTGACACTGATCCCAGCATGCTTCCTCAGTGGGGCTAGCGTCTGTATCAGTGATCAACAGCTGTGTTCCGATCTCATCCTCTGGCCAAGCTCTGGAGAAGCTGGTTGCGGAGTGAGTCACCGCGACGCCCTGTGCTGCGTTGGAACCGCCTCCAAAAGGCTGGACTGCTTCTGGTCTGCATTGCCGTTGCGCTTGTTTCCAGCTGGCCCTGGCTGGTAGAACCCGACTTACGCCCCGGCATCCCAGCACCGTTCGATTCCTTTGCTCCGAAAGCCGCACGGGTGGTGGACAGCGAAGCGCTCGAGCAGAGGAGATCCAGCTTGATGCCCAACACCTTTGTGCAGGTGGTGGATGCGCAGCAATCAAGCCTTCTCAAGCTCAGACTCGAGCGTCATCTCGCCGAATTGGAGCGCGTCGCCAGGAGCCAGAACATTGATCGAATTGGCCCCGTCAATCTGACCACAGACGAACAATTCTGGCTGGAAAAACGATCCCAACAGGATCGGAAAAACTGGGACATGACGATCCGCAGGGCTGTCGATCGGATGCTCAGCCAAGGTCTTGTGAACACGCTGGCGATTGAACAGCTCCGAAAGGCCTCATCCCTGCAACTCGAAGCCTTGGGACCTGAGGACGCTCCAGCCAGAACCCTTGGCAGCAAGATCGCGACGACCACACTTCAAGGAGCCAGCAACCTCCAGACCGATCCCTTGCGCAGTCAACGACTGATTGAAGAGCTGATCACGCAACAAGGCATTCCAACCATTGAAGTCAAAGCGGGCGATCTGATCACGCGCAAAGGCGAACCGATTAGTTCCCAGGCCTACGACGTGCTCGATTTCTTTGGACTGATTAATCGCAGCCCGAAGCTGGGGATCTGGTTGTTGCGTTTCACCGAAGCACTGGCGAGTTGCGGCGTGATGCTGCTCGTGATGAAACGGGAAAGACCCTGCCTTGAGGCGTCCCACGGGTTTCTGGCGATCGGCCTCCTATTGATCAGCCAATTCAGCAAGCTTTGGTTTGGTGCAGCCGTAAGCCCCCTGGCTGTGATCGTGCCTCCCACCCTGCTCTTGGCCCAAGGGCTTGGAACCACCAGTGGCCTGGCCTGGATGGCCGTGAGCTGTTTGCTGTGGCCGACTCCCGTGAGTGGATTAGGCGAAGGCCGGCTGCTGATCACGGCGGCCGTTGCGGCGATCGCCGCCATTCAGGCCGGTCGATTACGCAGTCGAGCGCAGTTGTTGCAACTGGCGGTGTTGCTCCCCTTGGGTGCGTTGGTCGCCGAAATGGTGGTGCTGCGGCAACCGTTTGAAGCCGTGAACCTGTCCTGGACGCGGCTCACACCCGACACCGGAGAACTCGCGTCCGAGGCCCTGCTGATGGGTCTACTGATGATGCTCACGATCCTGTTGATTCCCCTGCTGGAGAGCTCATTCGGCCTACTCACTCGGGCCCGTTTGATGGAACTGGCGGATCAAGAGCGTCCATTGCTGCGACGGTTGTCGTCAGAAGCACCTGGAACCTTTGAACACACGCTGATGATCTGCGGGCTGGCCGAAGAGGGTGCTCGGGCCATTCGGGCCGATGTGGATCTGATCAAAACCGGATCGCTTTATCACGATGTGGGCAAACTCCATGCCCCGAACTGGTTCATTGAGAATCAAACCGGCGGCGAAGAGAATCCGCACACCAAATTGAACGACCCGGTGGCCAGCGCCGGAGTTCTCCAGGCCCATGTGGACGAGGGCCTCAAACTGGCCAGGCGCTACCGCTTGCCGCGGCCCATCGCGGATTTCATTCCGGAGCATCAAGGCACCTTGCGCATGGGCTTTTTCCTGCATCAAGCCCAGCAGAGGGACCCAACGATTTCAGAACACCTGTTTCGCTACCGAGGCCCCACCCCTCGATCCAAAGAAACGGGAATCTTGATGCTGGCTGATGGCTGTGAGGCCGCCTTGCGATCACTCCCCCCCGACACCAGCGACAGCGAAGCGCAAACCACGGTGAAGCGCATCTTGGAGGCGCGCTTAGCCGACGGACAACTGAGGCAAAGCGGACTCAGTCGCGCCGAAGTGGACCTGGTGATGCATGCCTTTGTGCGCGTCTGGAGGCGCATGCGACACCGCCGGATTCCCTACCCAATCCCGGCGAAACGCAGCTTCAGCGCCTAAGCAATCGCACGGGCCAAGGCAGAAGAGAGCGCACCCGAATGCGCTGCCCGCTGAAGGGGTCGGAAAAGCTCATGCCGAGCGCATGCAGATGAAGACGGTCAGGGGAGGAGCCAACCCCAGGCGCTGCATAAATCGGATCGCCGATCACGGGTAAACCAATCGCTGCCAAATGCGCCCGCAATTGATGGGAGCGGCCTGTTCGAGGAACAAGCCAAAGGCGTGAGCGGTCATCTCCAAGCTGGGCACAACGCCAAAGGGTCAGGCAGGAGCGCCCATCGCGGTGAGGCCCATAACGGGGCGGGTGGGCAGACAAACGCGCCAATGGCACGCGCACCGATCCTGAGAGGGCCTTGGGATGGCCATGCACATCAGCCACATACAGCTTGTGCACTTTGCGATCGGCAAACAGGCCGCTAAGCCATTTCAAGCTCAGCGAATCCCTGGCCAACAGCAGCAAACCGGAGGTGTCGCGGTCGAGACGATGCACGAGGCGGAGCTCCGGCAGCACAGCCTGAACCCGGCTGATCAAGGAATCGCTCTGGGCGGGACCAAGACCAGGCTGACTCAGCAAGCCGGAAGGCTTCTCGACCACCACAAAATGGGGATGCCAGCAATGAACCAGAAACCCCGAGAGGGATGATCCGACCAACAAGTCCGATTCCTCGGCCATCGCTCAGAGGCGACCACCACGACGATGGCCGGGACGGCACCAGTAGAGCAGGGCCAGCACGTTGAGGAGGCCCAACACAATCGTGGCCACACCCAACACAATCGCTTGGTCTCCTCCCCCGAGAGCCAGCAAAGAAAGACGAACGATGCCGTAGGGCAGGGATCCAGCCAAAGCCATCGACAAGGAGACGATGGCCAAAATCACGCCCCAGTGGCGCTCACCAAGCAAACCAGCAGAGGCCACGATTCCCACGATCGCCGCCGGCCAGGCAAGCGCAAAAGCCACGCTGATCGTGGCGGCCTGAAGGCTGGATGCCTGAAACGCAACCAGACCAATCACGGGCAATGCCAGCAAATTCCCGGTGAGCCCGAGCCAGGTCATCAACCAGTAGCCGGGCAACTTGGGACCCATCGAAGATCAGACCAGGAATAGCCACCGTAAACACCGGTGTGTCAACTCTCGTCATCCAACAAGGTTTCGAGCGTGGCAAGCAGCAAGGCAATCGCTTCTGCCCGGGTCAAGGCGGCATCACTCACCTCATCCACCCACCCCTGGCAGAGCGTTTCAATTTCCTCAAACAAGGGTCCAGCACTACGCAGTGCCTCCATCACGGCTGCGGAGGAGGTTTCATCCCGTTCATCGCCATCCATCACCACATAACGACGCCCGTCCTCCCCCATGTAGGTGAGACGGCCCTCTGCATCGATGTTGGGACCGGTAATCGGCGTGATCGGTGCGTCCTCATCCATCGCCTAACCCCTCAGCAGGAGTGCTCTTTGGAGCACCCCGTTTCAGACGATTTCCACAAAAACCTCGAAACAACGCTTTCACTTCAGCCATCGGCAATCCCTGCACCAGCCTTGCCTCAATTTCATCGCGCCGCTGGGACTGGTGATACAAACGCAATTCCTGAAACGAGCTCATCGACTGCTTTTCGATCTGGGCAAGGGCACTGCCAATCTGATGATCAGGCAAGAGAGGTCCCTGCTGACAATGCTGCATCACGTGGGCTGATTCATGGGCCAGCACCGTCCACACCTGAGCGGGATCATCTTGAAGGTTGTTGGAGCACAACAGCAAGGCATTCCTTCCGGCATGAAAGGCACCTAAGAGTCCAGATGGGCAGTCTTTTGCCACCAAGGTTTGGGTGCCGGCTTGACGCAGAAGAGAGGAATAGTCGCCGATGTCAGCCCATGACTGGGCACGCACTGGAGATCCAATCGAAAGAGAGCCCATCAAAGGGGCTCCAATTCCAACGAGGACAAACCACGAGGAACGAAGAACGGATTTCCACATCAAGAGCCTGGCCGATGCCTGGTCTCATTCAAGACACAAGGGAGACAAATGAGAATGCGCGGCTTTGGATCTACAGATTTGCGCCAGACCCAAAGCCCTTCTTATCGGCAACGCCTAAATAACGCTCAAGGCAGGATCAAGCGCTCAACGCTGGGAACTTTGTCGCGGAACGACTGCTCTCGATCCACACGGGTATTCACACGCAGCGTGGCGTGAATCCTCGGCACCCCCTCACCATGCAGCCGCTCATGACAGCGCTTCACGCAGGCAAACACAGCATCCCAATCCCCCTCGATCGCGGTTCCATTCGGCCCGAGCTCATACTCAAGCCCCGACGCTTTGATCAGCTCGTTGCAGATCGCCACCCACGGCGCCAGCGAACCTTCAACGCCCACAGGCACCACACAGAGATCCACGCTCACGTTCATCGGTAGGGGCTCAAAGGACGGAAGAGGGCTCTCCGCCGTCACGAAGACAGGCCTGCGGATAGCGAATCGTTCTCCAAGCACCACAACTTGTTTGGACCTCTAAACCGATCCCACGCTGCTGAATGGAGAGATCACGGCCTTGCCCCGAACACCAGCTCTGAGCCGCTGCTTCAGCAGCATCCATCGATTCATAGGGAGCATCCAGCACTGGGTGGGGACTGCCGTCCAAAGCAATCAGTCTGTATAAAGAACGAACAAGTTTCGGCAATGTTCCAATCACGCATCTGTCCCTAGTCTTCCACCTCTGCGCAACAACGCCAGCGGTGAAGCAAGAAGACAGCCGAAACGTCACGATCAGCTCAAGATGAGCTCACGATGAGCCACCCACAACTCCAAGCTGCACTTGAGCAGCTGATGGCGCGCGCGCCCTCGGCATTGTTCAAACGAGCAAGACGCCTCTACCTCGACAAATACCCCCTAGACGGCCGCGATTGCAGCAGCGCGCTGCGGTTATTTGTGGCAGAGGAACGGGTTGAAGAATGGGTCGAACCCGACCCGGAGGCCGCTCCGCTGGGAAAGATTGCCGTCGTGACGATTCGGCCAACGCGTTTGTCGTTGGTGCACTGGCAGCAAAGCGAACCCGCCTCCGAACAGATGTGCTCCGACTACCTGCAAAACACCTGGGGGCTCGATCCCAGCGGCTTCAAGGCGATGAGCGATCCCTGGTTCAGGAATGGCGGGCAACAGAAACAAGCCCAAGCCCCTGATGGCTTGATCTGGACCCGACGATCTGCTTTTACGGCCGAAGCCTCTTCAACCGCAGCCAATGAGTGAGCCAGGGGCGCTCAGTAACAATGTCAAGGGTTGAAAACAAAGGAAATCCTGAAGACCGAAAGATCGGGGAACAGCCATCGCTAACCCGGAATTAAGCCTTGATAAGAACGTCATGAGATCCCCAGTTGCTGAACGCTATGTGCTCCGTCAAAACTGCACTGGTAGCTACTTGAGTTTGAATCACCAAACCCAGTCGATTGAAGGGGTCTCGAGCGTCGAAGCCGCCTGGAGTTTTCATAGCCATGAAGGGGCCGTGAACCATGCCCTGCTCATCGGCCAAACCCATGGAGAAACCCCGGACGTGATCAAGCTCGCTTAGAGCTCGTCTTCCACATTGGTCTTGATCGAGCAATCGCTCAGCGGATAGCTCACGCAAAGCAAGGCAAACCCCTTGGACATCTGATCGTCATCCAGGAAGCTTTGGTCAGCTTGATCAACGCTTCCGTTGAGAATCTTGCCGGCACAGGTACTGCAAGCACCCGCACGGCAGGAATAGGCGAGGTCAATGCCTTGCTCTTCAGCGGCATCGAGGATGTATTGATCATCGGCACAGCTGAAGCTGGATCCACCTTCGATGCTGATCGTGAAAGAAGCCATGACTCAGTAAATGATCAACCTCTTGTTAACGGGGTTTAAGGGCGCGGTCTTGGATCGTCAGAGATCCCAAACGCTGAGCGGCGCTTATCAACCTGGAATGAAGTGCCGCAGTCGCCTGGACTCAGGCGCCATTTGTTGCTGCAGATCAGCGGCGCTGGCATTGGTCTGCTCCCGTTGTTGAGCCTGAAACACGTCGTCTTCGGTGATCGTGAGCCCACGAGACTTGGCCAGGGTGATCAACTCCTCCAAGGGCAATGGCTGGGCAAGTTGCTCGGCCAAAGCAGGATCGTCATGACGCGAGCCAAGCAATTGATCGAGATCTTGCAGCGACATGAACCAGGGGCAACTGAAATTGATCTACACCAGCGACCCACCCTTTAAGGGTTCAGACCGCAACAACCTGACACCGTGAGAGGCAACGCTGGCCTCTCGTCAGCAATCATGCTCAGACAACAAACAAGCCTTCTCGCTGACCATGGGTTCCCGATGGCGTGTCATCGAAGCGGTGACTCTTCCAATGCTCACCCTGCTGTTCCTGGCGCTCTGGCAGGGATACCGTCATCACACCGAGGCGATCCGGGCGATCCGTCTTCAACTCCATGAGCTCGAACAACAAGAGTCTGAGGTCACCAATACCAACCTGATGGTGGAACAGCTGGAGTTCCTGCAACGCCGCCAACAATCCCTCGAAACACAAATCGGTGACTTAAAACAAGCCCAGCAGCGCTGGAGCACGCAGCAACGACAACGGGTTCAACGCTCAGAGCCAACGGCGCGGCCAGGAGAATCAGACAAGCCATCGCTGGACTTCATTCCTATCCCTTAACCGCATCCCCACTGGCATTGGGAAGGATGAAGCGCTGGAGTAGCACAAACATCACCAGCACCGGCAGGATCGACACCACGGAGCCGGCCGCAACAATCCGCCAATCGAGAGAAAAGCTGCTGGCCAATTGCTGCAGCCCTAAGGGCAAGGTGAACAAGCCTGGATCATCAAGGATCACCAGGGGCCAAAGGAAGTCACTCCAGGTGCCGATGAACACGAACATCGCCAGGGTGATCAGATCAGCCTTGGCCGCAGGAATCATCACGTTCCACCATTCACCAAGCTTGCTGCAGCCATCGATGCGTGCGGCCTCTTCAAGCTCAACGGGCACACCAAGAAAGCTTTGACGGAGGAGATACAGACCAAAGGCGGTGGCTGCCTGAGGAATCACCAACGCCATCAGGGTGTTGCGCAACCCAAGCTGCACCATCAGCAGGTACAGCGGAATCATCACCACCTGAAAGGGGATGAGAATCGTTGCCACGACGAGGGCCAACACAAGACCACGACCAAAAAAGCGCATACGCGCCAATGGGTAAGCCGCAAGGGAGCAGAACAGAAGATTCGCCACCACCGCAAGGAAACTGACGACTGAACTGTTGAAGATGTAAGTCCAAAGCGGATTGTCACGAAACAGACGCCCATAGGCATCGAGGCTGGGCTGGGTCGGAAACAGCGAAGGCGGGCTCGTGAAGATGTCCTCAGCGGGGCCTTTCAAAGACGTGCTCACCAGCCACAGCAAAGGGACCAGCACGGCCAGTGCCAGCAGGATCAGCAGCAACAGCTGCAGAAGGGGAGCTGGACGCAGAGTGGATTTGAGCGACATGGATTTGAGCGCCATCAAGCCCTCATTAACGGACAGGGCTGGAATCGAGCTCAGCCATATCCCGTTGCGGATGAATCGTTGGTCCTGCCGTTCCGGCAACAAGCCGATTCAAAGCATTCACAAACGCCTCAGCCGCGGCCACCACCACATCCGTATGGGCGGAATGGCCGGAATAAAGCTGGCCGTCACGACGCAGACGAATGGTGACATCACCCATGGCATCAATCCCTTCCGTGACCGACTTCACAGAAAACTCCACCAATTCATTGGGCTCACCTGCCAGCTGATTGAGAGAACGGCAGACGGCATCCACCGGCCCCGTTCCCACCGAGGCTGCGGTTTGCTCCTGACCATTTTCATCGGCGAGGGTCACCGTGGCTGTGGGCTGAAGACTGCTTCCGCAGCTCACCTGCACCAGCTTCAGCTGATATTTCGCATCGGGCTGTTGCACCTGGACGCTGACAATCGATTCAAGATCGCGGTCCGTTATTTCCCGTTTGCGATCGGCAAGATCTTTGAAGCGGGCAAACGCATCATCCAGATCCTCACGGCTGAGGTCATAGCCGAGCTCTTCCAGGCGAGCCCGAACAGCGCTGCGGCCGCTGAGCTTGCCCAACGAGATCCGATTGTCGGTGAGGCCAACGGTGCGGGCATCAACGATTTCGTAGGTGAGCCGGTTTTTCAACACGCCGTCTTGATGGATCCCCGATTCGTGCGCAAAGGCATTGGCACCCACAATCGCTTTATTGGGTTGCACCACCATGCCGGTGAGATTGGAAACCAAGCGCGAGGTCTTGGTGATTTCCTCCGTGCGGACTGCGGTGAGCGGAGTTGGTGAATCCTCCTCACGTCCAAAGAAGGGATTGAAATAGCGGCGGCGGACATGCATCGCCATCACCAGCTCTTCGAGAGCAGCGTTACCGGCGCGTTCACCGATGCCATTCACCGTGCACTCCAACTGACGCGCGCCCGCTTTAACAGCCTCGAGGAAGTTGGCCACTGCCAGCCCAAGATCGTTGTGCCCGTGCACAGAGATCACCGCTTCATCGATGTTGGGCACATGTCTGTTGATGCCCTCGATCAAGCTGCCGAATTCAGAGGGTGTGGTGTAACCCACCGTGTCTGGAATGTTCACGGTGCTGGCACCAGCGGCAATGGCCGCTTCGATCACTTCGTACAAAAACTCAGGGTCGCTGCGACCGGCGTCCTCGCAGGAAAATTCAACGTCATCCACAAAGGAGCGGGCGTAGGCCACCATCTCGGGAACGATGCCAAGCACGTCCTTACGGCTCTTGCGCAGTTTGTGTTCGAGGTGGATGTCGCTGGTGGCAATAAACGTATGAATGCGTCGCTTTGGGGCCGGAGCGACGGCGTCAGCGCAAGCCTTGATGTCGCCGCGGGACGCGCGGGCCAAGCCACAAATAATTGGGCCGTTCTCACCACCAACCTGCTGGGCGATGCGCTGCACGGCAGCGAAATCGCCATGGCTCGCAAACGGGAAGCCAGCCTCGATCACATCAACGCCAAGCCGGGCCAGCTGCTGGGCAATCGCCAACTTCTCCTCGAGGTTGAGGCTGGCACCGGGGGATTGTTCACCATCTCTAAGAGTGGTGTCGAAGATCAAAACGCGACCTGGATCCTTGGCCATGGCTAAAGCCTCGAAGGGTTTTAGTCGGAATGACTATGAGTTAAGCCACTCTAAGCGAGACAGGCGTTACGAGCCGGCGGCTTTAGGGAGAAATACCGGTACATTCAATTGATTGATAGTGAGTTTGAGCGTTGGCCCAAGGAGCACTAGCCCTTGTTCTCCATGCGCACCTTCCTTACGTGCGGGCGAACGAGGCGAACTCGCTCGAAGAAGATTGGTTTTTTCAAGCGTTAATCGAGTGCTATCTCCCCCTGGTGGAGATGCTGGAGTCTGCGGCGGGCGACCAAGCCCAGCAAGCACGCCTCACGATGGGGATCTCACCGACCCTCCTGTCACTGCTTGCAGACAGCACACTCCACAAACGCTTCCCGAGCTGGGTTCAATCCCGCTTGCGGCTTCTGCAACAGGCCCCCAGCGATCGCAAAGCCGCTGCCGACCATCTGCAGAGCTGTTTTGAGCGCTACCTCCAGAGCTGGCAGAACAGCAATGGCGATCTGATCAGTCGCTTCAAGGCGCTGCAACAACAAGGAGTGCTCGACCTGCTCACCTGCGGGGCAACGCACGGCTACATGCCCCTGCTACGAGAACACCCTGAAGCTGTACGCGCCCAGTTGCGCACAGCCGTCCGCGAACACCAACGCCTCATTGGCGAACAGCCTCTCGGGATCTGGCTGCCGGAATGTGCCTACTACGAAGGCCTAGACATTTGGATGCGCGATGCCGGACTGCGCTATGCGGTGCTGGATGGCCACGGCTTGCTCCATGCCAAACCACGGCCGAGATATGGGGTATACGCGCCGATCTGCAGCCGCAATGGCGTGGCCTTTTTTGGCCGCGACAGCGACGCAACCCTGCCGGTTTGGTCAGCCCGCGATGGCTACCCCGGTGATCCCGCCTACCGAGAATTCCACCGGGACCTGGGCTGGGATCTCCCGCAAGAGCAGATCGAATCCTTTGGCTTACCCACCCAACGCCCCCTCGGCCTCAAATTGCATCGCGTCAGCGACCAACGGGCTCCGCTGGATGCCAAACAGCCCTATGAGCCTGCGCTCGCTCAGGCCCGCACCAAAGACCATGCCAAGCATTACCTCGAGGGGCGGCGCCTCCAACTCGAAGCCCTCGAACAGCGCATGGAGACGGCCCCGTTGTTGGTGGCCCCCTTCGATGCTGAATTATTTGGCCACTGGTGGTTTGAGGGCCCGATGTTCCTGGCTGAACTCTTCCGCCAAGGACCGGAGCAACAGGTGCGATTCACCACGTTGCGCGGTGTCTTAAGCCAAACCCCGAATCTGCAAATTTGCGATCCCTCCCCCTCCAGCTGGGGACAGGGTGGTTTCCATGATTATTGGCTCAACGACAGCAATGCCTGGATCATTCCGGAGTGGAGCCGTGCGGGCCGTGCGATGAAAGAACGCTGCAGCCGCGGGGTGGGCAGTGAACAAGGTCTGCGCATGCTCCATCAAGCTGGCCGCGAATTGCTTTTAGCTCAATCGTCCGATTGGAGTTTCATCCTGCGCGCAGGCACCACCACTGGACTGGCCAAAGAACGGATTGAACGCCATTTAGAACGCTTTTGGACACTGATGGCTTGCATCGATGGCCAAGACAGAATGAGTGAAGCGTGGCTGAATGACGTAGAAGCAGAAGATTCTCTCTTCCCCTTAATTCAGCCTGCTGATTGGAAGCAAGTGGCCATCGAAAGCTGACCACGGGGATTACGAGCGAGGCGCCCCAAGCACCAAGCCTCTCCTCACATCCCACGGTGAGATCGCAAACAAGCGGAGCATCACGCCCATCAGCTGTGGCAACGGCAGCGTATTGGTAAGGAAACCACTCCAATCCTCTTGAGATAGCTGAAAAAAGCTGGTGAAGTGGCGGCGCAACAGCCGTTCATCGAAGCCCATCAAGCGGCCCAATCCAAACTGAAATAGGCGGTGACGCAACACCAACTCCAGCGGCCAAAGAGCTTGCCAACCCACGCGCGCCATCGCTGCAGAGCCAAGACAGGGTTGTTGCTTGAGAGCCGCGGCCAGGGCATCGGCCAAACCTGGCCCGCGCCGCAATAGCGCGCCCACCATGTAGCCCGAGGCTGGGTGCACCATGCTCGCTGCTCCGCCAAAGGCGAGCAGCGGCTGATGGAAATCCGGCAAGGGCAGATTCATGGGGAAGAGGCAATGCTCCTCTTCGATCACTTCGGTGATCGCATTCCCCGCCTTGGCCAAGCGTTGCTCCAGCCGTTGCTTGAGCTCCGCTTCCGGCACCGCCGGCGCCAAGGCCAAGGAGGTTTCCTCCACAAAAAACACCCCCTCACCGAAATCCATCGCATACAGAAAGGTGGGGGGTTCGTTGCGTTGCTCCGCCGTGAGGTGATCACAGCGAAAATCCATCAGCACAAATTGGCCTGGCTCCACCGGGGGCTTGCTGAAACGACCCACCACGCCATAGGCCGCCTGCCCAGCCACGGGCCCCTGATCCGGGCGGCGAATGTGGGGACTGCGATGCCCTGATGCATCGATCACCAGCCGGGCCAGGCGCTGTTCGCCGGAGGCGCCATGCACCCTGGTTCCATCACCCTCTCGCTCGATGCGCTCCACGCTGTCTTGATGCCAGCTCATGCCAGTGCAGCGCGTCAACCAATGCTGCTGCAACTTTTGGCGATCAAACAGCCCGTAATCCATCCCATGGGGCGTGGGTTGATCTTCCAACTCCGAGCCACCAGCGCCATAAAAACTCACGGTGTTGCTCCAGCGGTGCTCAAGCAAATCTTGGAGGCCCAACAGCTCGAGTTCCCTGGCCCAAATCCCATAGGTATTGGGCCAGGGATCATCCACCGAATGCGGCGCGATACCTTCCACGTTCACACCGCGCTGATGCAGTTCGGAAGCGATGCAAAGGGCGGCAGGACCGCCCCCGATCACCAACACATCCGCGCAATCAGCCAAGGTCAGCCCTCAGCTGGTGCTTCAGGTTCGCTGTCATCGTCGTCCGTTTCCGCCTCGGGCGGCACCAGCACCACATCGGCTAAACGGTCGCCCTTATCGAGACGCTGCAAACGAACACCTGTGGCTGCACGGGATTGCTGGGGGATGGCATCAGCGCCCGTGCGCACAATCACGCCCTTTTCACTTACCAGCAGCAGCTCCTCTCCCGCCCCCAGAACCCGCAAGCCCACAAGCTCATCGGCCGCGGTGCGGAATTTCATGGCGCGCAGGCCCATGCCAGCCCGCTTTTGCAAACGGAACTGCGTGACCGGAACCCGTTTGCCGAGACCAGAGGCCGAGGCCACCAGCACCCATGGACCTTCAGCTGCTACCGCAGATTCACCCCCATCACTGCCTTCATCACCCTCATCGGCACTGGCAGCGATTTGATCCGCCAACTCAGCGGGCAGCACGTCCATGCTCACCAAGCTGTCGCCCGCGCGCAGATTCATCGAGCGCACACCTCGAGCCGTACGGCCCAACGGGCGCAGCTCGTTGTCATTGAGCCGGAAGTGAATCGTCATTCCCGCCCGTGACCCAATCAGCACACTGTCTCCCGGTACTGCAAGCCTCACCCAAGTGAGCGCATCACCCTCTTCCAGGCCAATGGCAATCAAACCGTTGGAGCGGATGTTGCTAAAGGCCGAAAGACGCGTGCGTTTGATGTATCCGCCCGTGGTGAGCATCAACAGATCGGTGTCGTCGTTGAATTCCGACACTGCAAGCAGCGAAGTAATCGCTTCTTCCCTAGGGATTGGCAGCAACTGCACAATCGGTGTGCCCTTAGCGGTACGGCTGCACTGAGGCACCCGGTACGCAGGCACCGCATACGAAACACCACGATCGCTAAACAGCAACAAGGTGTCGTGGTCGTTGCAGCCAATAAAGAGTTTGACCGCTTCTTCCCCTTGGCTACGGGTCCCCGCTTTGCCACGGGTGCCACGGCTGGTGGCTTCAAATTCACTCACCGGCATCCGCTTGAGATACCCAGTTTCGGTGAGCAACACCACGGAGCGCTCATTGGCGATCAGATCAATGTCTTCCAGACCACCGGCAAGATCCAGAATCTCGGTGCGGCGTGGAACGGCATGGCGATCACGCAGCTGACCTAGCTCATCTTCGATGATCCCGAACACCCGCTCTCTACGGCCAAGGATGTCCTTGTAATCGGCGATCTTGGTGACCAGATCCTCATGCTCAAGGCGGATTTTGTCTGCCTCTAGGGCTGTGAGGCGGCGAAGCTGCATCTGCAAAATCGCGTCTGCCTGAACAGCTGAGAGGCCATGACGCTCCTGCAACTGCGTGCGCGCTGTTGCCGTATCGGGCGCCGCCCGAATCAGGGCAATGATCGGATCGAGTTGATCCAGGGCCAGCAGTAAGCCCAGGAGGATGTGATCTCTTTCTTCTGCCTTGCGCAGCAGGTAGCGCGTGCGGCGCTCAATCGTTTCAACTCTGAACTCGAGGAACACCTCGAGCATCTTGCGCAGGGTGAGCAGGATCGGCTCGCTGTTCACCAACGCCAGCATGTGGGCGCTGAAGTTGCTCTGGAGTGGGGTGAGTTTGTAGAGGTTGTTCAGCACCACCTGGGGGTAGGCGTCGCGGCGCAGCTCCACCACAACACGCATGCCATCGCGATCGCTCTCATCGCGAATATCGGAAATGCCTTCCAGCTTCTTGTCGTTCACCATCTCGGCGATGCGTTCAATCATCGCCGCCTTGTTGGTTTGGTAAGGCAAGGCAGTGATGATCACCGCATCACGATCTGGGCGCCCGGGAGCCTCGATCGTTTCGATCCCAGCAACCCCTCGCATCGTCACCGAGCCGCGGCCAGTGAGGTAGGTCTCACGAATGCCGCTGCGACCCAAAATTTGCCCGCCGGTGGGGAAGTCAGGGCCCGGGATCAGAGCCATCAGCTCCTGATCCGTGATCTCAGGATTGCTGATTAAGGCCAACAAGCCCGTGATCAGCTCTCCAAGGTTGTGAGGAGGAATGTTGGTGGCCATGCCCACCGCAATCCCCGCTGAGCCATTGAGGAGAAGCTGGGGGATCCGTGATGGCAGAACGGTGGGTTCTTGCTGCGATCCGTCGAAGTTGTCGGCGAAGTCAACCGTTTCCGCCTCGATATCTTCGAGAAGGCTGTCGGTGGTGAGCGCCTGCAACCGCGATTCGGTGTAACGCATGGCGGCCGGGGGGTCGTTGTCGACCGAGCCGAAATTGCCATGCCCATCAATCAGGGGCATGGACATCGAGAAGTCCTGGGCCATGCGCACCAGGGCGTCGTAAACGGCCGTATCACCGTGGGGGTGGTACTTACCCAGCACCTCACCCACCACACGGGCGCATTTTCGATAGGGCCGATCACTGGTCAACCCAAGCTCGTACATGGCGTACAAAATTCGCCGGTGCACAGGCTTGAGCCCATCACGAGCGTCGGGCAGCGCACGCCCAACGATCACGCTCATCGCGTATTCCAGATAGGAGCGCGACATTTCGTTGCGCAAATCTGTCTGGATGATCCGATCGTCGGATTCGCCGGGACCGCCGTTGCCGGGTCCCACTGGATCCGCCATACAAGACCTATTTGCCTTAACTCAGCTTATCGCGAGAAGGAGAAAGGAAAACATCAGCGTTTCCTGCGTCTTCAAAACGGAACGTGATAACGCCCTTAAGCTTGCGCAACTCGCAACGTGCTGCTGAAGCTATGGAAACCGATCCGATCAATCCGGCGTCCTCTGACTCCAGTCCTTCGATGGAGATTAAAAGCACCGACCCGATCGAATCAGGATCAACAGCAGCCGTTCCAGACACAACCCTTCCGGCAACAGCCGACCCTGCAGCTGCTGAATCGACAGCCTCTGTTCCAGCTGAACCGCAAGCACCCGATCCGGTGATTGCCAAGGAGCCTGAGATCGCTCAGGAAGCGGCCGTCCCATCCAAGCCAACGCCTCCAGCCTCCGAAGCGATCGCTGAGCGCATCCAGGTGGCAGCCTCATCCGATAATGACGACCCATCCAGCAGCGGAGGGGAGTGGGATCTACTCAGCTCCAAAGTGCGTCAGTGGTGGGAAGACAACAACCTTGTTGACCTCTGGCAACGCTCCCGCAGGCCCCTATTTCTGATTGTTGGCCTGATTGGCTTGACCCTGCTGATCAGGATCTACAGCGGAATTCTGGCGGCCATCGGCAGCATCCCTCTCGCTCCCAGATTGTTTGAGTTGGTGGGTCTTGGCTGGGTGATCTGGTTCTCTTCCACAAGGCTGATTCGCAGTGAAGAACGAAAGGCTCTCCTTGCAAACGTGAGCGGCATTTGGGCCGCCTTCACGGGCTCGATTCGCCCCTGATCACTGCCACGCAGTGCATGACCGGTTGGTAGTTTGTGCTGATCCTTAATACGACTAGCGGTGGACATTCAGCTCGGACGCTCCAAGGTTGTTCGCCGGGCCTATGGCATCGATGAGATCGCCCTGGTGCCTGGGGGTCGCACGGTTGATCCGGAGGTCACCAACACCAGCTGGTCCCTAGGCGGAATCGAACGTGAAATCCCGATCATTGCCAGCGCCATGGACGGCGTGGTGGACGTGGGAATGGCGGTTCGGCTTTCCCAGCTCGGCGCTCTTGGCGTCTTGAATCTGGAAGGAATTCAGACCCGCTACGAAGATCCCACCGAGGCTCTGGATCGCATCACATCCGTCGGCAAGGACGAGTTTGTGCCGTTGATGCAGGAGATTTACAGCAAACCGGTTCAGGAAAGCCTGATTCGCAAGCGCATTGAAGCGATCAAAGCCCAGGGCGGAATTGCTGCTGTGAGCGGCACCCCAGTGGCGGCATTGCGCTTTGGCAAGGCGATCGCAGAGGCGGGAGCTGATCTGTTTTTTGTGCAAGCCACCGTGGTCTCCACCGACCACATCGGCCCTGAAGGCCAAGACACCCTCAATTTGGAAACGCTCTGCCGCGACATGGGTGTGCCCGTGGTGATCGGCAACTGCGTGACCTATGAGGTTGCTCTGCAACTAATGCGCGCTGGTGCTGCTGGTGTGATGGTGGGGATTGGTCCTGGTGCTGCCTGCACCTCCCGTGGCGTCCTCGGCGTTGGCATTCCCCAGGCCACCGCTGTTGCCGATTGCGCCGCCGCTCGCGCTGACTACGAAAAGGAAAGCGGACGCTACGTCCCGATCGTGGCCGATGGAGGCATCGTCACCGGTGGCGACATCTGTAAGTGCATCGCCTGTGGTGCTGATGCCGTGATGATTGGATCCCCGATTGCCCGCTCAGAAGAAGCACCAGGCCGGGGATTCCACTGGGGAATGGCCACCCCAAGCCCGGTGCTACCGCGGGGCACACGAATCAACGTTGGCAGCACGGGCAGCCTCGAACGCATCCTTCGAGGTCCAGCGAAACTGGACGATGGCACCCACAACTTGCTCGGTTGCCTGAAGACTTCGATGGGAACTCTCGGGGCACGCACCATCAAAGAGATGCAGCAGGTTGAAGTGGTGGTGGCTCCATCCCTGCTCACGGAAGGCAAGGTTTATCAGAAAGCCCAGCAACTAGGGATGGGCAAATAAGCCTTAATCTCAAGGCGTGCGGGCTTCGGCCCACACACTCCTCACACCCCCCGGCCCGACGCGTTCGGGCTTTCTGTCTTCGCCAACGGCGCTCGAGTCTGGACTCGAAACCGTCACAGTTCTGTAGACCCACCGAAGAAACCGAGAAATCTTCGGAAGTGGTTGCTAAATTCACGCCATAACGATGACAAATGGAATGTCCAGCGCTACCGCTGTAACCGACGCATCCTTCGAACAGGATGTCCTTCAAAGTGACGTTCCTGTCTTAGTTGACTTCTGGGCTCCCTGGTGTGGCCCCTGCCGCATGGTGGCTCCCATTGTTGACGAGATCTCCAAGGAATTCGAAGGCAAAATCAAGGTCTTCAAGCTCAACACCGACGAAAATCCGAACGTTGCCAGCCAGTACGGGATTCGCAGCATCCCCACGTTGATGGTGTTTAAGGGTGGGCAGAAAGTTGACACCGTCGTGGGCGCAGTTCCTAAGGCCACGCTCTCCGGCACGATTTCGAAGCATCTCTGATTCCGGGCTCCGAGCCGGTCTTCGCTATTCGCCTTGCCCCTGATCCCCATGTCTCGTTCAGTTCAGACCATTGGACTGATCGATTACGGCATGGGAAATCTTTTTTCTGTTCAAACTTGCTTTAAGCGCTTGGGGAGTTCCCTCAAGGCTGTGCAACATCCTGGAGATTTAGAAGGCTGTCAGGCCCTCATTCTTCCGGGCGTCGGAGCGTTTGATCCGGCCATGGATCGCTTGGAAGCCACTGGACTGATCCCTGAACTGCTCGCCTGGAACAAAGCCGATCGTCCACTCCTGGGGATTTGCCTAGGTTTACAGCTGCTGTTTGAGTCCAGCGAAGAAGGCCAACGCCAGGGGTTGGGCTTGCTCCCTGGACGGGTGAAGCAGCTCCCGAAGAACCAGGGAGAACGCATCCCTCACATGGGCTGGGGCAAGCTGCAGATCGATCGCCCTTCCCCTCTGCTGCCGGATCCTTCCAGCGCTGAATGGATGTATTTCGTTCATTCGTTCGCCGCTGAGCCCCAGGAGACGCGGGATCGTGCTGCAAGCGTGGCCTTCGGTTCAGGGCTTGCCACCGCCGTGGTTTGGCGCAATCGGCTGGGTGCCTGCCAATTTCACCCTGAGAAATCGGCCGTGACGGGCCAGCGTTTGCTGTCGCGATGGCTGGAATGGCTGCAACAGGGCGCTCCCTTGATGCCGTGAGCGGCCTGCTTCGTCTCAGCGGAGGTCGTCGCCTCCGCAGTCCTATGGGGACCGCTACGAGGCCCACCACAGCCCGTGTGCGCGAAGCGGTGATGAACATGCTCGCTCCACAGCTGCAGGACGCCTCCTGGCTCGACCTGTGCAGCGGCAGCGGCGTGATGGGCTGCGAAGCGATCGAACGGGGCGTGAGCAGGGTATGGGCCGTGGAAAAGGATCCCAAAACAGCCTCCATCTGCCGAGACAACCTCAAGTTGATCGCTGGAGGCCGTTCCCCCTCCCCGGCCATTGAGGTGATCCGTCGAGATCTGGTGAGCTGGCTCAAAATGGGTCGCCCTAGCTCCATGCCCTGCTTCGATCTCGTTTATTTCGATCCTCCCTATGGATCCGACCTATACGAGCCCACCTTGCTTGCCTTGCTCGATGGACACTGGGTCTCCAAACAGGGACTTGTGATCTGCGAACACACACGCAACAAAAAATTGACCCCACCACCGCCCTGGACGGTGGTGGATCAAAGGCGATATGGAACGAGCGCCCTTCTGTTGCTCAGCCCCCCAGAGCACTACCCCGGCGGTACTGATTCCAAGCGGCAACAAACAACCCCATCAGGGTGATCGGAATCAAACCCAAAACAATGCCGCAAAGAAGGGGTTCGATCATGTCGTCGCGCCCAATGAAAAGATTGAGCACAATTGTTCCATGGCTTGGTCTCTTCTGTGACGGCACCGTCATCAACTGCTGCAGCAATTCCTGAGCGGAGTCGAGGGCTGATCGCGGCTCTTGTCGTTTTCGCGGCCATGGCCTGCGCTGTCCTGTTGGTGTGGATGCTGAGCAACACACGTCAAGATCCGTACACCAAAGCAACACTGGCCCTTGAGGGGTCAGAGCAGCACGGTGGTCAGATGTTCAGGATTAATTGTGCGGGCTGCCATGGCATCGCAGGCCAGGGCCTGGTTGGGCCGAGCCTGAAAGGGGTGAGCGAACGGCGGAAGGACATGCAGATCATTCACCAAGTGGTGAGCGGTGAAACACCGCCGATGCCTCGCTTTGAAATCGAACCTCAGAACATGGCTGATCTGCTCGCCTATCTCAAAACATTGTCTTGACCTTGGCCGTGGTGCTGGTCGAGCCAGCGGGACCCCTCAACGTCGGCAGCGTGGCCCGATTGTGTGCCAACTACAACATTGAAGATCTCAGGCTCGTCGCACCCCGCTGCGACCCAAACGATCCCGAAGCTGTGCGCATGGCCGTCCATGGCGATGCCGTGCTCCAACAGGCCGCCATTTTTCCTTCGCTGCTCGAGGCTGTCGCCGATTGTCAACAGGTGGTGGCCAGTTGCGGGCGCATCGATCACGGCGAGATCCCCTTGCAATCACCCGAGGAGATCGTGCCTTGGATTCAAACGGGCAGACGCAAAGGCCTGCGTTCGGCCCTGGTGTTTGGACGGGAAGATCGCGGTCTCACCAATGAAGAACTCCTGATCAGCCATCGGGTTTTGACGTTGCACACCGGAGATGTTTACCCGTCTCTCAACCTCTCCCATGCCGTGGCTGTGGTGCTGCATGAGCTTGAGCGAGAACGGCGCTTGGCTGCCACCCCAGCTCTACCCGTGAGCGAGATCCCTGCGAGTGCTCCTGAGCTCGATGGCTGCCTGCGCGATGCCGAAGACCTTCTGCTCGAAGTGGGCTTCTTGCTGGAGCACACAGCAAGGGCACGGATGGCCAAGGTGAAAGGACTCGTGCAACGGGCCCTGATCCGCAGCGATGAAGTGGCTCTCTTGCGCGGCATGGTGCGTCAATTGCGTTGGGCAGCGAGGCGCAACCGCCCGTAACCTCAGGCTCTCCCGCAACCCCCCCTTGGCCTCCAGTCGTTCCAGTCAACAGCCCCCTAGTTGGGGACGTCCCCTGAGGTTGCTGCTGCGCCTGGTGCTGATGGGTGTGGGCCTGGGCGTGATCACGGGGTCTGCCCTGAAGCTTGCAGGGCCTGCGGTCGAACGCGGAGATCTCACCCTTCCCGGCTGGCTCACACCAAAGGTCACACCAGCCCAAAAAGAGCAAACGGATCCCGAGTCCGCTGTGATCAACCCCCCGAGCAGCACCGACACGCTTGGGCGCTTCGAGACCCAACAGGAGCTCACGGCCTTGAGCAAACGCTGGGAAGCGCTTGCTGCCAAGGATCCTGACCTCCAGGTGAGTGCCTTCATGTTGGCGCTGGATGATGGCCGCTACGCCCAGCTCAATCCAGACACGGCATTACCGGCGGCGAGCGCCATCAAAACACCGATCTTGCTGGTCGCCCTTGAGGAAATCGATGCTGGAAGGCTGAGCTGGAATGAACCGCTCACCCTCAGCAAAACGGTGGTGGGGGGCGGCGCCGGCTGGATGGCCAGCAAGCCTCTCGGGACGCGCTTCCCCACCCATGAGGTCGCCACTGAGATGATTCGAGTCAGCGACAACACCGCAACGAATCTGCTGATTGAACGGGTGGGGGGTCAAGTGGATCTCAACGCCCGCTTCAACAGCCTCGGGCTCAGCGCCACCAAGGTGAACAACTGGCTTCCCGACCTCAAGGGCACCAACACCACCAGCGCCCGTGATCTGGCCAGAGCGATTGCCCTCGTGGACACCGGAGAAGCGCTCTCGATTCGAGGCCGCGATTTATTCCGAGAGGTGATGGGCACCTCCGTCACCAACCGTTTACTCCCCGGCGGACTCCTGAAGGGCCTGGGTGGATCCCAGGGCAAACCCGATGACAGCCTGATGATCAAGGGCTATCGCGTCCTCAACAAAACCGGCGACATCGGCATCGCTTACGCCGATGCCGGGCTCATTGAACTCCCCGACGGCCGCCGTGCCGTTGCCGCCTTCGTGGTGAAAGGTCCCTTCAATGATCCTCGCTCCACGGAGCTGATCCGCAACATGGCAGCAGCCATGGCACCGGTGCTGAAACCCAAGCCAGCGCCTCCACGTCAACGCTGATTCCAGTTCTCACCATGCGTCATTCTTCGCTGCTGGCCCTCGCGGCCTTCTGCCTCATCACGATCCCTGGCCTGCCATCCCGTGCGGACACCCAGGCTCCGGAGTCATTGGTCCGTCAGCAGCAGCTGCGTCCACTCCCCGGCCAATTAGATGAGCTGCTGTTTCTCAATGACAACAACCCCGAACTGATCACCGGTGAAGGGGTGCTGCTATCCACCTTCCCAACCAACCAAGGTCTGAATGTTGCCTTGGACGGACGGTTTGATCTGTTCAGCCACCACGTTTACGCCGGCAAACCAGAAGAACTGTCTTCCACCCTCTGGCTGGCCGTGCTTGCACAGCCGCTAGGAACGGAACCCGTCACGATCGACGTGATCAGCGGCAGCACCTCGCTCTCCCAGGGAACCAAGCCAGGGCAAACAGCAGCTCCCTTCCTGCCTCTGCCCTCCCTGATGGCGGAAACCACCACTCCCATCGCCTCTGGTCCAGGCAGCCGCGTGGCTGGAGACTTGCTCCGAGGCGATCAGGCGCCCGAACTTCCAAAGCAAATCAAGATTGCCCCCGGACACGCCAGTTCCTTGCTGGTTCTTCCCATTCCCGTGGCAGGACTCGACCCATTGCTGAATGGCCGCAACCTGCAGCTCCGGCTGAAGAGTTCCGCTCCGGTGTATCTCGCCACCGTGGCGGCCTATGGCCAAAACGACTCGCCACCGAGTGGGGAACGCTGGAGAGCATTGCTCAGCTCCGGAACCCTTAGCCCCAAGGAGCATCAGCCCACGCCACGAGGCAGCAAGGGGCGAATGATCTACTCGAGGGTGAGCGGTGTTCAGATCGGCAGCACCTGGACCGGCACCTTGAGTGATCCAGGCTCGAACACCCTGAACATCAAGGAAGCGCCGATCTCTTGGCCGATCAGCAGCCTGGAGAGGGGTGACCTCGGCACCGCTCAAGTGCAAACGGCTGAACTCAAAAGATTTGACAAAGGAACGGCCTGGGCCGCCCACGGCAATTACGGCGTGGAATACGACCTCAGCCTTCCATTGCATAACCCAGATCGCAGCAGACGAACCGTGGCGATCGCCCTGGAATCTCCCGACAAACGAGGCAGCAGCAAGGGCCAATTGCAGTTCCAATCTGGCAACAGTGGGCCCGTGATGTTTCGCGGCCCCATTGAGGTGACGGGCCTGGATGGGGCCAACGGCAGGGCGATGGGGCGACGGCGCTTTCACCTCGTGTTGCGACGGGGACAAGAAGGGCCCAAGCTGGGGACGGTGTCGTTAGCGCCAGGAGAAAGCCGCAGGCTGCGCGTTCGTCTGGTCTATCCGGCAGACGCCACACCACCGCAGGTGCTCACCGTGCTGCCTGTGAAACAATCCCATTCATCAACCGACGTTCACCCGTGAGTTCACCGCGCAAGCGCAGAGTCTTTCCCTTCACCGCCGTGATCGGCCAGGAAGAGATGAAGTTGGCGCTGCTGCTCAACGTGATCGACCCGCGCATCGGCGGCGTGATGATCATGGGAGACCGCGGCACGGGCAAATCCACCACCATCCGTGCCCTTGCAGACCTGCTGCCCGGCATTGAAGTGGTTGCTGGTGACCCGTACAACAGCTCACCGAGTGATCCTGACCTGCAAAGCAGTGACGTCAGGCAGCGCTTGGAACACGGCGAAGCCCTCGGCACGGAGCAACGCCAGGTGCCGATGGTGGACCTTCCCCTGGGCGCCACAGAAGATCGCCTTTGCGGCACGATCGACATCGAAAAAGCCCTGAGCGAAGGCGTTCGCGCTTTTGAGCCTGGGTTGCTCGCTAAAGCCAACCGCGGTCTTCTTTACGTCGACGAAGTCAACCTGCTCGACGATCATCTGGTGGATGTTCTGCTCGACTCCGCAGCCTCTGGCTGGAACACCGTGGAACGAGAGGGTGTCTCCGTGCGTCACCCTGCGCGCTTCGTGTTGATTGGATCGGGTAACCCAGAAGAAGGGGAGCTGCGCCCCCAGCTGCTCGATCGCTTTGGAATGAGTGTGGAGGTGCGCACCGTTCGCGATCCTCAATTAAGGGTGCAAGTGGTGGACCAGCGCACGGCCTTCGACAGCGACCCCGACGCCTTCAGCATGAGCGTGACGGCCGGCCAAGAGGCCTTACAAGCCAGGGTGGTGGAAGCGCAGCAACGCCTTGAACAGGTGAGTATTGACGATGATTTGCGCCTGAGCATTTCATCGGTTTGCGGAGAATTGGACGTGGATGGATTGCGAGGCGACATCGTGACCAACCGGGCAGCCCGCGCCTTAGCAGCCTTTGAGGGGCGCACGGAGGTCAGCGAAGACGATGTTGCCCGCGTGGTGTCCTGCTGCCTGCGCCATCGACTGCGCAAAGATCCTTTGGAGCAAATTGACTCCGGCGATCGGGTGGTCAAGGTGTTCTGCAAGGTGTTTGAACGCAATGAATCGAGCGATCGCTCCGAGTTCGAACTGGCCTTGGCCAGCTGATTCAGCTTGCGGATCCTTGGCATCGATCCAGGCCTTGCTCGCGTCGGCTATGGCGTGATCGACGTTGAGCCACGCAAGGGGAAAGAGGAAGGAACACAACGAATGGTCGACTGCGGCATCATTCGCACCGATCCAGGCCGCAGCGAGGGGGAGCGCATGGTGGAAATTGCCCGTGACCTCCGCCAAATCATTCGCATCCATCAACCGGAACTGGCCAGCGTGGAGAAGTTTTTCTTCTACCGCTCCAGCAACACCATCGCCGTTGTGCAGGCCCGCGGGGTGTTGATCATGACGCTCACACGCTTTGGGCTTCCGATCGTGGAATTCCCGCCGATGCAAATCAAACAAGCACTCACAGGGCATGGCCACGCAGACAAAGACGAAGTTCTGGAGGCCGTGATGCGTGAACTCGATCTCGACACGCCACCACGGCCCGATGATGCGGCCGACGCCTTAGCCGTTGCACTCACCGGATGGTTTCAACGTTGATTCATCACTCAATCAACTCATTAAAGGCTGAAACATACGGCCTTCATGAGAAAGCGCTGGAATGGGCAACGAGCACAACAACAGAAGGATCTGCTCGTCCATGGGCAAAATAACCAGGGGTAAAAAAACACAACTAACTTTATGGAAGCTGGACAGCAAACGAACTTTTACCCAGCCACAACGAAACTGGTTAATCAAAAAAGGACAACACTGAAAGCAAAAGGACAAAAAAAGAAAAAGCTTTAAAAAATATTATTAGTTGCTTACTTTTAACAGGCTAATGAGGATTAAAGCTTATAGAATTTCTCCAACCAGGATCTATTCATCCAAGCAATTGATCAACAGAAAGGATTGTAGAAATAAGAGCCACGTTAAGGAGAACGAGGGTTCCAGCAACAGCGAAAGTAATCATTTACAAATTGTGACAAACGGGAAGACCTGACTGCGAGCCGAAATCTTTAGCAAAGCGAAAGATTTCGGCTCAAGGGACTCACGCAAAACATGCATCTCCCATCAACACAAACCAAACATGACCCAACAGGTTTCACCCAAAGGAATCAAGCCTGGGGGCATTGGCTAGGCACTGCCACAGAGAAACATTGAAAAACAGCGGATCACATAAAATGGGTCACCACCATGCCAATGGATGGTGATTAGTAACCCTTGAATATCGCTGCTCATGGGTCCTGATACGGAAATCTGGCCAGTGGTTCTGATTGCAGCCACGATCGTGATCATCTTCATGGCTGTGGCTTCCTCCGGAGGAGGAAGCTTTGAATGCGTTGGTGCCTGCGGCTAAAGCCCATCAAAAACATGGCTTCATTGGCAGCTCAGTCCATGGAACCAGCGGCTAGCGACAGTGTTCACGTAGAAAACTGCTATCAATAGAGGATCGGTTGCTCAGCTTCTAATGAACGAGAAGATGGAAGAGAGCCTGAACTGGCTTGGGCTCACCGCAGACGAACAAGCAAAGATCTACAAAAAAATTCCAGAAGAAGCTAAAAAATATGGCGAGTTTTACCGAATAGGCGGCGAGATTTACTACGCAGGTAGCGACAGCAGCTGGTTTATCACAATCCCCAATGAGTACCGAACGCTCTACCCAGACCGGTTTGCCTACCAAGAAGGCAAAGCAGAAGAACCTGCCTTCATCCATACACAGGTTATCGAATGCCTCACAGGTGAGTTCAATGAAGACGCGGTTTTAGGAGACTACATTGGAGTAAAAAGAGAACATATTGGAGAATTCTCAATCTGCTAAACATTCAGCAACGAATTCTCAGATCACTGGAAATGAAAACGCCGAAGCATCAGAAAGTGTTTTTTTAATCGACTCCAAATAAGCCACATAATCTTTCATCAAGGATTCTCTCATCCAGATGGCATAGATCGTATAGCCATTTTTATCAACTGCTTTCACCCTTACACCATCAATTTGCTGACGAACCCAGGAACCCGAGGTATTGCTTGGCTTAATAAAAGCATCAAGCTCTTCTTTCAAGACAAAATCAATAATTAGATTTTTATCAACACACAAACGTACAAATTGAAGCACATCTTCTACTGATGCAAGTCGATGAAGGTTGGTAATAGCATTGGATTGGATTAAGTCCATCGTCAACGGCAGGAGCTTAAAAGCCCAAAGAAGAAGCGGCAGGCCTTTGATCTCTTGAATTATAGTCACTGATCGCGGCTAAATCAATGCACCATCTACAAGTAAAAGAAATAGAGCAAGAAAAACAACAAAACCATCGAGCAAAAATGGGGCATTGCACCCACGAGATCAATGAAGGATTGGAGCCATATCAGAGCATCCTTTAATAAAAAGATTCAACGGACACTTTCACACCATATTTTGATCCTAAAATGGATCATCAATACCTAGAGGAGCAGCATCGCAAGGGCACGACATGAGCACTGGAGATGCAACTCGGTATGATGGTTAAAAGATCAAGAGAGCCGTAACAAGAATGCAGCATCCATCTACACCAGATACTGAACAATCTTTAGAAAGCTTTGAAGATTTTATTCAACATGCAAATTATTCACTCCTAGAGACCCTTCATGCTGACCCTGAATCAACCAAAGATGGGGATGACCATCGACCTCGGCAGGTCCGCTCAGGTCATTTTGTACCTGTTACTCCAAAGCCCCTAGAAAAGCCCAGCTATATAAGCCATAGCAAAACATTCTTCTCCGAACTTGGCTTGGATCAAGACCTAGCCTTTAATGAGGAATTTAAAAAACTCTTCTCCGGTGATCTCTCTGTGAATCGAGAGCCGATGCGCCCATTTGGTTGGGCCACGGGCTATGCATTATCAATTTATGGAACTGAATATAACCAACAATGCCCATTTGGAAATGGCAATGGCTATGGGGATGGTCGTGCAATTTCTGTGTTTGAGGGAATCCTTAATGGGCAACGCTGGGAGATGCAATTAAAAGGTGCTGGTCCCACTCCTTACTGTCGTGGAGCTGATGGACGTGCGGTGCTCCGCTCCAGCGTAAGAGAGTTTCTGGCACAGGAATTGATGCATGCCCTTGGAGTACCAACATCACGTTCCCTCACTCTCTATGTTTCCAAGACAGAAGCAGTGAGACGACCTTGGTATTCGGAAAACTCCAACTCTTCTGATCCAGATATTTTAGTAGAAGATCCGGTTGCAATCTCAACGCGCGTTGCACCTTCGTTTCTACGCGTTGGTCAATTGGAATTATTTGCACGACGTGCTCGAAACAGCAACGATCCAAGCGTTTTAAAAGAGCTACAAATGATCGTGTTGCATTTAATCGATCGAGAATACAAATCTGAAATAGACCAGTCGTTGAATTTTCCCTCTCAAGTCGTCAAGCTGGCCGAGCTCTACAGAGATCGGCTCACGACCTTGGTTGCGCATTGGTTACGGATTGGATATTGCCAAGGAAATTTCAATAGTGATAACTGTGCAGCTGGTGGCTTTACATTGGACTATGGACCGTTTGGATTTTGTGAGGTCTTTGATCCGCGCTACCAACCTTGGATTGGGGGTGGTGAACACTTCTCATTCTTTAACCAGCCTGTAGCTGCAGAAGCCAATTTTCATATGTTCTGGAAGGCCATAAGGCTCCTTATCAAAGATGATGCGGCAGCTCTAGAGCACTTAGACAAGATCTGTGATGGGTTTAAACAGAAAATCAACGCCACCATTCAGCAGATGTGGACAGACAAACTTGGCCTAAACAACTACAACGAAGCTCTGGTTCAGGAGTTATTCCAACTCATGGTACAAACAAACGTAGATTTCACAATTTTCTTCCGAGAGCTATCCAAACTTCCGAATGATTTGTCTGATTTAAAGAGAAGCTTTTATGCACCCATTCCCCCACAACTAGAGCAACATTGGCAAACCTGGCTTCAGAGCTGGAACGAGCTGATCGGGAGCAGTGGGAATCCAGCCAAGATCGCGGAAAAGATGAAGCGTATGAATCCGAAATACACCTGGCGAGAATGGCTCGTTGCTCCTGCCTATCAACAAGCGAAGCAGGGTGACTACGCTCTTATCCAAGAATTGCAAGAGGTCTTTAGCCATCCCTATGAGGAGCAATCACAAGCAATCGAAGAGAAATACTATCGTCTGAAGCCTGATCAGTACTTCAATGCGGGAGGTATATCCCATTACAGCTGCTCATCATGAGATTCAGCTGGCTAGATCGATTTGCAGGCTTAAGAACTGCCCCTAGGAGCTCGAGACCAAGCCGGTAGAGCTGAATGTTCTTCCATTAAATTACAACCATTGATGGATCAACCTCTCAAATGAATCCACCTGATCAAAGATCAACGTCACCAGATGCAAGCATCGAATCAATACAGGAAGCGCTCAATCACCTTCTTAATGAGATCGCTCCGACTTTGAGCAAGAAAAGCGAATCCATGGCCGCAGAACCAAGATCTCGAATTCATCACTGTATAAAATTGATAAAATCAGAAGCGTCATTAGCTGCATCCTTAATCGCAGACTGCGCTCCTCAGGGACGACCCATGCTGGCGCAGGCCCAACAAACACTGAAAAACCTAGAAAGCCTGCAATTATTGGCCCAAGCATCCATGAAAGAGTCGTCAGGCTGAGTCACACATTGATCAAAAATAGTGAGGTCGATGATCGAACAGAGGACTTCAGATCCATCCGACCTGATTTTTGAAGCACGATCACTGCGGCTCAGTGGGGTACAGCTTCCACTCCGCTTCCTCTGGAACAGAGGGCGGTGCCAATAGATCAGTGGGCTCCGAGAAGACCACCCTCCACTCCGGCACCCTGCACGGCACGTAATCGTGATGTTCAATCCTGACACCTCCAATCACGGAAGGAGCTCCATACCAGCCCCCCTTCCAACAGCCCTCCGTCTTCAGAGGATCGCCCTTGAACCAAACCCAACAGCGAGCGTTGGGTTGCGTCGTGGATTTTGGTGCAGGCATCACTGACCAGCGGAACTCAGGTTCTAATCAAACCTGAAGAAAGAAGCCATCGATAGAAAGAAGCCATTGGCCTGAAACAACAGTGTGTTGTCGATCATCATCCAAGAATCACCCATCGTTCTCCTCCAGGAGCTCGATGAAGCAAGATTCCTAGCCTTGCACCGTTGCCGCCAAGACTTTCACGCCGAAACCCCCTGCAAAAACAGGGCTTGATAGCAAAATAAGCATGGGTCGAAAGGCTGGATCACCCCCTCGCCATCCAGCGAAGATGATCGAAGCAACGTTGGCTCCCTCTAACAGCATCTTCATGCGCTCACCATCCAGCATGGCCTGGATTTGAGACTTCTATCACATAGCGGTCAGCACATTGCTGATCATTGTCCAAAAACGTCTTAAACACTGCGCACACTTCATGGCAGGCGATGTAATGAAGCGGCACAGTCGGCGCACTCAGCTGATGCTTACTCAAACAGCGGGCGCTCGAAAGCGACAAAATCTGAAAATCCACTCACTGAGTAAAAATCGAAGGCGGTTAATTCCCCAGGCATCCTCCGTACAGCCTGAGAGCTGAGAAGCACGTTCTCATCTCGCTATTGAGGAAATGGATGATGCGGTCGCACAAACCTCAGCCCATCAAGATTGACCTTGGAGGCAGCAGAGGCTGACTTAGTGCCGCCCTGTCTTTACAGCTCAAATACACAAGCCCTAAGCCATGGATTCTGAAGGCCTACCAAATCCATGGACTTGAACTGGGCTGGAGAGCTACAACCTCAAAATGGATTGAAAGCTGGTGAGCAAACAGCTGCGGAGCAGTCGGTAACAACAGGAGGTGAGCTGAGCACAACCGAGACAGCCCACACATTGACAACCTTCTTGCTAGTCAACTCACAGCGAAACCCTTCAACGAGCTCGTTTATCCGAAGGATCTTCAGCGTCAGGAACGAAGACATCAGCTCCACAGCATCAGGATATAAAGCATGCCGCTAGATCAGGAAGCAAATGAGCCCAGGAACAAAATGAAGAGCCCCACCTGACTCTGGTCTGGTAAAGCAGCATTATCGGCATCAGCGCAAAAGCCCTGCAGCAACTAGAAAAAGTTGGTCACAGCATCCCTCAGGATGAAAAACTATTGAATCGGAATCCTTTCCTGCCAGAGAAGGAGGCAAGAGGGAGAACAACTGATATGGGCAAATAGTTGACTAGTAGGCATGGAGTTTGTTAGTAATAGTGAAACGCAAGTTTCAAATGCTTACCGGATCCGAACTGCTCACCAAGGTCAAAGACCTGGGCGATGTATCCAAGACTGATCTCGCCACAGCTTGTGGCTACGTCTCCAAAAAGAAAGACGGCAGTGATCGGGTCAATTTCACCGCCTTTTATGAGGCTCTCCTCAATGCCAAGGGCATTGACCTTGGTGGCGGAAATGCTGGTGTTGGTAAAGGCGGACGCAAGCTTTCTTACGTTGCAACAGTTCAAGGCAACGGCAATCTGCTGATCGGCAAGGCTTATACAGCCATGCTCGATCTCCAAGTTGGTGATGAATTCACCATCAAGCTTGGCAAAAAAGCTATTCGCCTCATCCCTGTGGGTGGTGAGGAAGAAGGCGACGAGTGATTCGTTTTCCCAATCCTTGAGTTAAGCCCCGCCCCCGGCGGGGTTTTTTATTGCCAAGCACTGACGTGATCAGCCGAGTAGAACGTCAAGATGACGTGAAGGCACAATGACCAGGGTCGAAGAAACTGCTATCCACCTCACCTTGCAGTGGCTTCAAAACAATGGATACGAAAGCGCCGATGACTATTTGCAGACCGGCGGAAATCTTGTGCAGCTAGCAGAAGATCTCTATCACAAGGAAACACGGGGAGATCTGCAATGTGTGTGGGGTGATCGAAAACGACGCGATGGATTTGCTGGTTCGCTGTATCTGGCCGCGGAATCGATCTAAAAGTCCCCTACATCTGTGAGAGCGCTCGCGCGCGGAATCGATCAGACAACAGCCAGTGAACGGTTGGAACAACGACCCAAATCGGTTCTGATCATGAAGAGATTGAGGAAGGGATCGCACAAACTGATCAGTGGCGTTGGTCGATCGCGTAAACGTCCTTTCGCTTGCAAACGGGATCACAGCTTGGAATTAGTGTGACTGCAGCACTTCCAAACGTGGGATTGAATGAGAGCCCTGCCTCACGTTTGCGTACCATCGTTTTTGGCACTTGATCAGCATCGCTTGATCCGCTGTTTCCACCTCGATCTTCAAGGCCAATCGCTACTTGCTCTCCCTAGAGCAGGTGTGAACGACATCAGTTTTCACGACAAGCAGGTTTCGTGACACTCAATCGACGCTCGTTTCTGTTTCGCAGCGGCCTGAACGCTTTTGGTCTCGCGGCAGCACTGCCATTCATCCACCCTGCCAAGGCCGAAGCAGCCGCTCCATCATCGAAGGAATCGGCCCGATCTTGCCGCCCAAAGGATCCACTCACGGCCCTGATCGATGGAAATGCCCGGTTTGCGGACGCTTGGCAAGCAAAAAACAAGGCAACGGATTTGAATGAACGTGCCCAAGTGATGTCTAACCTCTGGTTAGACCATTGCTTCCTTCCGGCGAGCGTTCTGGAAGAGTCTCAATCCCCTTGGGCTTCGATCATCAGCTGTGCCGACTCCAGAGTTGCTCCGGAATGGATTTTCGATGCGGCGGCTGGTGATTTGTTTGTCGTCCGCAGCGCAGGAAACACACCTTTTGACGAGGGAATCGCCTCGCTAGAGTTTGGCGTTGAGGTCTTAAAAACGCCCTTGATCTTGGTATTAGGCCACAGCAATTGTGGCGCTGTTCGAGCCGCTCGCGCGAATCATTCACTCACGCCACTGTTCGATCAGCTCATCAAACCGATTCAAGCCAACCTGGTTCCAGGCGACACCTTAATGAGCGCCATCAAGACCAACGCCCAAGCGACCGCTGAACAGCTCACGACTCGCAGCGATGTTTTGGCCAACGCCGTTCAAGCGGGACAGCTTCAGATCAAGGCCGGGTATTTCGATATTGCCTCCGGCAAAGTCTCCATCCTCTGAGTTGCATTGCGCTCCACGCTTGCATCGTTGTTGTTATGAGATCGGCTGCATGAACGGGGTCAAGGCAGCCGCTTCAATGGGCTGGCCTGGCTTTCCCACGTTCAAAACTCTTTACTAGATCCTTGAAATCGCTCGTGCAGCTTGATTGCTTTAGAGAGACATCAGCGAGACGAAGCCCACGCACAAGGGCGTGATCAACGATGAGGAATGCACCAGCATGATGAGAGGGTTGGCATCTGTTGGAAGTGCCAAACAACCCAGGCTGGCATCAAGAAGCGACGTGCAAGCGGCGCCGATTATTGAGCCCAATGGACTGTGCATTGGAACCGATAGGTAAAGGCACCAACGGCAAATTCTTTGCAGGTGGTATCCACAACTGTTGCCCCCTTGGGCACACCTCGCATCGCTTGAGCCGTCGCCATCTGTTGATTAACGCCCTGCGCAGTTGAACGGCCCTTCTCCGCCGCCGCAACAGGGAAGGCCAACAGCAGGGAAACAAAAAAGAGAACCACTCTCATCAGTCAACTCAGGGGGTTATCCACGTTTTAGACAAGACGAAGGCACAGCAGGAAAGATCACCCTGGGATTCAACGATCAAGGCATCAAAACCGCCGTTCTTTAGCGCTTTCTTTCTATCTCCCAGGTCTGAAGATGCTTGTTGGCATAGGCATTGAGCTGGCTCAGCCAAATTTTTAACTTTTTCATCAGTCCTGGTTTTTTATGAAGGCGAAGGTACATCAGGCAGGACCCTCTCGATCCCAGCAAACGGCTCAACCCCCATCGTTCTCACACTGTGGTTGCACAGTGACTGCACAGTGGTTGCACAACTGCATCGCATTCAGCGAAGCAAACCCATGGATAAACAGGCCCTGAGGTCGACCTACCGCCGCGTGCGCCATGCGCTGATGCCAGGGCTGAATGCCTCACTGGTTCAAAGCGTGCTTGCCCACTTAAACGCCCAAGATCCAGCTCAGTGCCAAGGAGCCATCGGAATCACTTGGCCCCTTCCAGGGGAACCTGATTTACGCCCGCTGGCCGAACTTCAGCCCGCATCCCTAGCCCTGCCTGCAACAGCAGCTGATTACAGCGTGACTTATCACCCTTGGCAAAACGCTCCATCGCCAAAAGAGCTTCGCGCTGATGCCTTTTCCATTCCTGCTCCACTCGCATCACCCGCGTTGCCACCGGCCGAGCTTGCTCTCTTGCTGATTCCAGCTTTGGCGGTCGATCGCAACGGCATGCGCCTTGGCTATGGGGGCGGTTGTTATGACCGTTTGCTTCGTCAGCCGGGATGGTCAACGCTGCCAACGTTCGCCGTCCTGCCGGAAGCGTGC
Organism: Synechococcus sp. WH 8016; assembly: GCF_000230675.1. Lineage (NCBI taxonomy): Bacteria > Bacillati > Cyanobacteriota > Cyanophyceae > Synechococcales > Synechococcaceae > Synechococcus > Synechococcus sp. WH 8016. The sequence goes on along the minus strand of NZ_AGIK01000001.1, from coordinate 80,609 downwards.
GTCCATCCCACCTTGCTACCCACAGACCCCTGGGATCAGCCCTTGGATGGTTGGATCACCGAGCAAGGCTGCAGCTTGCGCAGGGCTAGCCAGCGAAGCGAATGTTCTGCAAGATGACGATCTCGTCATCCTGCTGCCATGACCGTGTTTTCACGACGCCTGCTGGTCACATGCACCGCTTTGGGTCTGGGACTCGTGGCAGGTCAGCAGGTGCAGGCCCACGGGATCGAAAGCTCCCTGCGCTACCTCGATGGCCAATTGGAGCTGAATAGCAGCTTCTCCACAGGTGAGCCTGTGGAAGGGGCTGCCGTACGCCTGCTCAACGCTGATGGAACACCCGGAGATGAACTGGGTCAGATCGGAGCCAATGGACAACTGGTCTTAACGCTCCCAAACCTGGTTGAAGGCGTCCTGGATTTACAGGTGGATGGTGGCCCCGGACATCGCGACTATTTGGCATTACCGATCCGCCAGGGCAGCGTCTTGCTGGACGAGGTGGTGGAGACGCCAAACCAAACCCCTGCCCTTGGGCTGTGGGCCTGGCTGGGGGCACCAGCCCTGCTCGGCCTTGTCGGCCTGATGGTTAAGGTGCGCCAACCCAGCCTGAATCGCTGAAGCCGTCCATGGCAGAACCCTGCTGCTCTTCAAGTCAATACGGAAGCGAAGAGCTTGACCGCCTAGCGAATCGGCTTAGCGGCACGCCAGACCCACGCAAACGTTACGAATACGTGCTCTGGCTTGCCAAAAAGCTACCTGCGATGCCGGCAGACCTGCAAACCGAAGACCGCAAAGTGCAAGGTTGCGTGTCTCAGGTGTTCATTCATGCCGCTCTCCAGGACAACCATGTGCACTGGCAAGGAGAGTCCGACGCCTTGATCACCAAGGGGTTGCTCGCCCTGCTCATCAAAGGAATGAGTAATTTAACCCCGGATCAAGTCCTCGCCGTAGACCCCGCCTTCATTGCCGCCACTGGCCTACAAGCAAGCCTGACCCCTTCGAGGGCTAACGGCTTTTTGAATATTTTGCGGGCGATGCAGGCCCAGGCACAGGCCCTTAAGAACGCCGATGAGGCGATGGATTCATAGAGTCCTTTATTAGCGACGCAAACGGAACCTGTTCAATGTCCACCCGGATCGGAATCGGCCTTCTCGGTCTCGGCACTGTGGGTGCCGGAGTGGCAAGCATTCTCCAGACACCAGAGGGAAGACATCCCCTGATTGCTGATCTGGACCTGGTTCGGGTTGCGGTGAGAGACCAGAACCGCCCACGGCCGATCGCCCTGGAGGCAAGCCTTCTCACCACCTCTCCAGAAGCCGTCATCGACGACCCTGGCGTGGACGTGGTGGTGGAGGTGATGGGAGGCATCGAACCTGCGCGCACGCTGATCATGCGCGCGATCTCAGCCGGCAAGTCGGTTGTCACCGCCAACAAATCTGTGATCGCCAGGCATGGCGAAGAAATTGCAGCCGCCGCTGCGGCCGCGGGTGTTTATGTGCTGATTGAGGCTGCTGTTGGCGGCGGGATCCCGATCATCGAGCCGCTCAAGCAATCGCTCGGCAGCAACCGCATTCAGCGCGTGAGTGGAATCATCAACGGCACCACCAATTACATCCTGAGCCGCATGGCTGACGAGGGTGCGGATTACAACGCGGTCCTGGGCGAGGCCCAGGAGCTGGGTTACGCCGAAGCCGACCCAGCCGCAGACGTTGAAGGGCTCGATGCCGCCGACAAGATCGCCATTCTTTCTGGGCTCGCCTTCGGGGGACCGATCGATCGCAACAGCATCCCCACGGCAGGCATCAGCACCCTGCAAAGCAGGGATGTGGATTACGCCACGCAATTGGGCTACGGCGTGAAACTGCTCGCGGTCGCCGAACGCATGGATCCTGAACCGAGCAATCCCACATCCATGCCCCTATCGGTGAGCGTGCAACCCACCCTGGTCCCCAAAGACCATCCCCTGGCGGGGGTGAATGGCGTGAATAACGCGATTTTGGTGGAGGGAGATCCGATCGGGAGAGTGATGTTCTACGGGCCTGGCGCTGGCTCAGGGCCCACCGCCTCAGCCGTGGTCGCTGACATCCTCAACATTGCGGGCATCCGCCAACTCAATCCGGCCCAAGGCAATCTGGATCCCCTGCTCGCAGCCTCTAGCTGGCGGCGATGCCACCTGGTGAACACGGAGCGGACCAGCCAACGCAATTATGTGCGTTTCAAAACAGAAAATGCTCCCGGCGTGATCGGGCAAATCGGCAGCTGCTTCGGCGACCACAACGTCTCCATTCAATCGATCGTTCAGCTCGAAGCCAGTGACGCGGGAGCTGAAATCGTTGTGATCACCCAGGTTGTTGGCAACGGGCAAATGAGTGCCGCACTCCAAGCGATTCATGCACTTCCCGAGGTTCTGAGCCTGGATGCCCACCTCGGCTGTCTTTGAGCAGGCCCACACATCCGCAACGTCGGGTGGCAGCAGGTCCCCGGCGTAGGGCAGAGTTGTAAGAAGTATCACAGAGCAAATCTGCATTTGCAGATCTGTGCTCTCGAACGTTCATGTCGAACGAACTGACCCTGGCTAACGGATCACACTGCGATCAGCAGAAATCTCGTTCCGCCATGACGCTGCATCAAGGGGACTGCATCAAACTGCGCTCTGGGGAAGGCCCCTTTCAGGTGATCGGGATTGACGACGACCACGACCGTTGCTGGATCCGCCAATGGCCGCTCGAGCCCGATGGATCTCCTGTATTCGAGGTGGCCCTTGAACAGATTTCCAGCGCGATCTCCGAGAGCGATTGACGACAAATCGTGCCTAGAGGGCGTTGAATAGCCATTGCATTGACGAACCGCTGCGTGACTGATCGCCGTCGCTTCAGCCTTCAGGCCAGCGTGTTGATCGGATTGGCCCTTGCTTTGAGCCAAAGCGCTTGTCAGCCCAAACGCCAAAGCGACCGGCTAACGGTTGCCAGCGCCGGGCGCATTGGCTCCCTCGATCCTGCTCTGGCAAGCACCACAGGGGTGCTTCAGGTGCTCAGTGCTCTCGGCGACACGCTCTACATCCGAGGCACAAGCGGGGAGCTTCAGCCCCAATTGGCCGCATCCATGCCTGTGCTCGGTGAGGACAGACTCAGCCTGACGATCCCTTTGCGCCGGGATGTGCTCTTCCACGACGGCAGTCGCTTTGATGCAAAGGCGATGGCTTTCAGCCTGAATCGCTTCCTACGCATCGGCTCGCAGCGTTATTTGCTGAGTAATCGCATCGCAGCGATTGAAACCCCCTCCCCCTTCGAGATCCGCCTGCGCCTCAAGGAGCCCTCCAGCTCGATCGAAAGCCTGCTCACATCCCCATATCTCACCCCCGTCTCTCCCAAGGCCTACGCCGACCATGCCGATCGATTCTTGAATGATCGTTTTGTCGGGACGGGCCCATACATTCTCAACAGCTTTCGCAACACCCAACAGCGTCTTCTCCCGTTCCGCCATTACTGGGGCAAACCGCCGAACAATGTGGGACTCGACCTCATCAACCTCAGCAATTCCACAGCACTGTTTGGAGCCCTCGTCAGCGGAGAGGTGGATGTGTTGCTGTCGAACTCCATTGATGAAGATCAGAAACGAGCCTTAAGCCAACGGGCTGAAAAGCAGCTTCTGCGCGAGAGCAAAGGCCCCGCCATGAACATCACGTTCGTGGCCCTGCGCAGCAATAGCCCGCCGATGCAACGTCAAATCGTGCGTCGGGCACTCGCCCATAGCTTGGATCGCCGGCTGATCAGCACCCGGGTCAGCTACACCCAGAGAGAGCCATTGCGCTCACTGATTCCACCCAGTTTGCGGGGAGGCAGAACCGAACCCTGGCCCACCTACAACCTGGCCACAGCGCGCACGTTGTTTCAACAAGCCGGGTACTGCACAGGTCGTCGTCTGCAAGTGCCGTTCACGTTCCGTACCAACGTGCCCTCCGATCGCTTAATGGCCCTCACCTGGCAAGCTCAGCTGAAACGCGATCTGCCCGATTGCGTGCAAATGACCCTCAACGGAGTGGAGTCGACCACCGTCTACAAACAGCTGAGCGAAGGATCATTCGAGGCGGTGATCCTCGACTGGAGTGGCTCCTATCCAGACCCTGAGGCCTACCTCTCCCCATTGCTGAGTTGCAGCAGCGGGAAAGGCAACATCTGTGAGGCGGGGGAAGCCGTGGATGGCGGCACGTTCTGGACGGCACCAAAGCTGCAAAAAGCCCTGCGCCTTAGCGACATGCTGCAGGGCCGTCCGCGGCTCAAGGAGCTAGCCACCGTGGATGCCATGGCCGCAGAAGGGACGCCCTACATCCCGGTCTGGTTTGTGGCTCCCAAAGCCTGGTCTCAGCTTCGTTTAAACCCTCCCACCTTTAATGGCAGCGGACTCGTGAATCTGGCCCAACTGGGAGAGCGACGCTGATGGCACGGGGAAGGGAGCTTTTTCGCTATTGCGCAACGCGACTTGCGCTTGCTCCACTCATGCTTTGGCTGATTGCCAGCCTGGTGTTTCTGCTCTTACGCGTCGCCCCTGGAGACCCGGTGGATGCGGTGCTGGGCAGCAGGGCTCCAGAGGCCGCAAAGGCCGCCCTACGCGCCAGCCTCGGACTGGATCAATCGCTGTGGCATCAATATTCCAATTTTCTCGGCGGACTGGTGCATGGCGATTTGGGCGTTGCCCTGGTGAACAACGAGTCGGTGCGCTCGATTATCAGCAAAACGCTTCCCGCAAGCCTGGAATTGGGCATCACCGCCTTGATCATCTCGGCCGTTCTGGGCTTGGGCGTGGGGTTTAGCGGAATTGCCCGCCCCGAGGGGAAATTTGACCTTGCAGGCCGCTTCTACGGAATTGGCACCTACGCGTTACCACCTTTTTGGGCAGCGATGCTGATCCAACTTGTGTTTGCGGTCATGCTCGGCTGGCTGCCCGTAGGCGGCAGATTTCCTCCCAGCTTGATCCCCCCAGAGGGCAGCGGTTTTCTGATCTTTGACAGCCTGGTCAGCGGCAATTGGTCTGCCCTCCAAGGCACGATTCGACACCTCGTATTGCCCGCATGCACCTTGGGCCTCCTCCTCAGCGGGGTGTTCACCAACGCGCTACGCCTCAATCTGAATCGAACCCTGAAATCGGATTATGTGGAATCGGCGCGGAGCCGTGGACTAAGCGAAACCCAAGTCGTACTCCGCCATGCCCTGCCCAATGCGCTGTTGCCCGTGCTCACCATTGCAGGCATCACGGTGGCATCGCTCATTGGTGGAGCTCTGCTGATTGAAGTGACCTTCTCCTGGCCCGGGATTGCGATGCGCCTTCAAGAAAGCATCAACCAACGCGACTATCCGGTGGTCCAAGGCATCGTTGTGGCCATCGCCGCCCTCGTCGTGATGGTGAGCGTGGCGGTTGATCTCTTGGTAGCGGTGCTCGATCCGCGTATCCGTTACTGATGCACCAGGGCTGATGCCGCTTCGCGATCGAGCCGATGCAAGTGAAGCTCTCCAAGCTTCAAATGCAGGGTCTTGGCCTTGAAGCGCTGAGCACCCTTGCGCTGTTCTTGCTCCTCCAAGAATTGGACGACTTCTTGCTCCAAAAGCGCCTGCACTTGGAGCGGCTGAACACCCACCAGATCTTCTCCCAGCTGAAAGAGATCCTCACCCTGTCCCCCTTGCCTCTGCCCCTCAACGCGCACGGGAGAGAAATGGCTTGCACCCTCCACAAGCACCACCCGGCTCGAGGGGTCGGCCGGCATCGCCAACAACAAGCCCAACTGTTCGCTGATCGGTGGCGTGATCAGATCGAGGGTGCCACCAGTGAACAAGACAGGCACGTTGACGGTTTTGGAAAGGGAGTCCGCAGGCCAGAGCAAGCTGCCAAAACTGTTGAAGCCGATCACAGCCGACAACGCAGGGGGTGCCACCTGCTGTGGCAAAGACACATCCACCAATTGACACTGCAAGAGCCGCGACAAGTTGCTGAGCGGCAAGTCACCCAACGCTGACGAGCAACGACGCGCAAGACCTGGAGCCGGCCTGGCACCTGTTGAAAGCAGCGCACTAAAGGCACCCAGGGAGTGGCCAGCGAGGACCAAACGTTCACCGGGAACCCGAAACACCCCCTGATCGCGGGCCTTGAGCAAGGCATCAAGATCCTGAAGCCGTTCGGGAAGCACCTCCGCCCCTGGAGGGGGAAGACGCCCTTCTAAGAGGGCCTGGACCGCTTCGTCATCGCTGCCAGGGTGATCTGGCACCAAGACGGCCCAACCGCGACGACTAAGGCCGCGACCAAGCCAGCGAAAATGATCTGGGCTGCCGCCTAATCCAGGCATCAGCACCAGCCACTGCTCACGCTTTGGGGCCCCCTCCACAGGCAACCAAAGCTGAAATTCCAATGGCTCCTCGCGATGGCTCACCGCCAAGGACATCAAGCGCGGTTCCAATAACGGATCGAAATCTTGGCTGGAGGCCCCGAAACGATCAGAAGCTGAGGCCGTCACGGGGAAGCGATCCAGGCGGCGCACCAGGTTTTGTTGACGCTCAAGTTGTATCCGCCAACTGGATGCCAGCTCGAGCAAGAGATCAAGATCAAGACGAACGCTTTCGGCAGGCAAGGCCTCAAGCAAATCCAGGCTGGAGACCTGCTGCTGTCGGGTTAAAAGTTCGTTGATCGTTTGACGAACGATCACCCCCTCCGTGTCATCGTCCACCCGCACTAAATCCGACACTTGATCCAACAATTGCCGGCCAGCCCAGCTGTTCAACAGCTGACGAGCCATGCTGCGATCAAGGATCACAGGAGCCTGCAGCAGCTCCAAAACTCCTGCGCGACTCTCGGGCTCTAACAGCGAAAACCAAGTACTGAGCTCGGAACGGTGGCGTCCATCAGAGCGGGCCCATTTCGCTAAATCGCCAATGGAGAAGGGAATCACCGTGCCATCGATCTGCACTTCCAGCTGAGAAGCAGCCCACAACGGACGCGGTGAGACGCCAAAAAACAGCAGACTGCACACACAACTTGCAGCTAATCGCAGTCCTGTTGAGCGTCTTCGCAAGGCCAAGACCAGTTCACTGGTGGAACCAGTTTCCCGCACCTTTGCAAGAAGTGGCGTTTATTCGCCTGCTCGCTTCGTTTGGAGCGGGTGGTGTCATCTATCTGACACCGATCGTGTTTCACCAGGCGAGCTTTACGGCAGTGCAAGTGAGCCAAGGATTGGCGGCCTCTGCCTTGATCGGCACGGTGGCAAGGCTGTTGAGTGGCGTCTTGCTGGACCGCGGTCTGACCTGCTCATGGCCAGTCCGAGCCGCTGCCCTGCTCGCCTTAATGGCGGATTTGGTGCTGTTTCAAGCCACAGGCTTCAACGGCTACCTCGTTGGACAGTTGCTGATCGGGGTGGCGGCCGGCCTCTATTTCCCAGCGATTGAATTGGCCGTTCCCTTGAGCTGCAGCGGTTTCAATTCCAGCCGTGGATACGCTCTGGCTCGCAGCGCTGACGCCTTAGGCGTTGCCGCTGGCGCCTTATTGGGTGCGGTGTTGACCGCCATGGACATGATCCGGATGGTTTACGCGGTGGAAGCTGCGGCCGTGCTGAGCATGCTGGTGGTGTTGTTGCTCACGCCCCTGCCGGACGGACGGGCGGCGCTGCTGCATCCCAGCACCGCAGCAAGCAACAACCATGAATTGAATCCTGAAGCGGAAGCCAAATCGGCCCCAGAAGCTGATTGGCGTTGGCTTCTGCCCCTGATTCCAGTGCTGATTGTGAGCGTGATCGCCACTGGAATCGTTTCATTGATGCAGAGCGCCCTTCCCCTCGACATGGTTCGAGGGGGGCTTGCCCGCGCTCCACTCAGCGAAGCCTCCAGCGGCGGCTTTATCGCTTGGCAGCTTCTTCTGTTGATGGTGCTTCAGTGGCCCATCGGCAACTGGGTGGCAAAGCGCAGTCTGCGTTTTGGCTTAGGAATGGGCTTGCTTGGCTTCATCACAGGCTGCCTTTTACTGGCTGGATCAGCGCTTTGGGCCGGAGGCAGCAGCCTGATTGCGCTTGCGATGGTTCCGATCGCCTTTGGTGAGGCTGCTTTTTTACCAACGGCAGCAGAAGCCATGGTGGAAGAGACACCCCTGCAACATCGCGGTTTAGCCATGGCCCTGTTCTCTCAATGCTTTGCAATCAGTGCCATCGCAGCGCCTCTCCTCGCGGGTGCCCTTCTAGACCAACAGGGTCATGGTTTGGTGCTTTGGTTGTTGATGGCTGGCACCTGTTTGTTAGTGGTCCCACTATTGAAGGCGGTCCGCCCCCGCTACAAGCCAAATTTGAGTGGAAGCCCCATCGAAGAAGCACTAGATGCCACGAACCAGAGAACTGCTGCGCTCCATTAAAAATTTGCGCATCCTGCGCGAGATTGCATCCACCGAGGGAGGGCTCCATGGAGTGGGAGACCTCATCGACAACTTCCTCGACAGTGAAGCGATGCAGGTTTCCATCGCACGTTTTAAGGCGTTGCCGGGCGGTGCCGAGATGATGGAGCAACGCTTCCCAGCCTTTCAACCAAACATTGAGACGCTGGAGTTGCTTCCGGAAGGAACACTGGGGCGGGCCTATGCGGGAATGATTCGCCGCTTGAATTACGACGCCGACTTTTTCCGACCCCGAGACACCAGCACAGAAGCGCTCTGGCTCACCCAACGCATCGCCACCACCCATGACATTCATCACGTGATCGCCGGGCTCAACACCCAAGCGCAGGGGGAATCAGCCGTGTTAGCGATCACCGCCACTCAAATTGGCTTCCCCGCCTACGTGCTTCTCAATCTTTTGGCCAGTTTTAAGGCCTTCCGGTTTCAACCAGCAGAACACGAAGCGATTAGTCGAGCCATTGCACACGGACAGCGCGTCGGCCTACAGGCCAAGCCCCTCGTGTTGCAGCGTTGGGAGGAAGGCTGGGAGAAACCATTGAGCGAATGGAGGGAGGACCTCGCCATCCCGATGGCCACAGGCGAGACTTTCAACTCGAACTACGCGTAAGCCGATGATGCCCCGCAGACATTTGCTCTGGATCAGCCTTGGTTGGATGCTGAGTCAATCGATTCTTTGGAGTGGGGCACACGCCCAGACGGCCCAAACGTCTGTGCAAGACATGCGCCGAGGACTCGTGGGGCAATCGGCTTACGCAGCCTGCAAAGTGATCCACGCTGACTACAGCCAAGAGCGTGCTGATCTCATCGTGGAAGCAGCGATTAAAAATAATAACTGGGAGTCGCAAAAGGACTGGCTAAAATCTTCCCAAGCCGCTCAAACCATCCAGCTGGTGAGTGAAGCCATGAACAAAGAATGCACAGACTTCAATCAAGACAGCGATCAATTTGTTCCAGCGATGAAGGCGATTGAGGCTCTTTGAGAAACAACTCAAACAACTCAAACAACTCAAACAACTCAAACAACTCTATTGCAGATAAAACTTATCTGATAATTTAATCCCAAAAAAATTCGCTTCCTTTTTGGCACATGGTGTTGGACCCTTTATACGGCAGCAAAACACATAGAGCATTTCAATCACCACCCGCTTGAACACTCAACCCTAAAAGCTTGAAACAAACAAGATCAATGATCCGCATTAAAAGCAAAAGCAATATTATCGATAGAAGCAAAAGTGTATTGCGGCAACAGAATTTAATTCAATAACACCAATGAGAGCACATGCATGAGTCGCTTTGATTAGTCATTCAATTCAAGAAATGCAGTGCTTGATCTGTATGTTGCATCATGAATCTCCTCTGCTAGCCGCTTAATAGCAATAAGCGTTTTGCTATCCGTATCAGCCTGCTGCTCAGCAATTTTACTTTGAATATTCTGCCCAACAATGATGATTGGAAGCAGTACAAGCTGGAGAAAAGTCTGTGCCCCCCAGGAGACGATCTTCAAAGGGTCTTGCGAAGCCAATGCTTCAGGCAAAGAAATGAATGCAAGCAAGCAAAATGCATAAGCGCACCACATCGTGCCAACTTTCTCTGTAACCCAAAGAGCGATCCGCTTATTGACAGTCCTTAGTCCCATTGGCTTGTTTGGTGAATGCTCAATAAATCCTAAGTGGTAATTGACTCCTTTAGACATTTCAAGCTTCTCTGTCTAAAGATATAGCCCCACCACAAGCGGGGTTTGCTGCCTACGGAATAGCAACAATGCTGAAACTGCCTACTGCAGCTTTCAACAGCAACACAAGCGAGTCATCCTTTCGGTATCTAATTCAACCTCCATGCTGCGCCGCCTTTCCCTAGGGCTGTTGGCTTCTGCCATCTCTATCACTTCCCTGCCTGTCATTGCTCAAGAGGACAGGGATGATTATCCCAAGCTATATATAACTGGAGCAGCTGGAGCCAATAATCCGACGACCCGAACAAATACAGGAAAGGTAGGAACTTTTGAGGAATATACAAATCCTGGAGCATCTGCAGAGCTAGGATTTGGGATTGATTTTGAAGGTTTAAGAATCGAGGCGACTTACGCTATTGATGCAAGTCAATTACGTGGCTACACTAATGTTCGAGGAATTGATTTTGACTATATTTCAGGTGGAGAAGTTCGAAAGCAATCAGCTTTCATTAGCGGATACTGGGATCTGCTGCGCAAGAAGTCCTGGACGCCATATCTTGGTACTGGAATAGGATATTCAAACTTAGACGTAAGAAATTTTTCTGATCCAGGCCTCTCTTATAACGCATTCAATCGATCTCTCTGGGGCTATCAATTTAAAGCTGGCATGTCTGTAGATGTTTCATCAGACTCTAAAATATTCGCTGAAGGAATTTACAGGGCAACCTCACATTTTAACACTAAAGATGGATTTAACAATTGGAATAATGCTTCTTGGAGTAGCTGGGGAGGTCAACTAGGAGTTCGAGTTGCACTCTAAATTTCACTACTTGCTTGAATTATATTGAAAAACCTTAGTTCGTATCATGGTGACCTAGGAGCTGCCTTTGCTTTTGTGCCGGCAGTACTGGCAGAACCGTGCATATCGCCTGGAGCAACCCTTAAGGCTTGATGCCAATTGCAGAAAGCTTGGACGCAACTCACTGATGCCATCACATTCCAATCTTCCGTAATGCCCGTAATTGGAATAGGGGTCATAAAACCCTTTCCTGATTCCTGCTGCCTTTAGATCGGCGTGGATATAACGCAATGTATTCAGCACTCGCCTGTGATCTTTTGGAGCAATGGCAGTGGCGTAATACCTGGCTTACCAAAAATGCCCGCAACGTCCAGAAAGGCGATTCAAAGCCATGGCTGAATACCTGCCAACCCAATGCATCAGCTTTGGCAATTCATTTGCATCATCAGGACGCAGAAGCAGATGCAGGTGATTTGCCATCAGGCACACCGCATACAACCTATGGGGCACCTTTTGCTTGGCTTTAGAGAGCACAGCTAAAAGCAAATCACGCCGCAATCCTTTGGCAATCAAAAACTGACGGCTATTGCATCTGAGCATGATGTGAAAGGAATGACCTGCTGGAAGCTTGCGTTGACTACGTCCCAGACACTAACCTCTACACACAGAATCAAACTAGCCATTCACCATTCGACAGAACAAGAATGGCTCATCACACAAAAAAAAGTGACTCATTCCCAAAAATATTCAAGCACTTGAACATCAACCATTATTGAAAAAACGTTCACAAGAAAAGGAAATTATAATTTACCATTTCTATTGCTTTAAAAGATGCCAAATTAAAATGTAAACACAATGATTAAACATTAAACAAAAACTCCATCACATCACCCTCGGCCACCAAATAGTCCTTCCCTTCACTACGCAACCATCCCTTATTTCGAGCTTCAGGAAGTGAGCCAGCCTCCAGCAACTTCTCCCAACCGATGGTTTGTGCACGGATGAATCCACGCTCAAAATCAGTGTGAATCACTCCTGCCGTTTGTGGTGCGGTCATCCCGGCCCGGAATGTCCAAGCCCGCGTTTCCTTTTCACCAGTGGTGAAGTAAGTCCGCAAGCCTAATAATCGATAGGTGGCACGAATGAGACTGCGCAAGCCTCCTTCACTCACGCCAAGGCCTTCCAGATAATCAGCACATTCTTCTTCGCCCAACTCCACCAACTCGGCCTCCACCTGCGCTGAAATGCGCACAGACTCAGCCCCTTCTTTCTCTGCAAGGGCTGCGACTTCCTCGCAGTAGCCATTGCCCGCAGCCAGGTCGTCTTCGCTCACATTGGTGGCATAAATGATTGGCTTGGCAGTGAGCAGTCCAAGCGGCTTGATCATCAAAGCTTCTTCATCCGTTAGCTCAACGCTGCGTGCGGCGCCTCCGGCTTCGAGCACCTCTTGAATGCGTGCAAGAGCCTCGTCTTCCACCTGCGCTTCTTTGCTCGTACGCATTTGCTTCTTCAACCGCTCACGCCGCTTCTCGATCTGAGAGAGATCGGCCAAGCCAAGCTCAAGATTGATCACCTCGGCATCGCGCGCAGGTCCCACCGATCCAGACACGTGAATGACGTCGTCGTCTTCAAAGCAACGCACCACATGAACAATCGCGTCGACCTCACGAATATTTGACAGAAACTTATTTCCCAAGCCTTCGCCCTGACTGGCACCCTTCACCAAACCGGCGATGTCCACGAACTCCATTCGTGTAGGGATGATCTCTTTGCTCTGACTGAGGTCAGAGAGCTTCTGGAGGCGATCATCTGGGACCGCCACCGTGCCCACATTCGGCTCAATCGTGCAAAACGGAAAGTTCGCAGCTTGCGCCTGCGCGTTGGCCACGAGGGCATTGAACAAGGTGGATTTGCCGACATTGGGCAACCCGACGATTCCAGCTTTAAGCATGTGGGCAAATCTATCCACCAGCCCTCAACAGCCTCTAAAGCCGCAAACCCCAACAAGCACACGCCTACGCTTCTTATACGTGACTGATCCGTGCAAATTTCCAGTTCCCGCGTCGTTTCACCAGGACACAAGCGAGACTGTGTGTGAAGTTCTGATACAGGCGGTGTCATGGTCAGCCAACAACGGCAAACCCCGGTACTCGCCAAGGACCATGACTTGACCTCTCTTACACGCCTCAGCAGCAATCGACGACGACGCAAACGCTTGCTGATTGCTGGCGTGGCCGCAGCACTTTTGGGCGGCGGAAGTTTGATTTGGACGCTGAACAGCAATCGCAGCGGAGGCCGTGACCTCTCCGACTACACCGTTGAAGCCACCCGTGGATCGCTTCCCGGTGTGATCACTGCGAGCGGCGAGTTGGAGGCGATTCGCCGGGTCAACGTGAGTCCAAGACGTCAGGGTTTGCTCGAAGCCTTGCTCGTTGACGAAGGAGACCGCGTGGAGAAAGGGCAGGTGGTTGCCCGCATGGACCGCGGAGACTTTCAAGACCGAATGGATGAGCTCAAGGCCTTGGAACGTCAAGCCAAAGCCGATTATGAAGCCAAAACCGCCGACTATCTGCGCCGTCGCAAGCTGTTTAGCAGTGGTGCGATTAGCGAGGCCGATCGCGATGACTTTCAAGCCAGCTATCTGATCAGCAAAGCCAACTTTGAAGCAGCCCAAGAAAGAGTCCAACAACGGGATGTGGAGGGTGGCGAACTCTTGATCAGGGCCCCTTTCAGCGGAGTGATCACTGAGCGCTATGCCGAACCCGGCTCCTTCGTGACGCCCACCACCGCAGCATCCTCCTCAGCGGGAGCGACCAGCTCATCGATCGTTGAGCTCTCCCAGGGCCTGGAGGTGACCGCAAAAGTGCCCGAAAGTGATATCGGCAGGATCAAAATCGGCCAGGTTGCCAGCGTGCGGGTTGATGCCTTTCCCGATCAAAGCTTTGCCGCTGAAGTGCGCGACATCGCCCCGCGTGCCGAGAAAACCAACAATGTGATCTCTTTTGAGGTGGAACTCACCCTTCTCGATCCGCCTCCCATCCTGCGCATCGGCATGACCGCGGACGTGAATTTTCAAACCGGTCGCACCGCAGCGAGCACCCTGGTCCCAACCGTGGCGATCGTGACCGAAGACGGCAAACCGGGCGTTTTGCTGGTGGGCAAAAATGATCAACCCACCTTCCAGTCCATCGAACTTGGATCCAGTGGTGGCAGCCAGAGTGCGATTCTCTCCGGAGTGAAACCGGGAACCCGGGTGTTCATCGACTTGCCGCCCTGGGCTAAACAGCGCGACTAATCCAGCCCACCCCCGCCGAAACCCATGAGCCCCACCTCCGATCAACCCCTGCTCCTGCTGGTGGACGGACACTCACTGGCGTTCCGCAGTTTTTACGCCTTTAGCAAGGGCGGGGAGGGCGGACTGAGCACCAAAGACGGAACGCCAACGAGCGTGACCTATGGGTTTCTAAAGGCCTTACTCGACAACTGCAAAGGGCTGAAACCCAACAGTGTGACGATCGCCTTCGATACGGCTGAACCCACCTTCCGCCATAAAGCCGACCCCAACTACAAGGCCCATCGCGACGTCGCCCCGGATCACTTCTTCCAAGACCTTGAGCAGCTCCAAGACATTCTGAAGACGCAGCTCCAGCTGCCCCTCTGCCTGGCGCCGGGTTTTGAAGCCGACGATGTGCTCGGCACCTTGGCCAACCGCGCAGCCGCAGAGGGATGGAGTGTGCGCATTCTCAGCGGCGATCGCGACCTCTTCCAACTGGTGGACGACAGTCGCAACATCGCTGTCCTTTATATGGGTGGCGGTCCCTACGCCAAGAGCAGTGGCCCCACCTTGATCGATGAAGCCGGCGTCCAAGCCAAGCTCGGCGTGGCTCCCACCAAGGTGGTGGATCTCAAGGCTCTTACCGGAGATAGCTCCGACAACATCCCTGGCGTGAAGGGCGTGGGTCCGAAAACAGCGATCAGCCTGCTGAAAGACAACAACGATCTTGATGGGGTGTATCGGACCCTGGCCGAGGTGGAAGAGGAGGGCCCCAAAGCGAGCCGAGGCGCGATTAAAGGGGCGCTGAAAGGCAAGCTTGCCAACGACAAAGACAATGCCTACCTGTCGAGGCACCTGGCGGAAATCCTGGTGGACATTCCCCTGCCGGAGGAGCCCAAACTGGAGCTGGGCAGCGTGGACGGTGATGGCCTTAGTCAGCGTCTTGAAGAGTTGGAGCTGAACAGCCTGATCCGCCAGGTCCCCAACTTTGTCGCCACCTTTTCCAGTGGTGGATTGGCTGCCAATGCCCACCTGCTCGCCACCGCGGAAGAGCCACGCACCATCAAGTCCAAGACCAAAACAACAGAGGGGACCGAAGCAAGGTCCGAAACGAGATCAGAAGCGAGATCAGAAGCGTCATCAGAAGCGACATCCGCCGCAGATTCCAGCCAAACCCAACCGGTCTTACAGCCAGACGTCATTCAAACCCTGGATCAACTCAAGGCCCTGCTCACGCAGTTAATGAACTGCCGCGATCCACTGGCCCCCGTGGCCCTCGACACCGAAACCACCGATCTCAATCCCTTCCGAGCTCAGCTCGTGGGCATTGGCGTTTGCTGGGGAGCGAACCCTGGCGATCTGGCCTACATCCCGGTGAGTCATCAAGGCGATCCCATCCCAGAGCAACTGCCACTAGAAACGGTGCTGCAAGCGTTTGCGCCTTGGCTTGCCAGTGGTGAGCACCCCAAAGCCCTTCAGAACGCCAAATACGACCGGCTGATTCTGTTGCGACACGGCCTACCCCTGGCCGGCGTTGTCATGGACACGCTGCTGGCTGATTACCTCAGGGATGCGGCAGCAAAACATGGCCTGGATGTGATGGCCCAGCGGGATTACGGAATTCATCCCACCCTGTTCAGCGATCTGGTGGGAAAAGCCAAGGACGGCAAGGCCAGCAATTTCTCCGAGGTGCCCCTCGAACAAGCCGCTCAGTACTGCGGCATGGATGTGCATCTCACCCGCAAACTCGCCATCGATCTCAAGCAACAACTGGAGGCATTAGGCCCCCAGCTTCCCGAATTGCTCAGCAAGGTGGAGTTGCCCCTTGAGCCGGTCTTGGCCGTGATGGAGGCCACGGGGATTCGCATTGATGTGCCCTATCTCAAAGCGCTCTCCTCCGAAATCGGAGCCAACCTGGAACGACTTGAGGCAAGCGCAAAAGAGGCTGCTGGGCTTGACTTCAACCTGGCATCCCCCAAGCAACTCGGCGACTTGCTGTTCAACACCCTCGGGCTGGACCGCAAAAAATCGCGACGCACCAAAACCGGCTACAGCACCGATGCCACGGTGCTTGAAAAACTCGAACAAGATCACCCCGTGGTGCCCCTGGTGCTTGAGCACCGAGTGCTGAGCAAATTAAAGAGCACCTATGTGGATGCGCTGCCCCAACTGGTGGAAGCAGAAACCGGACGGGTCCATACCGACTTCAACCAAGCGGTCACGGCGACAGGTCGGCTCAGCAGCAGCAACCCCAATCTGCAAAACATCCCTGTACGCACTGAATTTTCGAGGCGAATCCGCAAGGCCTTTTTGCCCCAAGAGGGCTGGCAACTGCTCAGTGCCGACTATTCGCAAATCGAACTGCGCATTCTCACGCACCTATCCGGAGAAGAAGTGCTGCTCCAGGCTTACCGCGACGGAGACGATGTCCACGCTCTCACCGCTCGCTTGCTCCTCGACAAAGACGAGGTGTCGGCCGATGAACGACGTTTGGGCAAAACCATCAACTTCGGCGTGATTTACGGCATGGGCGCCCAACGCTTTGCACGCGAAACAGGGGTCAGCCAAAGCGAAGCCAAAGACTTTTTGAGCAAATACAAAGAGCGCTATCCCAAGGTGTTTGCGTACCTTGAATTGCAGGAACGTCTCGCCCTCAGTCAGGGCTACGTGGAAACCCTTTTGGGGCGCAGGCGACCGTTTCACTTCGATCGCAATGGTCTCGGCCGCCTCAAGGGAATGGATCCCCTCGAGATCAATTTGGAGGTGGCGCGACGCGGCGGGATGGAAGCACAGCAACTGCGCGCCGCGGCCAATGCTCCAATCCAGGGCTCGAGTGCCGACATCATCAAATTGGCGATGGTGCAGCTTCAAGCAGAACTTGAAAGCAAAAACCTGCCAGCCAGACTTCTTCTACAAGTGCATGATGAACTGGTGCTCGAAACGGAACCCGAGGGACTTGCCGTAGTTCAGGAGCTCGTGGTGGAAACTATGAAAAACGCCATCCATCTATCTGTTCCTTTGGACGTGGAAACAGGAAGCGGAGCAAACTGGATGGAATGCAAATAATTGACGATCAACCTTGGCCAACCGTTATGACATCACCTTATTTAAGTAAGGGGAATTTTTCCAATTCGCTGCCAAGGCAATGATGGCCACTCCACCGCAGACTATTGAAAATTGAAACGGTGCTTGTGGTCCACTCGAAGCAATCAATTGACCGCCAAAGAAGGAAACGATTGCGGCAGCGAGGGTAAAGAGTGATGTGGCAAAACCCATAACCCAGCCCTGCTCTTCTTTGGAAACAGACTCAGAAAAGCCTGTCAACATTGTTGGATAGCCAATACCATGCAAGACCCCTGAAGGCAGCATGATTGCCAAGGCCAGGGGCCCAGAGGCAACGAACAAGAATGCCGTCACACAACCACAAAACAACACGGTGCAGCTCGCCATAATCGTCCGTTTTGAAAACCGTGCATTCAAAGGTTCAACGAGGAGGCTGCTGGAACCAATCAAGCCAATTCCCATCAAGAACATTCCAATACTGGAGCCTGTCGCTCCATAACCAAACCGTGTAGATAGGTTGGCCGACACAAACACATAGAGGCCTAAGACGCACAACATATAGGGAAAGAAAGCCGTTGAAACGCATCGAACAGACTCTCGATTAAGGGCATCCGCTAATAACTTGAACACCACCAATGGATTGACATCCATCGGACTGGCCTCCGTCTTGGCATCTTCAAAACCAAAGAAGACAAGCATCAATCCCACAAAACACAACAAGCCACCAATCAGAAATGGCAAATGTGAGGATGCCAGGCCACCAAGAAGATCCTTATCGGAGAAGAGTCCTCCAATAATGGGGCCCACCACAAGACCAAAACTCATACCAACCGTTGTCAGTCCTAAATTACGTGCACTTTCTCGATCACTTTTAGCAAGATCAATCATCGCTGCAGCAGCAATCGGTTGAGCTCCAGCAGTGAAGCCAGTCACCCCCCGAGAGACCACCAAAAGAGTGTAATTATGTGAAATCAGCGCCACCGCTGCAATTGCATAACCGGCAATGGCACCAATCAAACAAATCAGGATTCCCGTCTTACGACCAATGCTGTCTGACAGCCTTGAAACATAAATCGATCCAAAAAACCAGGTCAGAAAGAATGTTCCAATCGCTATTCCATAGAGAAGAGCACCCTGTGACTGCGAAACACCAGCTGGAAGAAAGCCAGCATTGGGCTGCATCAACAAAGCAGCAAAAATGGGGAAGGCAAGACCTTGACCCATCACATCAACAAAACAAGTAAACATCAAAGCGAAAATCGCCAGTGACATCAAATATCCTCTCTAACAAATTAATTTTCAAACAAAAGCTAGCAACCAGATAATTCATTGCAATGCCAATGCAAGTCACCGACACAAACCGTTGCCACAATCCAGGGTTGCAAGAGCAGCATGCAAGCAGCCCGCAACCAGCATTGATCCCTCAGGCTTAGCAACATTGGCTTGATCAAACCAACATTGTTTCCACAGAAATACACAACAGGCGTGCGCAATATGGCCTCAATCAGCATCATTTTAAGCCTTGGATTCAAACCTTATACTTAAGGCTTAGATCCACCATCAGCATCCCCTGCCTATCCTCGATTGCCAACAACAACGTCGTATCGATCGCATCGCTGGGCCTATGGCCAACTTCCATGCATCTCATCTGCCAATCAATGTCGAGATATCGGTTTTCACAACGCAGCCTCTAAAACGAATGTTTCTATGATTTCAATAACAATGCATTGAAGTGTTGAGGAGTTGAGCGCAAACCACGCTCGGTTTTTCCGTCCAACGCAAAAAGAAGGGGCAACACCTGCTCGGATCTACCATCCATCCAAGGTTTTTGAACTGCGCAGTCAGGCATGAACCGTGATTTGATCCCCCCTTTTTGAGCCTGATGTCTTCCCTGCGGTTTACCAACACCATCACCCGCCGCACGGAACCCTTTCTCCCACTGAAGCCAGGAGAGGTCAGCATTTATTGCTGTGGGGTCACGGTCTATGACCTCTGCCATCTCGGACATGCCCGCAGCTACATCAACTGGGATGTCTTACGTCGCTATTTGATCTGGCGCGGCTACGCGGTGACGTTCGTTCAAAACTTCACCGACATTGACGACAAAATCCTCAAGCGCGCTGCTGAAGAGTCCTCATCAATGGATGAGGTGAGCGAGCGCAACATCGCAGCCTTCCATCAAGACATGGATGCTCTTGGGATCTTGCGCCCCGACCGCATGCCCCGTGCCACCCGTTGTCTGGACAGCATCCGTGGCTTAATCGCAGAGCTTGAAGCCAAAGGGGCGGCCTACTCAGCCGATGGCGATGTCTATTTCGCCGTGATGAAGCACGCGGGATATGGGAAGCTCAGCGGCCGAGACCTCAGTGAGCAGCAGGAGAATGCTGCGGGTCGCGTCGCCGATGCGGAAGAAGCACGAAAGCGACACCCCTTTGATTTTGCCCTTTGGAAACGGGCGAAAACGGATGAACCCAGCTTTCCATCCCCTTGGGGTGAGGGTCGCCCTGGCTGGCACATCGAATGTTCGGCGATGGTGCGTGAAGAACTGGGCGACACCATCGATATCCATCTCGGCGGAGCCGATTTGGTGTTCCCCCATCACGAAAATGAAATTGCCCAGTCGGAAGCGGCCACGGGATCCGAACTCGCTCGGGTTTGGCTGCACAACGGCATGGTGAATGTGGGGGGAGAAAAGATGAGCAAATCCCTGGGCAACTTCACCACCATTCGCGCACTTTTAGACAGCGGCCTCTCGGCGATGGCCCTGCGTCTGTTTGTTTTGCAGGCCCACTACCGCAAGCCTCTGGACTTCACCCCGGAAGCGCTGGAGGCAGCAACCACTGGATGGAAGGGGTTGAATTCCGCCCTCAAATTGGGCGAAACCCATGCTGCCGCTTTGGGATGGAGCGATCAGGTGCCCTTGAGCGGGGAAGCGGTTCGCGCTGAACTGAGCGCCGATGGCCCCTTTGAAGCCTTCAAGCAACGGTTCATCGCCGCTATGGACGATGACCTCAACAGCTCCGGCGCCCTGGCCGTGCTGTTTGATCTCGCCCGTCCGCTGAGGGGCTTAACCAACCGCCTCGATCGCGGCGACCAGCCTGACCAGCCAGCCAGCGAACTCAACGAACTGCACGCGCGCTGGATGGTGTTGCGCGAACTGGCCGGCGTGCTTGGTTTACGCAGCGAAACCGATCAATCCCCACCCTCTGAACACGGCCAAGTGGATGCTCAGGCGATTGAACTGGCCATTGCCAATCGCAAAGCAGCGAAACAGGCCAAGAACTATCAAGAAGCCGATCGCATCCGCCAGGCCCTCAGCGACCAAGGCATTGAGCTAATCGACAAGCCTGGTGGACTCACCGATTGGAAAACGATCTAGCGCTCCTTTCCAGCCATCATGGCTTCAATTTTGCGGATCCTTTCCATGGTGGTGATCCAGACCTCCAAACGGAAGTTTTGATCGCCAAGATCAGGGTCACTGGGATCGGCAGCTTCAATACGGGCCTTGAGGCCATTCACCATGGCCTCGATATCCTCCTTGGCCTCGAATGCATCCCAAAGCTCCCGCTCCAACCGAGCCCGCTCAATAAAGTTCCAACGTTTAAGCCACAACATCGAACTGCGTCCACAGAGGCTCCTGTCTACCGGATTGCTGACACCACCTAACGGACTCACCCGCCCTTGGAATTCACAAACTTGCATCCTGAAAGCCTGTCCAAGGCCATTCAGCTCTCGGTGTCGCCGGTGTTTTTGCTCGCTGGAATCGGGGCCCTGCTCAATGTGCTGTCCACCAGGCTCGCCCGCGTTGCTGATCACTCACGCCGACTGAGCGAATCAGATGCCAGAGCAGATGATATTGATCGCAAGCATTGCAAGCGGCGAATGCAACATATTCTTCGCGCAATCTGGCTACTCACCTGCGCCACCCTCCTCCTTTCCATCGTGGTTTCAGCGATGTTTATGAGTGTGATCACGCAAGTGAACCTCACCGCAATCGTTGCACCTCTTTTCATCACCACGATGGGGATGTTGATGTTGGCCTCAGTTTCATTCCTCCTGGAGGTTCGCTTGGCAAGCGAATTCGTGCAGAGAAAGTTTTAAAACCTGAGCAGCATGCTTTCTGCTACCTGCCATCAAGCCGCTGGAAACCATTGACGCCATAAATCAACAACGCTGATGACTAAGCCAGCCGTGATTACAACAGGAGATACCCAGCGCAGGAAAAACAACATCAAGCGGATTAAGCCCCCTGATGTTTTTGATGTCTGAAGATCATCCCGAAACC
The DNA here is from genome assembly GCF_000230675.1 of Synechococcus sp. WH 8016. Classification (NCBI taxonomy): domain Bacteria; kingdom Bacillati; phylum Cyanobacteriota; class Cyanophyceae; order Synechococcales; family Synechococcaceae; genus Synechococcus; species Synechococcus sp. WH 8016. Next base: position 59,101 of record NZ_AGIK01000001.1, on the reverse strand, counting down.
GTTTCGGAACCACCCAGCCCATCAGCAGCGCTAACAACAGTCCTCCCAAGATCAACAACACTCCCCCAAAGATCGAATCCATCGCTTCCAACACCGGAATCGACATCGCCGCTGGCAGGCCGGCAATAAAAATCAGCAAGGCCATCAACCATGCCGATCGCCTGCGGGACCAGCCCAAGCGGTCCATCAAGGACGCCACAGGGACCTCCAGCAAGGACACCGAGGAGGTAATCGCCGCGAGATAGGCCAGTGAGAAGAAGAGCACGGCCACCAGGCGCCCTGCCGACCCAAGGGAAGCAAGTCCGGTGGGAATCGCCAAAAACAAAGCCCCAACCGTGGACTCACTCACCGTTTCCTGCAGACCGAAGCTGATCACCACAGGGAAGGTGATCAGTCCAGCCAACAGACCCACGGCCGTATCCAAACCCACCACCGCGATCGCTTCCCTCGGCAGACGGGCACTGCTTTTCAGATAGGCCGAATAGGCAAGGATGCAACCGATGCCCGTCCCGATCGAGAAAAAGGCCTGGGTAAAGGCATTGCGAATCGTGGTGGGGTTGAGCAGCTGCGTTGAATCCCAACGCAACAGAAAGGTTTGGTATCCGCCAACAGCTCCAGAGAGGGTGGTGGCCCATAGGGCCAAGCCCACCAACAACACAAACAACAGAGGCAGGGCCCAACGCGATAAACGCTCGATTCCGCCCTGCACCCCAGCAGCCACCACCGCAGCGGTTAAAGCAAGACTGCCCCCTTGGCCAAGCAGTGCGCTATTCCCCTTGCTCACCGAAGCAAACAACGATTTCGCTGTCTCCATATCGGCTGGCAACCCCACCCATAGAGCATGGACGAGGGTGTGGCCCGTCCACCCCATCAACACCGCGTAGAACGCCAAAATTCCGCAGGAGGCGATCAAGAACAGCCACCCCATCGGCCGCCAAGCGTCTCCCGCCGCCGCCACAGGAGCGAGCAAGGGACTTTGGGCCGTACTTCGCCCCAGCACCATCTCCGCGATCAGCACGGGCAGGCACACCAACAACACAATCAGCACGTACAGCAGCAGGAAGGCGCCCCCACCTCCCTGGGAGGCGCGATAGGCAAAGCCCCAAAGGTTGCCTAAGCCCACAGCGCTCCCCGCCGCGGCGAACACAAATCCCAATCCGGACCGCCAGTGCTCCTTCAGCGCCATCAGCCCGAGTCCATCCGTAATGGTGCGAAGTTTGCCAGGCGCAGGCACTGAGGTGGGAAACTGTGATCAATTGCCTGGATCCCTGTGAAAGCCATCAGCGTTCTGGGCTCCACTGGCTCAATCGGCACCCAGACGCTGGAGATCGTTGAAGATTTCCCCGAGCAATTCCGGGTGGTGGCGCTCAGCGCTGGACGCAACCTCAGCCTGCTCGTGTCCCAAATCCAGAGGCATCGCCCTGATGTGGTGGCCCTAGCGGATCCAGCGCTGCTTGCTGAGCTGAAGGACAGGCTGATGGCCCTGCCTGCGGAGACACGCCCGGAGCCCTTGCCGCACTTGGTGGGTGGACCCGAAGGTTTGGATGTGGCGGCGTCCTGGGATTCGGCTGATCTCGTCGTCACCGGCATCGTCGGCTGTGCCGGCTTGCTGCCCACCCTGGCGGCCATCCGAGCGGGCAAAGATCTGGCCGTTGCCAACAAGGAAACGCTGATTGCCGCTGGGCCGGTGGTGTTACCTGAGTTGAAGAAAAGCGGCAGCCGGCTGCTTCCTGCCGACTCGGAACACTCCGCCATCTTCCAGTGCCTGCAGGGAACACCTTGGAGCGACACCGCCCGTCTCTCCACCGGGGTTCCAACGCCTGGCCTACGCCGCATTCAACTCACCGCCTCGGGTGGAGCCTTTCGCGATTGGTCAGCCTCTGAGCTTGAAAAAGCAACGGTGGCCGATGCCACCTCCCATCCCAACTGGAGCATGGGCAAAAAAATCACCGTGGATTCAGCCTCCTTAATGAACAAGGGGTTGGAGGTGATTGAGGCTCACTATTTATTTGGGCTGGATTACGACCACATCGAGATCGTGATTCATCCTCAAAGCATCATCCATTCCATGGTGGAGCTTGCCGATTCCTCGGTGTTAGCCCAGCTCGGCTGGCCCGACATGAAGCTACCGATCCTCTATTGCATGAGTTGGCCTTCCAGGCTGGAGACCCCATGGCGACGGCTCGATCTCACCGAAGTGGGGCAATTGAGTTTCCGCGCACCGGATCCAGCCAAATATCCCTGCATGGACCTGGCCTACGCCGCAGGGCGTGCTGGCGGCACCATGCCTGCTGTGCTGAACGCAGCCAATGAAGAGGCCGTGGCCCAGTTCCTCGAAGAGAAGATTCACTTTCTCGACATCCCCAAGATGATTGAGGGAGCCTGCGAGCAACACAAAGCGGATCTCGCCTCCAGCCCGTCTCTGAATGATGTGTTGGCGGTGGATCAATGGGCGCGCCAGGCCGTGCGCGAGCAGGTGAACCGAGGCACCACGCGCATGAACAGCGCATCGCTGGCCGCATGAACCAGCGGATTAGCCATCACTTGTTACTCTGCGCCACACCCACAAAAGCCAAGTGCTGTGATCCAGAGATCGGTGCCGCAAGCTGGGACGCTCTCAAGCAACAGGTGCGTGAATTGGACCTCGAAAATCCCAGCCGAGTCCAGGGAATCGTGCTGCGCAGCAAAGCGGATTGCTTACGAATCTGCGATCAGGGCCCCATCTTGTTGGTCTGGCCTGATGGCACCTGGTATGGCGGTGTCACGCCGGAACGCATCAGCAGCATTCTTCAGCAACACATCATCCAAGGACAACCGATCGAGGAGTGGATCCTGAAGACCACTCCCTTCAGTTGAGGGTTTTCAACCACGATGCAGCCAGGGCATCCGCCCAACAGCCCGTGCGCCCGTGAAAACCGTTGTGGCCGCCTTTGCGCGTAAAAATCAACTGAATTGGCTGATTAGTGGAGACAGCCTCCCGTAGCTCGAGGGCCGAGTGAGCGGGAACCCATGGGTCATCAAGAGCCTGAAGCAACAGGGTGGGGGGCAACTGCTGGGGTGATTGGATCAAATGCTGGAGCGGAGACGCCTCGCGGTAATAGGCATCCACGTCCGCAAATCCCCAACGCGGAGCGGTGACGGTGCGATCAAAAGCACGAATGGTGCGCGGTTGCTCAGCACCACTCATGCGCTCAAGATCCAAATCGCTCACGCCAAAGGGATCGGCCAGCGTCTGACGCACCAAGCGCTGCAGCAACCAGCGTTGGTACACCCGATTGCGGGGACGTTCAATCGAGGCGCTGCAGGCAGCCAGATCCAAAGGACTGCTGGCACAGAACAATCCATCCAGGGGCTGGCGCGTTGGGTCGAGTCCGGCAGCCACCCGTTCGGCTTGCGTTGAGAGGCATGCATTTAGAAGCATGGTTCCCCCCAGGGAAAGCCCGGCGCCAAACAAGGGCAGGGAGGTTCCTGCTGTGGAGAGCGTGCTGCAGAGCTGTCGCGCCCGATGCAACACAGGCAAAAGGTCGCTGTTGCACTGAGCCGCATAGGTACCACCAGCCAGATGGCGCCCAGGATCAGCGCCACGCATATTGAGGCGCAGCACCGCATAACCCGCCTCAAACAGGGCCACCCCAAGCCTGCGCAAACCCTCGCGACGACTGGACCCCCCCAGTCCATGCAAGACAACCACCAAGGCTCTCGGAGCGGCTGGACAATCCAAGAAGGCCAGCAAGGCTCCCGAGCCTGCAGCACCACTTTTCAGCGCAGGCACTTGGATCTCGAGGGGTTGACCCTGATCGATCGGCAAATCCACGGGACGGAGCGTGTCCCTCAACGTCTGAAGATCGCCACCCCACCAGGGAAGGCGCTGTTGAAATGGAGCCACCCCCAGTTGCTTCAACAGCTGGGGGTCTGGGATTGGATCAGGCCAGCTCACAGGCGAATCATTTCTTACCGACGCCTAACTCCTTGAGTTCTCCCAGCAGATCTCCAAGCACCTTTTTGGCATCGCCAAACACCATGGAGGTGTTGCCGAGTTCAAACAGGTCATTTTTGATGCCGGAATAACCAGCGCTCATGCCGCGCTTCACCACAAACACGGTGCGGGCCTGCTGAACATCCAGCACTGGCATGCCATAGAGCGGTGAATTGGGATCGGTCTTGGCCTGGGGATTCACCACATCGTTGGCACCCAGAACCAGCACGACGTCAGTCGCTGGGAACTCAGGGTTGATCACATCCATCTCCTTGAGCTGCTCATAGGGCACATCGGCTTCCGCCAGAAGCACATTCATGTGACCGGGCATCCGTCCCGCCACAGGATGAATGGCGTAGGCCACCTCAATCCCAGCGGCCTCAAGGGAGCGCGTCACCTCTCTCAACGTGTGCTGGGCTTGAGCCACAGCCAGGCCATAGCCGGGAACGATGATCACCCGTTCTGCCGCTTCGAGGGTGAGTGCACACTCTTCAGCGCTGCAACTGGTGATGTTGGTGTATTCGCCACCACCACCGGAGGCTGTGGAGGAAGCACCAAGAGCTCCACCAAACAGCACCGACACCAGGGAGCGATTCATGCCGTTGCACATCACCTGGGTAAGGATCAAACCGGCGGCGCCCACCATCGCGCCCGCCACAATCAGCAGCTGACTGCCCACCACAAAACCAGCAGCAGCAGCGGCCACGCCCGAATAGCTGTTCAGAAGGGAGATCACCACGGGCATATCGGCTCCGCCGATCGGCAGGGTGACGCCGATGCCGAGCAACGCCGAGGCCACAACCAGCAGCCACAGTCCGCTTCCGCCATTGCGGATCATCTCGATCGCAGCGATCAAGGACACCACTGCCAAAGCAATGTTCACCACGTGGCGCGCCTTGCTCTGCATCCATGGCGGTGTGGACAACCAGCCCTGGAGCTTGGCCATCGCCACGATTGAACCGGTGAAGGTGATCGAACCCACAAACACCGAGATCACGATCGAAATCTCTTCAACGATTCGAGATTCCCCTTCCGCCCCCATCACAGGGAACAGGGCAACACCAAGGGCCACCAGCAGGGATGACATTCCCCCACAACCGTTGAACAGGGCAACGATCTCGGGCATCGATGTCATCGGCACCCTTTGAGCGGTAATCGCGCCCAAAAGGCCACCAACGATAGTGCCTCCGATGATCCAAGTCCAGGCAGAAGCTGAGATTCCACCGGCAAACGAATCAACCAAGACTCCCAACACGGCGAGAGCCATGGCAACGGCAGCCAGACGATTGGCCTCCCGCGCAGAACGTACTTTTGAGAGTCCCTTGATGCCAAGGGCTAGCAGCAGGACGGCGACCAGATCGATCGCGTACTTAACAACGACAGCAGTGCTCATCAGCGGTTCTCCTTGCGAGCGGGCTTACGGCTGAACATGGCCAGCATTCGATCGGTGACCAAAAAGCCGCCAATCACATTGAAAAGAGCGAAACCGAGGGACACAGCACCCAAGGCCAATAAAGGTGTATTGCCGTCATTTCCCGCCTTGATGATCAAGGTGAGAGCCGCCAAGACCGTGATCCCTGAAATGGCGTTAGCGCCACTCATCAAAGGGGTATGCAAAGTAGGGGGCACTTTGCCAATCAGTTCAAGACCGAGAAGGCTGCCGAGCAGCAGGACCCAGAGAGCCTCACTTAAAAACGACATCAGTTGGTACCTCCAGGAGTAAGAACATCGCCACGGCGAATGCTGCCGTCATGGGCGATCAAACAACCAGCAATCAGCTCGTCTTCGGTGTCGAGCGTGAGCTGGCCGTCTTGAAGCGTGGGCTGCAGCAAAGCCAAAAGATTGCGGGCGTACAACGAACTGGCGTGATTCGGAACGCTGCAGGGAAGCTCATTCGCACCAATCAGCTTCACGCCTTTGCGGTTCACCGTTTGGGACGGCACGGTGTCGGCACAATTGCCACCTTGAGCCACGGCTAGATCCACCACCACCGATCCGGGGCGCATGCGATCGAGCATGTCTTCACTGATCAAACGTGGGGCTCGCCGGCCCGGAACTTGGGCTGTGCAAATCGCCACATCAGCTTGGGCGAGCTGATCGGACAGCTGTTGTCGCTGCGCGGCCAGAAATGCATCCGAGGCTTGTTTGGCGTAACCGCCGGATTCGGCTGGCTTGTCCTCCATCTCCGGAGGATCGATGAATCGGGCTCCAAGCGACTCCACCTGCTCTTTCACAGCGGGTCGAATGTCGCTCACATAAACAACCGCACCCAAACGGCGAGCGGTTGCAACGGCCTGAAGTCCTGCAACACCAGCACCCAGCACCACAACCCTGGCGGGCTGCACGGTGCCGGCTGCGGTCATCAACATCGGGAAATAGCGATCTAAGGCCGCAGCACCGAGCAACACAGCCTTGTAACCAGCGATGTTGGCCTGGGATGAGAGCACATCAGCGGCCTGGGCACGACTGATACGAGGGAGAAGCTCAAGCGCCATGGCTGAGAGCCCACAAGCCTTCATCGCTTCCGATAGCTCGTGATTGCCATAGGGGGACAACATGCCCACCACGAGAGCCCCCCGTCGCAATCGAGCCAGGGATGTTGGGCTTGGGCTTTGCACACACAGCAAAACGTCTGCCTGACCCCAGGTTTGAGCGTCTCCTGGAGCAACCAAATCGGCTCCAGCACTGGCGTAAGCCTCGTCAAGGAAACCGGAGGACACTCCGGCACCACGCTCAACTGCAACAGAGCAGCCGAGGGCAATGAATTTTTTAAGGGTCTCGGGTGAAGCCGCTACACGGGTTTCAGCCGCTGCGCTTTCAATCGGGATAAGGAGTCTGGGCAAGTTCGTTGTGCCGCCACCCAGCTGAGATTACGAGGTCGTGGTTCCCGAAACGGATCTTTTCTGTAGAAGCTGACTTAAGGAAGGAGCTGTGGCTAATCAGAGGATTCTGTCTATAAGCACATGGGTCTCTCCGCAATCGAATGTCCCGATGGCGTTTGCCATAGCCATCACGGCGGGCATGCAGTGAATCGCCACACCATGGAAGAACTTCTTGCCGAACACGGTCGGGAATGGTGTGAGCGCCTCGCGGAACGGATCTACGAAATGTCCGTAGACACGTTCTCTCAATCGGTGATGCCCAGCTTGCACGCAGCGGGCTGGCAACGACGCCACCTGGATTGGGAATTCAAATTGCAAAACAAACAGTCCGACACAGAGGCCGAGCCGGATCGGACCCTGGTGGATGGAATGATCAACGCCACCGAAAGCTTCCTGCGCAGCAGTGAAGTGCACCGTCTGTTTATTCAAGAGCTCGTCCAGGGAACCTTTGACGAAGCCTCCGATGATCATTTGCGCAGCAACGCCGTGCGTCAGCTGATCGAAGGCGAAATTCTGGCCATGATCAAAGACCAAAAGACCGCCATGGTGGAGCGGGTGGTCGCCCAGCTCACCAATGCCGCTGGCGGCGATGCGCAACGGGCCCAAACCGCTGCAGAAGCAGGGTTAATGGAAGTAGAGCGCTTGCTCTACAACCACAGCGAATCTCTTTAATTAAGGGGATCGAGGCGGGTCAGAACAACGGAAGGAGCTCCTGCTCAACCGCCTGCACCAGGGGCCATTGCCTCTGGTGCTGCAACCAACGCAGGCGCAGGATCAAGGGATCGATGTCGCATTCCAGCGGCCAACAATGTTCAAGCTGTTGGCGCTGATCAGGATTGGATCGGTAACGAGGACGGCTTTTGGCCATGGCGGCAGGGGGCCGGAAACCCCAAGAGCTGTTGGCTGGAAGCTAAGGGTGGCATCAACGGATGGAATGGTTAGAAAGACCTAACTTTCGCGGCTGACCGATCGCACGTCCTTCGTTTCAGCTCCCAGGAGACGGCTCGCGTAGCAGGATCCAACCCCGTCAGTGGCAACAGCAACTCGTTCAGCTGCTCCGCAGACGACTGGATCCGGAAGCAAGCCACGGACGCGATGTCCTGATCCATGCGGGACCTGGTGCGGGCAAGACCCTGGGGGCCTTGCTCGGATTCCAAGCCATGCAGCAAGAGGGAAAGCTGAAGTGCTTTTTGGTGATGTGTCACCGCACATCGATCCTCAGCCAATGGCGTTCATCAGCAGAGCGGCTGGGGCTTCGCCTCGAAGACTGGAGTGAATCAAGCGCCCAGCTTCAATCCCAAAACACCCATTCTCAAAACATCCAAAATGCCGATGGTTGGATCGTCACCTATCAAGGGGCGGCGAGTCAGCTGCAGGGGCTTAAACAGGCGCTCGAGTCATGGGCGGGTGATGAACTGCTCGCGATTGCGGACGAAGCGCATCATCTAGGGGTGGACCCGGATGAACCCGATGGTCCCGTCTGGGGACGCACCTTTCTAGAGCTCAGCAGCCAGGCGCGTCTGAGGCTGGGGCTCACAGGAACACCTTTTCGAGCCGATAATCTCGCCTTTTGTGCCGCGAGACGGATCCGTATCCAAGAAGGAGGGCAGCTGGTGGAACAGATCAGCCCTGACCTTTGCGTTGAACCCCGAGAGCTGATTGCAGCGGGCGATGTGCGACCACTGGAATTTCGCTTTCAAGACGGTTGGGTGGAGCACAGCCGTGAGGGGAAGCCTGATCGCGATGTCTCGCCACTCTCTGAGGAGGTGCGTGAAAGTTGGAGAGCACGCAATTTGCGCCGGGCGATCCGTCTATCCGACAGCAGCAGTATTGCTCAGCAACTTTTGATCAGAGCCAGGCGCAAGCTGGAGCAGGTGCGTGAACAGCACCCGGGCGCGGGTGGTCTTGTGATCGCCAAAGACATTGCTCACGCCCGCTCGATCAGCACCCTGCTGAGAGAACAGGGTGATCGGGTGGACCTGGTGCATTCACAAGACCCCGAAGCCGCTGTGCGACTCAGCAACTTTCAAGAGGGAGGTGCCGACTGGCTTGTGAGCATCGACATGTGCGCCGAAGGCTTCGACGCCCCCAGGTTGCGTGTTGTCGCCTATCTCACCACTGTTGTGACCCGCAGTCGCTTCGTGCAGGGCATCACCCGAGCCGTTCGGATGTGCAACATCAGGGCGGCTACAGAAACGGTGCCAAGAGACCCTTCCTATGTCTTTGCTCCAGCAGACCCCTTGCTGATGAGCTACGCGCGCAGTTGGTCCCTCTCAGAGCCCTATCGAATTCAAGCGCAACCGCAGGAGGTGGATGCCGATGACCCGCTGCAGTCCGGTGCGTGGAGAGGTCCAAGCCTGCCCTTGGAGGCCGTTAACGATGGCGCCGGTGCCGTCATTCGACTCAGAACCCCCGAATTACCCAATTTTTTGCATCAATGAAAACTTCTCTGTAGAAAAAAAAATGCGACGTTGTGCGAAATCACACACGATGTTGGCTCTCCAACAGGCAATGTGGTCTCTATCTGGGAGTCAGTCATGGACGCAGCACTTGAACGACGAGTCAGTGTTGCCACCTGCTGGGCAACAACCAGAATCAATGCTCTGGACAGCGCTGAGCGCTATGAGGACAGCTACGCCCTGACCCAAGAATTCAGAGAATGGATCACATGTATCGGGGAAAGTCCGGAACTGTTCGCTGAATCTGTGCTGAGCGTGGGGAAAATCTCAAAAAACCAAAAAGGTCTTGACCTCGAGGAAGGGGCGGAAGACTCGGTCGAAATCTGAATAAATTATTAAATCTTGCTCTTGCGGCACATCTTTTTCCGGAAATTTCACGGCGCTTCGCAATAAAAACGGAGCGATCGCCAAGAGGTTCCGTTTAGATTCAACTCATACTCAATACGCATAAGCCATGGGCGTGAGCGAGAATTTAGTGATTGTTGGATCCGGCCCGGCTGGGTATACGGCAGCCATTTACGCGGCAAGAGCCAACCTCAATCCGCTGCTCATCACTGGGTTTCAGCGCGGAGGCATCCCCGGCGGTCAACTGATGACCACCACCCATGTTGAAAATTTCCCAGGCTTTCCTGATGGGGTCCTTGGCCCCGATCTGATGGATCTCATGAAGGCGCAAGCGGAGCGCTGGGGCACTCACCTGCTCGAAGCCGATGCTGACGTCATCGACCTGAGCCAACGTCCCTACACCATTCAGGCGGACGGCGAGACGATCCAAACCCAATCGATCATCATCGCCACTGGCGCGAGTGCCAACCGCCTGGGATTACCCAGCGAAGATCGCTTCTGGAGCCAGGGAATCAGTGCCTGCGCTATTTGCGATGGCGCAACTCCCCAGTTCCGCAATGAAGAGTTGGCGGTGGTTGGCGGTGGAGATTCCGCTTGTGAGGAAGCGGTGTATCTCACCAAATACGGCAGTCATGTGCACCTATTGGTGCGTTCGGAGCGCTTACGGGCTAGCGCCGCCATGGCTGATCGCGTTCAAGCCAATCCCCAAATCACGGTGCATTGGAACACCGAGGTGGTGGATGTGGAAGGAACGGACTGGATGAACGGCCTCCGCCTCCGCAATCGAGACAGCGGCCAGGAAGAAACACTGGCTGTACGTGGCATGTTTTATGCCATCGGTCACACGCCCAACACCGAGCTCTTGAAAGGCCAACTGGATTGCGATCCCCGCGGCTATCTCGTCACCCAACCCGGCAGACCCGAGACCTCCCTCGAGGGGGTGTTTGCAGCGGGTGACGTCGCTGACGCGGAATGGCGCCAAGGGATTACGGCTGCAGGCAGTGGTTGCCAAGCGGCGCTTGCCGCAGAGCGCTGGTTAAGCCACCACGACTTGGCCACCCTTGTTCGTCGTGAGCAAGTGGAACCGCAAAAAGCCACGGCACCGCAAGCCATCGAAGCAACAACAGAAGCCACCTATGACGCCGGCGCTGAATGGCAAAAAGGCAGTTATGCGCTGCGCAAGCTCTATCACGACAGCAACAAGCCCCTGCTCGTGATTTACAGCTCCCCAAGCTGCGGCCCCTGTCATGTGCTGAAGCCGCAACTCAAACGGGTGTTGTCAGAGCTGAATGGACAGGCTCAAGGCGTTGAAATTGACATCGAAGCCGATCAGGAGATTGCCGAACAGGCAGGCGTTAACGGCACCCCAACGGTCCAACTGTTTTTTGACAAGTCGCTCCAGCAGCAATGGCGCGGGGTGAAACAGCGCAGTGAATTCAAGGGGGCGATCGAGGCCCTTCTCAAGGGCCAATAAGCCAAAAACCGATGGGTTAACGGCGGCGTGGGCCACCAGGACGATTACCACCTGGACGTCCACCCGGTGCGCCGGCGTTGCGCTCGCGGTAGGTAATCCGACCACGGGTCAGGTCATAGGGACTGATTTCCACCAAAACCTTGTCGCCTGCGAGCAGTTTGATGCGGAATTTCGTGAGCTTTCCGGCGGCACGGCACAGGCACTGGTGACCAGCGGGCTGCTCCAGGGTTACGAGGTAAAACCCGTTCCCCTGCTCTTTTTCAATCACACCCGAGGTCTCAATCATGCGCCAAGGTCAACGTCGTCATTGACACCAGTTTAGAAGGCCACCTCCAACGCATTTCCACCATTGCGCCCTCACTCTCTTTAGGGTCAACGCCCCTGCTAACAGCCCCTTTGATGCTCCCCCCGCTTTCCCTCGACCTGGGCCTGTTGCTTATTTCTATCGGCGCTGTGAATCTCTGGCGTAACCGTCAAAATGCGAATTAGCTTGTTGACAAGTTCTGCAGTGCTTCTGTGTCTGAATCAGCTCTGATTGCGTTCACATCCCTGGTTCAATCTGATTCTCAGCTGCGGGAACAGGTTCGCCAGGCACCCTCCCCGGCCCACGTTGTGAATCTTGCCTCCGAAAAAGGGCACGTTTTCAACCAAGCCACCCTGATGAAGATGCAAGCAGAGAAGACCAAGCACCTTCACGACGACCATCTCAACAACGCCTCCAGCTGGGGAGAAGCCCTTCTGCTCTGCTTTGGAGCGCACAACTGACCCTGCTGCTCCACAAGCCCTACGGGGTTCTGAGTCAGTTCACACCTGAACCTCAAAGTCGCTGGGGATGTCTCGCTGAGTGGGTCCCCATTCCCAATGTTTACGCTGCTGGGCGCCTCGATGCCGACAGCGAAGGCCTGTTGTTGCTCACCGATAACGGTCGGCTGCAGCAACGCCTCACCGATCCTCGCTTCGGCCATTGGCGGCAGTATTGGGTTCAAGTGGAGGGTTGCGCTACCGATCGCCAGCTGGATCAACTTCAGCGAGGAGTGATGATTCAAGGGCGCCTGACCCGTCCTGCCAAAGCAAGGCTGCTGGCGGAGCACGAGACACAGGCAATCAGCGATCGCCAGCCGCCGATTCGCGAACGCCGCTCGATTCCAACCTGCTGGATTTGTCTTGAACTCCGCGAAGGACGCAACCGCCAAGTCAGGCGGATGACCGCAGCCGTGGGTCTCCCCACACTGCGGTTGATTCGTCATTCCATTGACTTGATGGATGGGGACAAACGTTTGAGCCTCGAAGGCCTCGATCCTGGGAAGTGGCGAGAGGTCACCCGCACGGAAGATCAGCGCCTACAGCGACTGCTTAGCCGCTCGGCAACGCACCGGTGAGCGTGACCGCGCGAAATTCGATTCCCTCAACAACCCTCCAGGGCGTCTCAGAACGCTCTGCGTATTGCACCTGCTCAAGCCCTAGCGCTCGGAAATCCTCCAGAAACGCCTCCTCCAACCAGGCCCCGCTGATGCAGCCACTCCAAAGCTCGGCGTCCTGCTGAAGATCCATCGGCACCGGGCGATCACAAACGATGTCGCTGATCGCAACGCGGCCGGCAGGGCGCAACACGCGCCGAATGTTCTGCAGCAACAGCTCGCGTGCCGATGGGTTCACCAGATTCAGCACGCAATTACTTAGCACCACATCCACGCTGGAATCAGCGACCAGGGGTTCTCCCTGAGCATTGGTGGCATCCAGCGCCTCAATGGCACCCTCGAGAAAGCAAACATTGGCGTAGCCAATTCGCTCTGCCACCACGGGTGCAGCACAACGCGAGAGGGCCAACATGTCCGCATTTCGGTCCACACCAATCACGCGGCCTGTCGGCCCAACCACCTGCGAACAGATAAAGGCATTCTTGCCGCTTCCACTGCCGAGATCCAACACAGCATCTCCAGACCGCACCCAACGGGTGGGGTCCCCACAGCCGTAGTCCCTCTCCACCACCTCCTGGGGGATGGGCTTCAGCAAGGAGGGATCGAACGCCACTGGCGTGCAAAGGCAGGCCTCCTGTTCCGCTGCGGCAGCACCGTACCGGTCCTCTACCGCCTGGGTCTGATCGAGAGAAGACGGAGTGGGGCCGCAACAAGACGACATCGGCAACGGGGCGTACGTGCTCCCCATTCTGGACAGGACTGAGCCCAAAAGAGGCAGAGCCCCTAGCTCAGAACATCCTGAAGCTCACGAACGGTTTGCCATTGCCCGTAGTAGTAATTGGCGCTGGCGCGGCGATCGATATCTTCAATGCCATCAAATGCGTCGAAGCCAACGCTTTGCCAAAGCTCATGGCCACAGGCACGGTTGAGCTCCGTTTCCGCTTCTCGGGCGAGATTGTCGAGCCGTCGCTGAAGATTTTTAACCTGGGCGACAGACATGACAACACTCCGAAAACGACTCGATCCTAGCGGGTAAATAGTACAAGCGCACTATGCGTTGACTAAAGTGCCTAGAAGGGCAGCTTTTTCTTGGCGTCCTTGTCCAGATCAGCCTCCATATCTCTGAGGCGCTTCAAAATCGTGTCGTAGTACTCACGGATATAGGCCTCCATCTGGGTGGTTTCGTTGGGATCAAGGCCAAAGGCGCGATAACTGGCCTCCATGGGGGCATCAAGGGAGCCACCACCACCGGTGACTTCCGCAAAGGCAAGGCGCTCTGCCACGTTCACGGCTGGTTCAAAGAACGAACAGATGCTTTGCATCAGATTGAGCAAGGCCCCAGGAACGCGAAACACCCTTGCTGACCTTGAGCTCGCCAGCTCACAGAGTTGAATCACCTCTCCGGTGTTCCAGGCTTTAGGCCCTACCACCGGATAGGAGCAGCGAATGGTTTCTGGATGATCCACGGCCGCTACCGCAAAACGCGCCATGTCTTGCGTGTTCATGTAGGCAATCGGGGTGGGACTTCCACTCACCCAGACCGTTTGGCTTTCCAAAATTGGAATGGCGAACTGACTGATCACACCCTGCATAAACGCTGCTCCCTGCAGGATTGTGTAATCAAGGTCTGACTCCTCCAGCAGTCTTTCGGTGCAGTGCTTGATGTCCATCAAAGGGACATTGCGATGCTTTGACGCACCCAAGAGGGAGAGGAACACAAACCGCTTCACATCGGCTTTTTCACAAGCCCTAAGCAGATTGAGCTTGCCTTTCCAATCGGTGACATAAATGCTGTTGGGATCCGTTGGCCGACTGGTGGCAGCATCGATTACCGCATCCATGCCATCGAGGGCGTAATCGAGGCTGGCTGGCTCGAGAAGATCACCTCGTGTGAGCTCGCACCCCCACTCCTGTAGGAAGGCCGCCTTTCGAGGTGAGCGCACTACGCAACGCACTTTGTGGCCAGCATCAATCGCTTGTTTTGCGATTTGACGACCAAGCGTTCCTGTCCCACCAACCACCAGAACTTGCATCGGGTCAGTCATTGCAAGCGAGGAGCCTAAAGGGCTCAAAGGCTTGCCGCGCCCTTCAGTCGCCTTGAAGTTTCAAAAGCAGGGCACCACCAGCGAGGCCCACGGGAATCAACACCCAGAACACGACAGCAATTCCGAAAATTTCCGAAGCCATGAAACGGGATTCACAATCAACATCTATTTAACGATCTTTCCCGCCGAATTCGGCGCATCGTCGTAACAAGATGCCGAGAGGCGCATTGGTTCGCACCTGCCCAGCCATCACTCCACTCACGCAGGCGCCATACCCGGAGGCCCGCAGAGCGGCAACCAAGGGCTCGATCGCCGGCGGACCTTTGAGCTGAAACCGTCGAGACAATTCAGCCGTTGACCAGCAACAGGCCGGTTGACCGGGATCCGCCAACAGCCCCTCCAACATCCGCCTGCTACGAGGAGCAAGGGTCTGGTCTCGCCCCTCGCTCAACCCTGCGCTTACCCCTGCATTGAAGCCTGCGTCCAAGCGGTCACTGATCTCCAAGAGCCCGTTGATCGCGGAAACATTCTGAATCGGACCGATCCAGAGCGGACCACTCACCGCCCAGCGTCCGCAGCCATCCGTACAGGCGCAGGGCCTCCACCCCTGGAGGTCCAACATCGCTTGCACCGCTTGATCCCCGCAGCGCTCACAACGGGCGACGAAGCCCAGCTGCTGCTCCTCACCGGAACGGATGCGCTGGCGCATGCGCACCGCCACACGGAAGGTGCGGCCATCGCTGAAGCTGAACAAAGGTTCGAGGCCCCGTCCCAGCAGCCAAGCCTCACGGGCGACAGCAGCCAGTTGCAGACGCAGCGCCAGCTCCCAGCTCGATGGGTGAGCACGAGCCGCGGCACCAAACCGACGCACAGCGGCAAACCGGTCATGCCCCGTCGGAGAGCGACCGTCGGTGCTCGCGAGCAACAGCACGCCTCCAAACCGCATCGCCTGAAGCGTCGACTGCAGCAAAACATTCGGGCAGCCAAACGGATCGATATCGATCAGATCGAAGAAGCGGTGCTCCAAATAGGCCTCACGCAACAGCCGCTCCGCCGGCTGATGGATCTGGTTGAGCACAACCCCGTCGCAGGCATGCAACGGTTCGAGATTGGCAGCCAGCAGCGGCCCACGCTCTTGATCGGCGTCATTCACCCAGAGCTCCACAGGCTGATGAGACGCTCCTCGCGCCTCCAGGGCCCAGCGCAACGAACGGATCCCGCAGCCAGCCATGAGGTCAAGCCAGCGCAGGGGACGCTCTCTGGAGGCGCCCTCCAAGGTGGAAGCGGCTAACAACACGGAGAGATCTCTCGCCGGTCTGGAGTCGGGGCGAAAGAAACCACTCCCGGGCCGCAATGTGGCCATCCCTTCGCGATAGTGAGCGTTCAACTCCGTCAGGCGTGTGCACGCAACCGCTCTCCAGCCTGCCTCCAACGGTGCCGAATGGGGCGAAAGCGCTATTTGGACCTGGAAGAGCTACCGCTGTCACTGGCGCGTGCTCGGAGATCCCCAAGCCCCGGCGATGGTTCTGCTGCATGGGTTTGGTGCCAGCAGCAGCCATTGGCGGCACAACGCGGCCCCGCTCTCAAGGGCTGGATATCGGGTTTATGGACTTGATTTGATCGGCTTCGGTCGCTCTGAACAACCGGGGCTACATCCCCAGATCCGCTTGGACAACCGTCTTTGGGCGCGGCAGTTGGCAGCCTTTGTGGAACAGGTGGTTCAAAAACCTGCTGTCTTGGTGGGCAATTCCTTGGGGGGTCTCACCGCACTCACCACCGCGGCCTTTCGGCCTGAATTAACAACGGCAGTGGTTGCGGCGCCGCTGCCCGATCCCGCCCTGATCAAGCCGCTGCCACAGCGGCTGTCACCCCGCCGTCGCCGGCTACGGAATGCAGCGGTTCCGTTGCTCTGCCGCCTGCTCCCTCTCGAACTTCTTGTTCCCTTGATCAGCCGCACCTCGCTGCTGCGCATGGGGCTCCAAGGGGCATATTCACGCTCCATTCGCTCCGATCGGGAATTGCATCAGCTAATTGCCCACCCAGCCCGTCGCCGGACCGCCGCACGCAGCCTGCGCGCCATGAGTGTTGGCATGGCCTTACGTCCACGCGGAGCCACAGCACCAGCGTTGCTGGAGCGTTTAGCCAAGCAGGATCGGCCCCTGCCCCTCCTGTTGCTTTGGGGCCGGCAGGACCGATTCGTGCCTTTGCTGATTGGCCAAAACCTTCAAAGACAGCATTCCTGGCTGAAGCTCTGCGTGCTCGACGGCAGTGGCCATTGCCCCCACGATGAAAGCCCCGAACACTTCCATCAAGAGCTTTTGCGCTGGCTGGACCTTAATTTAGGGAGAACAAGCGCGCTGGAAGCACAGCAACGGGCATGAATCACACCCTGTCCGTCCTGGTGGAGGACGAATCCGGCGCACTGAGCCGCATCGCCGGCCTGTTCGCCAGACGTGGCTTCAACATCGACAGCTTGGCGGTGGGTCCTGCTGAAACGAACGGGCAATCGCGTCTCACCATGGTGGTGGAAGGCGATGAGCACACCCTTCAGCAAATGAGCAAGCAGCTCGACAAGTTGGTGAACGTGCTCCAGGTGCTCGATCTCTCGCAAATCCCTGCAGTGGAACGGGAGCTGATGCTGATGAAGGTTGCCGCACCAGCAGAACAACGCAGCGGCATTCTTGAATTGGTGCAGGTCTTCCGCGCCAAAGTGGTGGATGTGGCCGATGACGCGCTCACCCTGGAAGTGGTGGGAGATCCGGGCAAATTGGTGGCACTAGAACGCCTTATGGCTCCCTACGGCATCTTGGAAATCGCCCGAACCGGGAAGGTAGCCCTGGAACGGGCTTCAGGAGTGAACACCGAATTGCTGAAATCAGCCATCAGCGGAGCGCGTGTGCCCGCTTGATGGCTGATTTTCAAAGGCCTGGCGTCAGGAGCTTCGCCTTTATCAACTTGTCGTCCTGTTGGATCGCATCGACAACATCCAAGCCATCGGTAACGCGACCAAAGACGGCATAACGGCCATCAAGCTCAGGCAGCGGTCGTAAAGCGATGTAGAACTGCGCGCTTGCCGAATCGGGAGACTGGGAGCGAGCCATGGCAAGCGACCCTCGATCGTGGCTCAGCTTGAGCTTTTGCAAATCACTGGGATTGGTGCTCTGACGGCTGTAGCGGGGCTCCTCTTCATTTTGATAGGAGAGCTCGAGGGGGATGAAGCGGGCTTGACCACTGTCTGGATCGATAAAACTTCCCTGGCCGTATTGAGACTTCAAGGTGCTGACGTCGCTGGATGCAGGGTCGCCACCTTGAACCACAAAAGGCACGGGCTCACGAATCACCCGATGGAAAACAGTGCCGTCGTACACACCCCTCTTAACAAGATCCACAAAATTGCCGGCTGTTACAGGTGCCGCGTCACCATCGAGCTCAAGCTTGACCACCCCGCGGGTGGTTGTGAGCTCCACGTTGGCCTTCCCTTGAAGACAGGGACTACTGGCCTGGCTGCAACCCGAAGGAACGGAAGCCGTTGACGTGGACGTGGACTGGGAGCAACCCACCAGAAGGGGCAAGCAGACCGCAAGGGATAGGAGCGTCCGCATCATTGAGCGCTTCATAAAAGAGAAAAAGATCAAAGTCCTTCGAGATTCACACCTAAAAAACGTGCCAACTCAGCTCCGTCCTGTTCCAACTGGGCCAGAGGCAGGGGTTCACCCACTCGGGTGAGGGGCATGTCCCGTCTGCCACGCACCCGCAGCGAAACCCGGCGACGCGTGTTGAAGCCATCTCTCACCTCAACTTTCACCGCCTGAATGTCCTTGATGGGAATTTCAACACTGATCGGCTGACGAAATCCACGCCTCGAGATGGTCACCACACCGGCGGAGCGATCAAAACGGTTGCTACCTGAGCCCACATTGATCGTGATCACGGCCCAGAGATACGTGGCGAGCAGGGCTGCTGCGAGGCTGTACAACCCCATGACGAGACCCTGAGGGACAAAAACCAAGCCGGCGGGATGGCCGAGGGGCAGGAGATCCCTACCCAAATAGCTGGAGAGAGAAGCAAACAGGAAACCAATACCGCCAATCGTGACCATCAAGGCCACGAGAATGTTCGAAAGCCGGCGCGAGCCGAGGACGGGTTGTTCGAGCAGATCAGCGGCCATCAAAGCCCAAAGTCAGAGGTCATTTTGGACTGCAAAGCCAATCAGCTGAGCCCGCTACAAAGCATTGCCACGAAACGAGGACTCAAATCGAAAGAAACCCAGAAGATGCATTCCTATACAACGGGTTTCAGCTGGGCCATCTAAGCCCCGAAGCACCCAACAAGATTGTTAAGGTCCCCCATGAACCCAATGCATGCGGGTTAACCGCACCGTTCAACTCATGACGATCGCTGCAGGTCGCATGCCGCAGCGGGGATGGTTCGACGTCCTCGATGACTGGCTCAAACGCGACCGATTTGTGTTTGTCGGCTGGTCCGGCATTCTCCTTCTTCCCACGGCCTACCTTTCGATTGGTGGCTGGTTAACGGGAACCACCTTTGTAACTTCCTGGTACACCCACGGCATTGCGTCGTCGTACCTCGAGGGTTGCAACTTTCTCACCGCTGCTGTGTCCACCCCCGCTGATGCGATGGGTCACAGCCTTCTCTTGCTCTGGGGCCCAGAAGCCCAGGGTGACTTCGTCCGCTGGTGTCAGCTCGGAGGCCTTTGGGCTTTCGTTGCTCTCCACGGCGCCTTTGCACTGATCGGCTTCATGCTGCGTCAGTTCGAAATTGCTCGTTTGGTCGGCATTCGTCCTTACAACGCCATCGCCTTCTCCGGTCCGATTGCGGTGTTCGTCAGTGTCTTCCTGATGTACCCCTTGGGACAGAGCAGCTGGTTCTTTGCACCCTCCTTTGGTGTGGCTGCAATTTTCCGCTTCCTGTTGTTCCTCCAGGGCTTCCATAACTGGACCCTGAATCCTTTCCACATGATGGGAGTGGCCGGCATTCTTGGCGGTGCACTGCTTTGCGCTATTCACGGCGCAACCGTGGAAAACACTCTTTTTGAGGATGGTGAACAGTCGAACACCTTTAAGGCGTTCGAACCCACCCAAGAAGAAGAGACCTATTCCATGGTCACCGCCAACCGTTTCTGGAGCCAAATCTTCGGAATTGCGTTCTCCAACAAGCGTTGGCTGCACTTCTTCATGCTGTTTGTGCCTGTGATGGGCCTGTGGACCAGCTCCATCGGCATCATTGGCCTTGCCCTCAACTTGCGTGCCTATGACTTCGTGTCACAGGAAATCCGCGCTGCTGAGGATCCTGAATTTGAGACCTTCTACACGAAGAACATTCTTCTGAATGAAGGCCTGCGTGCCTGGATGGCACCGGCTGACCAGCCGCACGAAAACTTCGTCTTCCCTGAAGAGGTTCTGCCCCGTGGAAACGCCCTTTAATTCCGGTCTTATCGCCACTGGCGGTAAAGACCTCGACTCCACCGGCTTTGCCTGGTGGGCCGGTAATGCTCGTCTCATCAACCTGTCTGGCCGACTGCTCGGTGCCCACGTGGCCCACGCTGGTCTGATGGTGTTCTGGGCTGGCGCCATGATGCTGTTCGAGGTGAGTCACTTCACCTTTGACAAGCCGATGTATGAGCAGGGCTTGATCCTGTTCCCACACGTGGCCACCCTTGGCTATGGCGTTGGCCCTGGCGGAGAGGTCACCAACCTCTACCCCTTCTTTGTTGTTGGTGTTCTGCACCTGATCAGTTCTGCCGTGCTCGGATTCGGTGGCCTGTATCACGCCCTTCGTGGTCCAGAAATTCTGGAGAACTACTCCACGTTCTTCTCCCAGGATTGGCGCGACAAGAACCAGATGACCAACATCATTGGTTATCACCTCATCCTTCTGGGTGTGGGCTGCCTGCTCCTGGTCTTCAAGGCCATGTTCTTTGGTGGCGTTTATGACACCTGGGCCCCAGGTGGTGGAGACGTTCGTTTGATCACGAACCCCACCCTTGATCCCGGTGTGATCTTCGGATACCTCTTCCGCGCACCATTTGGTGGCGAAGGCTGGATCATCGGTGTGAACTCCATGGAGGACATCATCGGTGGCCACATCTGGCTCGGTTTGACCTGCATCTTCGGTGGCATCTGGCATGTCATCACCAAGCCTTTCGGCTGGGTGCGTCGCGCCTTCATCTGGAATGGTGAGGCATACCTGAGCTACAGCCTTGGCGCTCTGAGCTTCATGAGCTTCATCGCTTCGGCCTACATCTGGTTCAACAACACCGCTTACCCCTCGGAGTTTTACGGCCCAACGAACGCCGAATCCTCCCAGGCACAAAGTTTCACCTTCCTTGTGCGTGACCAACGCATGGGAGCCAACATCGGTTCCGCCATGGGCCCAACCGGTCTTGGTAAGTACCTGATGCGTTCACCAACAGGTGAAATCATCTTCGGTGGTGAAACCATGCGTTTCTGGGACTTCCGCGGTCCTTGGTTGGAGCCCCTTCGTGGACCCAACGGCCTAAGCCTCGACAAGCTTCAGAACGATATTCAGCCTTGGCAGGTTCGCCGCGCCGCTGAATACATGACCCACGCTCCTAACGCGTCGATCAACTCTGTTGGAGGCATCATCACCGAGCCCAACTCGGTGAACTTCGTGAACATCCGTCAGTGGCTCGCCGCGACGCAGTTCATCCTTGCCTTCTTCTTCCTTGTTGGTCACCTCTGGCATGCAGGCCGCGCCCGCGCTGCTGCAGCTGGTTTCGAAAAAGGAATCGATCGTCAAGCCGAGCCCACCTTGGCTATGCCTGACCTCGACTGATCATTCACTGATCACCGATCGCAACCCTCGCCGCAAGGTGAGGGTTTTTTTATTGGTCACACATTGTTGACAAGCATTGTGGATCAAACATTGTTCAAACACTGGCCGTCAAAACAAACGGCTCTCCTCAAGACAAGCTCAGAAGCCAACATCCAGCAGGGAATACCCCTTAGGGGCGCGGCCCTTTTCCCCTGGAGCCGCTGGAGTCACTGTTAAGGATTCCGCCTGCCTCAAGTCTTCAGAGGAGAAATCCACCTCTTCAACGCTGAGCTCGCTGGATGCATCTTGAGGCGTTGCGTCAAAGGATTTTTGAAGGGGTTCAAAAGCAAATGCAGGCGCCACTCCTGCCGTGACAATCAGCAGTGAAAAACAGCGGCAAAGCAGGCAGTTCATCATGGTCGCGACGCAAGAGCTGTCTTTGATTTAGCTACAACAAGAGAAAAATGACAACGGCATCAGGAGAGTGCCAGCCAGCGTCGAAGCAGCGGCAAACTCAGGCCGATCACATTCGAATAACACCCATCGAGTTGCTCCACACAGCAGCCACCGCGTCCTTCGAGCGCAAAACCACCAGCACACTGCAACGGCTCTCCGGAAGCGACGTACGCCTTCACTTCCGCATCCGTGAGATTGGCAAACAGCACACGGGTCGTGACACACGTGCGCTGCATCTCAGCCGCTGAACCATTTCTTGAAAGCGCCAGCGATGCGGGCAATAAACAGTGCCCTGTATGCAGTTCAGCCCAGCGCCCGCGCATCCGTTGCCAGCGCTCGACGGCCTCATTCGCATCCACAGGCTTACCAAACACCTCGCCCTCAAACGCAAGCACCGAATCACAACCGAGCACGGCCGTAATCAAGGGATTGCGCTCAGCACTCTGGGCAAGGGTCCGCTGCACAGCCAATGCCTTGGCCTCCGCCAATAGCTGCACCAACTGGGCTGGATCAGGATGCTGAATCTGATCCTCATCCACGCCGCTCACCCTCACCTGATGGGGGATCTGCGCTTGCTCCAACAGACGGCGTCTGGCTGGAGACGCGGATGCCAACAGCAACACAACAAACAAGCAACCTTGATCAGTTTGATGCTGGTCACAGCCACGCTCGGAATCAAGCGGGAAGAGAATGATCTCCGAAGCGGCAAGGTCGTGACCTCATCCACCACCCTGGTATCGGAACGAGCCTTGAAGCGGGCACGTCAGGCCATGCGCTGTCTTCCCTTTCGCCGCGCGTTCTATGACGACCTAGAACACGAAGCCCGAAGCAGCACCCAGCTCAGCAGCCAAAAGGATTGGATGGCTATCAGCCGCAAACCTCTCTCTCGCTCGAGCACGGAAGACGATCTGATCTGGCTCATTCAAGTGGGCGTGCTTCGCCGCGAAGTGGATGGCCAAGGGCTCACAGAGCGGGTGCGGCTCACGCCGATGGGACGCGACCTCCTCGATCATTGGGATGGTGAGATTCCAAGGGCAGATGCACTACAAGTGATGCATCACTGGCTGCGCAGGCATCGTCCCCGGCTATGACCTCGTCTCGATTCGAATTAACCCAATAAAAGGCTCACAAATTTGAGCTCACGAGCCGACAAAAAGGAGGACATTCTCATAACGTCGGGTCACTTTTCATCGGTGATTCAGCAAGGGTGATTGCCAAACAGTCCCAGTTGAAAACCATTTTGCTGGTGGCAGAGCGCGATGGTCAGCGCTGCGCCGGTCCTGTGCTGATTGCAGGCATCGCCGTGGGAGTGGGAGTGATCCAACTCTCCACTGGCACCCTCAAAGAATCCAGCCCGTTGAGCTTGCAAATGCTCAGTTTGCTGGTGCTTGAGCTGATGGGTCCGCTGCTGGTGAGTGTGCTGGGGATGGCCCTTCTACTCCCACGCTGGATCGATCGTGTGGCATCAACAGGTCATCGCGCCTGGCGCCGTTCCGTTCCGGGAGCGGCCTTGATCGGCATCGTGCTGATGCTGATGTTTTTCAGCGCCTCTCTGCTGGCAGGCATCCTGATCACCCCCCGCAGCGAACTCGGGATAGAACTGTTCGCGCTGTTGGCAAAAACAAGCTTTGTTGAATTGCTGCGCTCACTCCTGCGTTCAGCTGGCTTCCTTGCAGCACTCTGTGCCTGGTGTCAGTGGAGGGCAGATGGGCCGCTGCGTCAGGGCCATCGCAAGACTTATATCGTCAGCAACTTGCTCATGGAAGGCTTGATGATGGGGATCGGCCTGAAGCTGATCTGGTTCCTAGTGACCAAAATTCTTCCCATGAATGAATTGATCAGATGACGCTTTCTCCCAGACAACAAGGACACCGAAAAGACCGTCTTCTCTTCCTGGGATCAGGCCTTCTGCTGGTTGTGTTTGTCCTCGTGGGGTTTGCCAAAGCGCAGCGCTGGGGCACCCGGTTTGTTGACATCTACATCAAAGCCAGCGACGTCAATGGACTGAACCACGGAGAAGACATCCGCATTGCCGGCATCGTGGCGGGTCAAGTGGGAACGATGCATCTCGATGATCAAGGCGACGTGAAGGTCACGCTCAAGATTGAGGAAAACAAAGCCCATCTGATCGGGCCTTCCAGCAAGGCAAGTCTCGCCAAAGAGGGGTTGATCGGCGAGCCCTATCTCGTGATCACTGCCGATCCCAGACCACGGGAACAAGCCCAGGAGATACAAGGCCGCACAATCGGCTACGACGAACCGATCAATATCGATGCCCTGCTCAAAGAGCTGGCCAGCTCTCAACAACTACTGAATCTCACGCTGCGTAATACCACCGCCTTAACAGCAGAAAACGGGAGCATCAGCACAGCCTTTCATTCCACCCGTCGTCTTGCGGAGTCGTTGCAAAAGGAAGTCACAGCCGCGGCCCCCGTGGTGCGGGAATCGATCGCCAGCGTGGCCAAAGATGTTCACGCCGTAAGCCAATCGACCGAGGCTGTGGAGCAAGACACGCGATCCTTCATTCAAGAAACCCAACCTTTGGTTGTTGAGTCGCTCAAGGATGCCGATCAACTCACCCGTTCCAGTCAGGAGTTAATTGATATTTTGCGCCATCTGTTTGGCTCCTGGTTAGAGCCTGTTAATGGTGGCGGTGAAGACGTTCTCGAGAAACAGAGCTCGATGCCCCAAGAAGAGCAACCCATTCCACGACAGGAATGATCTCCTGGGGGCTAACCCTTCCTTGGACCACTCCAAGGAGAGAATGATGGCTCCGTTGTTTCCTTGGCTCCCTTGCAGCGCCCCCTGATGGTGCTTGGCACCTCGAGTGGTGCCGGCAAAACCCTGATGACAGCCGCTCTCTGCCGGGTGCTGAAACGACATGGAGAGCAACCCTTGCCCTTCAAAGGGCAAAACATGAGCAACAACGCCTGGGTGGATGCGTCCGGAGGCGAAATGGCCTATTCCCAAGCGATGCAGGCCTGGGCCGCAAAACTCGAACCCTGCTGCGCCATGAACCCAGTGCTGCTCAAGCCGAAAGGCGACAGCACGAGCGAAGTGATCCACTCCGGCCACAGCGTCGGCACCGCCAGAGCGGAACACTATTACCGCGATTGGTTTCGCCCAGGCTGGAAAGCGATTCGCAGCGGATTAGCCGAGCTGCAACAGCAATGGCCCGATGGACGGTTGGTGCTGGAAGGTGCCGGCAGTCCCGTGGAGGTGAACCTGCAAAAACGCGACCTCACCAACCTGAGGCTGGCGCAATATCTGCGAGCCAACTGCTTGCTCGTTGCCGACATCGAACGGGGAGGCGTGTTTGCCCAAATCGTTGGCACCCTCGCCTTGCTTCGGCCTGTGGAACGCCCTCTGGTGAAAGGGATCTTGATCAACCGCTTTCGCGGGCGCCGAGAACTTTTTGATGAAGGAAGAACCTGGCTCGAAGACCACACCGGAGTGCCGGTGCTTGGCGTCATGCCATGGCTCAACGATGTCTTCCCACCGGAAGACTCCCTCGACTTACTTGAGCGAAAACCCACCCGAGGACCCACGGACCTCGAGATTGCTGTGCTCAAACTGCCTTCCCTCAGCAACTTCTCGGATCTCGATCCCCTCGAAACCGAACCATCCGTGAAACTGCGCTGGGTCGCCCCGGGCGAAGACCTTGGCAAACCCGATGCCGTTGTGATCCCAGGCAGCAAACAAACCCTCCGCGATCTTGCCGCCATCCATCACAGCGGCCTGGGGGACGCTCTTTGCGCCTACGCCTTCAACGGTGGACACGTCTTTGGCATCTGCGGCGGGATGCAAATGTTGGGCGAAACATTGGGCGATCCGGAAGGTCTTGAAGGAGGCGGCTCATCCCAAACCAACAACCATCAAGGCCTAGGACTCCTGCCGCTTCATACGCTGTTTTCCGCCGACAAAGCCCTCAAGCAGCGCAGCAGTGTGGCCCGCTGGCCCAATGGAGGCAGCACTCTCAAGCTCGAAGGATTTGAACTGCACCATGGCCGCACCACTGCGACTGAAACCTGCCAAACGCTCTGCCTTGATGCAGAGCTTGGCTGGGTCAATCCCATCGGCGAGCAAGGAGGTCTTGTGGCAGGCACCTATCTGCATGGAGTGTTTGAGAGTGGCCCTTGGCGCCGACGGTGGCTGAATCAGCTGAGAGAGCGCAAGGGATTACCACCCCTTCGTGAGGATCAACCACATCACAGCCGTCAGCGAGATGCCCTGCTCGATCGCCTCGCTGATGCCTTCGAGCAACACATCCAGCTCGCCCCCCTGCTCAGCAACCGTCCAAACGGTTGAAGCCTGCTGCCCTCAAGGGCTCGTTAGGGTGAAATTAAGAATGAACCAGCGTGCTTTGCATCCGCCCAAGGGTGCCGTTTTGCCCCTATCCACGATGGAGAACCAACAGTCCGCCATCACGATTCAATGGCCAAACGGGAGCCAAAGTCAGTGCTCCAAAGGTGATGACTGGCTCGGGGCGGCGCAAGCGGCAGGCGTCCACATTCCAACCGGTTGTCTCGGGGGCAGTTGTGGAGCCTGTGAAATTGAAGTGAATGGTCAGACGGTGCGTGCCTGTATCAGCACGGTGCCGGCTTCAAGCTCCGGATCCCTTCGCGTGGAATTCGCCACAGACCCCTATTGGTAGTTGAAACATGGGCGTTATCGCGGGGTTGGTCGCAGCGCTGGCTTGGACCTTTGCAAGCAGCCTTTGGCGTGGCCTCTCCACCTCACTGACGGCTCTTGAACTGAACGGGCTGAAAAACGCGATCGCCTGTGCCCTGTTGCTGCCGGTGCTCTTGTTCCTGCCATGGGCAGATGAGAGCCAAGCCCTGCTCTGGCTGTTGATCAGCGGTGGGCTCGGCATCTCCTTAGGAGACAGCTTTTATCTGGCCGCCCTTCGTCGTCTTGGCACAAGACGCACCCTCACGCTTGAGGCTCTGGCACCGTTGCTCGCAGCCCTCGGCGGACTCGTCGTGATGGGCGAAAGCATTCAAGGGCAAGCGTGGGTAGGCGCCGCCATGGTGTCCCTATCGGTTTTGCTTGTGGCGCGTCAAAGTCCACCAGACAGCACGCGCGATCGCGATCGCAGTCGGAGCGTGCAGTGGCAAGGGATTGTCTTGGCGCTACTCGCCGTGTTGTGTGGAGTGAGCGGAGCAGCCGTCTCCCGCAGCGTTTTGATCAGCACGGATCTCACGGCATGGCAAAGCGCAGCCACTCGCCTGTTGGGAGGGTTGTTGCTCCTGCTGCCATGGCTGCGGATCCGCACCCTGTTCCCGAAGCCCCGCCCAAACCACAGGCGCTGGCCAAGAGTGCTGTTGGCCACCCTGCTCGGCACCAATTTTGGGATTGTGTTGCAGCAGGTGGTGTTGAAGCAATTACCCCTCGGTATCGGCATCACGGTTCTCAGCACGGCCCCCGTGATGGCTTTATTGGTTGCAGCACCGGAAGGCGACCATCCACGAGCAGCTGGCGTGTGTGCATCACTCCTGGCGGTGAGCGGAGTTGCCCTCGCCGTTCTCGCCTAACTCACGGAGCAAGCCAACGCCCTTCTACGGTTCAGCCACTGATAAAACGTTCATGAAAGCCCGCCGCTTGGTTCCCCTAATCGGCTCCGTTTTGGCCCTTTTGGCCATGGTGGCTTGGATCGGCGAGATCGATCTTGGCCTCGATGAATCGCTGCAGACCCCACCCACGGAGCAGTCATGAGGTCTCAAGCCACGTATTTCGGAGCCAATGGCTGGCTTTTGGAAATCGCTGATCTTCGTGTCCTCGTCGACCCCTGGCTCAGTGGCCCCTTGGTGTTCCCACCTGGAGCCTGGATGTTGCGCGGCGAACTGCCCCACCCCTGGCCTGTTCCGGAGAATCTTGACCTGCTTCTGCTGACCCAAGGACTCGCTGATCATTGCCACCAACCAAGCCTGAAACTGCTGCCGCGCGACCTGCCTGTGGTGGGCTCTGCAGCTGCCGCAAACGTGGTGAACCGTTTGGGTTTTGAACAGATTGAAACCCTCAAACCGGGTGAAACCTGCACCATCAAGGGGCTCAGCATCGAGGCCACAGCAGGCGCGGCGGTGCCCAATGTGGAAAACGGTTACCTCCTTGATTGGTCCGATGGGTCGTTGTATCTCGAGCCCCACGGCGTGCTCGATCCCAAACTGGCCTCCCGGCCTGTCGATACCGTGATTACGCCGGTGATCGACCTCGGCTTACCACTCGCCGGTAACTTCATTACCGGTGCCAGCGTGCTTCCAGACTTGATTCAACGCTTCACTCCCCGCACGGTGCTGGCCAGTACAACGGGTGGAGACGTGACCTTCAGCGGACTGATCAGCACCCTCCTGCAAGGGGCGACGATCAAAGAGCAGCCTGATCCACGCGTTGTCATCCCAGTGCCTGGCGAGCCTTTCGGACTAGAAGCCCACACGGCAAGCCCAGAAACAATCAACACCGCTAAACCGTAGATATCCCTGGACCAAGTCTCGATGGCCTTTGCCCAGTCCTTGACGCAACTCGAGATCCCAACCAAAGGGAAAGGGTTCACGCGACTGAACGAGCGCATTGAATCCTGGCTCGGAAGCAAGGACATCGAGCAAGGGGTTTTGCACCTCACCTGTCTGCACACCAGCTGCAGCCTCACGATCAACGAAAACGCCGATCCACGCGTGCTCAAGGATTTAGCCGCATGGATGGAGGCCGTTGTGCCACAGGACGGCAAAGGACCAGCAGACGCCCAAGGCCAACGGCGGCGTTATCTCCATGACGACGAAGGAGACGACGACATGCCTGCTCACATCCGAACGGCCCTCACCAGTCAGACCATGACACTTAGCGTTCAAAACGGTCGCTTGCTCTTGGGCACCTGGCAAGCGGTGTATCTGTGGGAGCATCGCCAACTCGGAAGCACACGGCGCGTCGCTTGCCACTTGGTCGGAGAGAAGCCGGCAAGCTCAACACAGGCAACCTCAACACAGGCATCCTCAACACAGGCATCCTCATCACAGGCAACCGAAACACGTGCAACCACAACCCAAACAGCGAGCAACCAAACCCTGCTCAATCTGCGCAACGCCACACGATTGAATCAACAAATTCAAGACAGAATTCAACCCGAAGCCTGGGCTGAAGATGGTGGGAATGCAACCGATGTTGACCTCTTAATTGACAGATTGCATGACATCAGCGACAGCTGATTCATTCGAACGATTCGTGCTTGGTCTCAGCCGCTACTAAAGATTCAGGCAACCCTCAACAAGATGGGAAGAGCACAAGCAGGAGCCGCCCACGTGATTGGACTCAGACGGCTTTATTGCAACCGCAATGGTGTGTTTTTGATGGTTGATGTACCAGCCGCAGACGTCAAACCCAAAAAAGCAGAACTGATCCTCAAAGGCTGGCTGATTGAAGACGACATCCTTGTGTAAACCAAAAGCCAAGAAGACGTCCACAATTGGGCAGCACGAGACGACAAGCTGGAAGGAGAATTCACTTAACGCCTCATGGAACCCATCACTTGGCTGATCATCACTTGGGCCACCTATGGAGCTCATCGCACCACTGCGGCCCTAGAAAAAGTTCCACAAGCCTCAAGAGATCAGTGCGAAGCCAACGCCAGATTGATCAAGGCATGGCAACCAAAAGCCAGCACCCTATGCATTGAAGGGCTGGGCTCTCCCTAATCCGCTTTCAGGAGCTTGATTAACGGCGGGCAATCCCTCTCCCGCCACCGATCAAACCAAAATCAATCAACAAACCAATACCAACAATGAGGAGTCCACTAAACGAACTAATTCCGCCATAGGACGCACTCGCCCAGCAGTACCCCAAGGTGGTGGTTGGCAATATCACCAAGCCAATCAAGGGTGCAACAAAATCTGGAAGAGGTAAGCCGCTGAAGGGTCCGAGCACAAAGGGCGCATTCACAAACCAGAGAAGAATCAGAATCAACCTTGGAACGAATAGGCCCAAAGCAGCCAGTAAACACATCAGCGTGAGGGAGTTTGAACTCTCTTTAGCAAAGTGAGTTCAAACGTGCCCGGTCGTCCAATCTGGAGATTCGGGATGGCTGTGTTGATGCTGGAAGAACAAGGGAATGGTTCGAAACCGCCATCCAGAGCAAGGGTCTTAATCGCCGGTCTGATCGGCAACGTGATGGAGTGGTACGACTTTGCCCTCTATGGCTACTTCGCCACGGTGATTGGCCAACAATTTTTTCCCTCAGCTAACCCAACGGCGTCCCTGATTGGTGCCTTCGGAGCGTTTGCCGCCGGGTTCATCGTCCGCCCCCTTGGAGGAATTGTCTATGGCCGCATCGGCGATTTGGTAGGACGTCGCCGCGCCCTAACCCTGTCGGTGATCGCCATGGCGATCCCAACCGTAGGGATGGCCTTTTTACCCACCCATGCCCAGATCGGAATTGCAGCGCCGATTGCCGTGGTGCTTCTACGACTCCTCCAGGGAATTTCAGCCGGGGGGGAATACACAACCTCGATCATTTTCCTCGCCGAATCTGCTCCAGATCGACAACGGGGCTTCTTTTGCATCTGGGGACTCTGGGGTTCCGTGTTGGGGATGCTGATGGGTTCAGCCTTTGGAGATCTCCTCACGAGAACCCTCACACAAACGCAACTGGGGGATTGGGGGTGGCGCGTGGCCTTTGCTATGGGCTCCGTCGTGGCCCTAACGGGGGTGATTATTCGCCAAGGCGTCGGAGAAGACAACACATCCAATAAAACAAAAACCCCACTCTCCTCAACCCTGGGTGCCCACCGAACGGCATTCTTCAGGGTGTTGGCGCTGAACATTGCCAGCAGCGTTGGCTTCTATGCGGTCTATGTCTATTTAGTGACCTACGTCGAAGACGTGGACGGGATCGCAGACAGCGTGGCTCTCAGCCTGAATACGGATGTGATGGCTGTTTTGCTGCTGCTGTACCCGATCACAGCCTGGCTCTCAGACAGGATCGGCAGAAGACCGATGTTGATGGGTGGGGCAGCCCTGCTCTGCATTGGGGCACTTCCATTCCTCCAACTGATTCACAGCCAAGACCCACAATCGATCGTTCGTGGAGAACTGGGATTCACACTGGCGCTTGCAGTGGTGGATGGTGGCAAGGGCCCAGCCAACGTGGAGCTGATGCCCGCGGAAGTGCGATGCACGGGGACAGCCTTGGCCTACAACCTTGCGGAAGGCTGGTTTGGTGGAACCACCCCGCTGATTGCGGCTGTACTGATTGCGAGGGCGAGCGGAAATCCCGTCTACTTAGCGATCTGGGTGGCACTCAGTGGTCTTTGCACCTTTGTGACGGCTGCCTTCTTCACAAGGGAGACAGCGTTCAAACCCTTACTGAAACAGGCTCAGCCCCAACAGTGCTGAACGATTCAGGCCGCCATTGGGAGGAGCTCTTCTTCCTCCTCCTCGTCTAAATCAGAGAATGTTTGACCAGCCTCAATGTCGTACAGCTTGTACAGGGCCATGGTGGCCTCCGCCCAGGATTCGCTCTCGACAGACTCCAGAAGCTGCTGGAAAACCAGAACATTCACCACTTCGAGATCAATCGAATCCATAGGAACGGGGCATTTGCCGGAAAGGTAACGCTGACAAAGCAATCAAAATCAAGCCAATCCCAAAGAAAACCTGTGGATCAGGAGGAGGAGCCAAGCGAAAGCAAGCGGAAAAGGGCGCATCAGGGGTCTGAAAACAAGCAAGAACTTGAAAACCCAGAAAAACAGACAAAAGAAGTGTTGATTAAAAGAAGAATCGCGGGCAAGAGATTAAGTCAAGAAAAAGGCAATCAATAACAAAGAAGCTGTAACAACTCATTCCACATCGAAACGAAAAGGTTCATGCGCGATTAAAAAATGCAAGAGTCAACAACGATCAAACTCCATCAGCGATACGTGCAGCGACTTCGCAAAATCATTGGCGTCAGCGCTGTTGTAGCTCTGGCCATTGTTGTGCTCCATCTCGCCCACACCCACGCTCTCGAACCCCTGCGTGCTCAGGTCGAAGGCATGGGTGTATGGGCACCACTTGGGATTGTGGCGCTCAGGGGAGTCAGCATCCTGCTTCCAGCCTTACCAAGCACAGCGTATTCACTGCTTGCTGGCGCACTGCTTGGGTTTGAGACAGGACTGATCACAATCTTCATTACCGATCTAGTTTTTTGCCAAATCGCATTTTTGGTAGCCAAACGCTTTGGACAAAAACCGGTGCGAGCCCTCGTAGGCGAGAAAGCAAGCAAACGCATTGAAAGCTTTAACCAGTCACAAATCGAAGGAAATCCTTTCTTCCTCACAGGACTTTTAATGACAGGTCTGTTTGATTTTGTGAGTTACGCAGCGGGCCTTGGCGGAACCAAATGGAAGATATTTACTCCAGCACTCATCATCAGCGTGGCACTGAGTGATCCACCCATTGTTGCCCTGGGCGCTGGGGTCTTTAGCGGAGGAAAGCTAATGCTTGGGCTAGCGCTTCTAGGTGTCTTTGCCTTAGCCCTCATTGCTGGACTTGTAAAAAAGTATCAAAGAAAAACTGCATAAGCCAAGGCGGCTGCCCTCGCTTTTGAGGGCAGCATTCAAGTCAACAGACCTACAACTAAAGCAAGCCGGCAGCACCGAAGCCGAGAATGACACCAAAGCCAATGACATGGCCAAGACTGGTTGTAGCCAGTAAAGCCTCTAAACCCAATCCTCCAAAGTATTTAGGATTAGGTAGTTGAGTCCCCTCCCCAGCCTTAAAAATTTTTGTTCCGAGATAGATAGCAAGGATATTGCACAACACCATTAAGAGACCCACCTTTGGAGACCAACTGAAGGTTGCAGGGGGGGCGACTGCGAAAAGGTGAAAGGCCATGGATGCAAGTGAATTTGGCTTATCATCGGGCCATTTGCATCGGCCGAAACCATTTCGTAAAAAGGCTTCAAACGAACGATGGGCAAGCTAGAAAGTTAATCCTCATCACGCGACATTCCTCGGCGAACGAGAAACTGCGTGAAGGCCAACAAACCGAGTAGAAATGCGGATGCAATCAGAAGCTTCAAAACAAAAACATTCAGAACATGCCCATCGATGCAGGCAGATGATTGAAATCACGTCATGATAGGTGAACAACCAGCCTAATGATCATGCGAGTAGCACAGATGTTGATGGTCACAACATCAGCTCTCCTGCTTTCAGGATGCATGCAAGAGTCAAAAACAACCAAAGCCTCGTCTCAAGTCGAGGGATCAATCGAGATCAAACTCAACCAAAGCAAGCCACAAGAAAGCAAAGGCATTGCTCAAAGCGATGGCAAAGAGATGGTGTTCGACGTGGGCTATGGGAAAAATGGCGTTGGATGCATCGGCAGCACATTTCAGGAAGGCGTGACTCCGCTGGGGACCTTCAAAGTGAATGCAATTATGAGCAAAGGTAGATTCGAAATGGATGAAGCGCTGATCAAAAAATCCGGGAAAACGAAACAATACCTAGCAAATAATCTGTTCAAAAATATGAACTCTATAGACTTTAAAGGGGATGGGGAAACTGGTGAGTATGGATCAGGATATATCAGCCTTACCCCAGTACCACCAACACCCCAGCCATTCAACTTTAACGAATACGACGGAATCTACCGGTGGTATAGCTTTGCAATTCATGGAACGAATGATGAGAAACGTATCGGACAACGCGTAACAGGTGGTTGCATCAATATGAACAACAAGGATCTCAATAAACTCATCAAAAACATCAACCTTGGCGATGAAGTCCTTGTAACATCAAACCAACCCTGCAATCTCTAAAGTCAAAAAGACAACACACGAAACACGAAATCTGAGTGTTAATACTCAATCACATGTGAGCATCCTCAAATACAGACATGCAGAACGATGCACAGGTCCTATAACTAGTTTTTAGGGTTACCGCCCATGACCATCCGTATTGGTATTAATGGGTTTGGACGCATTGGTCGCCTGGCTTTTCGCCAAGCCGTATCCATGGATGATGTTGAGGTGGTAGCAGTCAACGATTTGATCGACGTTGATTACCTCGCCTATCTACTCCGATACGATTCAACGCATCGACAATTCCAAGGCGACGTAAGAGTAGAAAATAAAAATTTGATCGTTAACGGTAAATCAATCCGTATTTCTGCTGAAAGAGACCCGAAGGAACTGAGATGGGGGGATATCGGTGCCGATTACGTGCTGGAAAGCACAGGATTTTTTCTTACGGACGATAAGGCGAGAGCACATATTGATGCTGGGGCAAAACGCGTCGTGATGAGCGCACCATCAAAAGATGAAACACCCATGTTTGTGATGGGTGTAAACCACAAAAACTACCAAGGCGAGGAGATCGTATCGAATGCAAGCTGCACGACAAACTGCCTTGCCCCATTAGCCAAAGTTGTCAATGACAATTTTGGAATCGTTAGTGGATTGATGACAACAGTCCACGCAACAACTGCCACACAAAAACCCGTGGACAGTCCATCTCTCAAAGACTGGAGAGGGGGTCGCGGAGCTGGTCAAAGCATTATTCCTAGTTCTACTGGAGCCGCCAAAGCTGTTGGAAGGGTGATTCCTGAGCTGAACGGAAAACTTACAGGGATGGCATTCAGGGTGCCTACACCTGATGTATCAGTGGTTGATCTCACAGTGAATCTGGAAAAATCAACCAGCTATGAAGAAGTCAAAGCTGCCATGAAAGCAGCTGCAGAAGGGGAGTTGAGAGGAATTCTCGGCTACACCAACGACCAGGTGGTGTCCAATGACCTGCTCGGAGATAGTGCAACATCCGTCTTTGATGCAGGTGCAGGAATGGCACTCAACGACCGATTCATGAAGCTTGTTGCCTGGTACGACAATGAATGGGCCTATAGCTGCAAATGTATTGATCTCATCAAACATATGGAAACCACACAGATGAGATAGATTTATACAAACGCATCAATGATCATTCCAGTCGAACAAAGCATCGCTTCTCATCGGACTGGAATGGTGGTCAAAAATAATCCGAGAATTCTTTTGCATGAAGAGATGGCATGCAAAAATAGCGATAGAGCAACGGTAAGGATGGGGCCACACCATGACAAATGTGCCGGATTTTAATTCGTCAACGGAGAAACGAGCACGGTTTGGGAAAGTCTTTTCAACCAGAGTAGAAAAACTGGTTGAAGATCTCCAAGCAATGTCAAAAACGGCAAATCTAGAAATCTATGAGTTTGACGACGAATTGGTTAAAAAACTCTTTATAGAGCTAGCAAAACGATTTAGAGAAACCGCCCATCGATTCGGAATAGAATTTGAGATCAGTATTGATCGAGAACCAATCGAATAATCAAGACAAAAGAAATCTGATATCCTATTTGGAAGAATATCGGTTCAAAGAACACCTCAGCAACACCCGGCAGGCTACAAATAGAGACAACTCAGCCTTTCAAACTAATTGTATTCACCGGGAGTTTCTTGTTTAGAGACTGTCACGCGACCCACTTTTTTCCCAGATTGGCGTAATAACTCATCTCCAGAGAACTCATAACCTAATTTGGCAGCAATTTTGGCTACATCATCCGCTGTTGAAGCCGAGAGAACGGTGGATTTAAGCGCCTCGTCGTCCTGCATCTTGACGAGAAAAGCTTTGAGTTGATCAAGAGCCATAGAAAAATCCTCAGCAACAACAATGAGTCATGGAACCAATTGAAGCGAGTCGGTTTTGGCGAACAAGAGCCAAAAGCACGAACAACCAACACTGTTCAACACAATCCTAAAGAAAAACTTAAATAAAATGGATTTTCGTGAAGGAGCAGCGTTAAAGACCCAATACTATCTTACTTTCAACACATTCGATAGAGCAAAGGACATGAAGTCGCTCGAGAAGGCTCCATCCTGTTTCATGCATTGGTGCGTACAAAAGGTCACTTCGAGCCTTTATTCAGTCTCTGCCACCACCAATGGAGTGCATTACGACCACGTTGGAAACTTCAGGACAGTGGGCGAGGCCCATAAGGCAGGACGGCGCTATGCAGCCACACAATCTCAATCTCTTCATCAGCAAAAGTGTGCGTAGCAGACAAAGAGATCGCTAGACAGCCAAACAACGGACAAAGTCAAGCTGCAAACATACAACCAGCAGGTAAAAACATAAACAATACAAAAGAATAGTCTTGATCAATCAAAATATGCAAGGTTAGGATTCACAAGCCTTGGGAATCCAATGCTTATATTAAAACCTAATCAATAGGGATTTATCCTTTCTTCTACCTTTCCGCCTTGGATTCAAGCTTGCAGCGCCTGTGCTGCATAACATTGCACAGCCATGGCAAAACAAGGCCAAGCACTATCACAAAGCCAATGAGATAAGGGGAACAGACTTTCCCAATGAATGAACGGACAAGTCAAATCACACCACCAAACCACTCATTCTGCAAACGAATGGATAGCTATCACCATGACAAAGCCTTAAAGCGCTGCCAATAAGGCGAGACACTTTAAAGCCATCACACAAAAGGCTTGATTGGTGCTTAAAGCATCAAGCTAGTCAACAAATAATGAAAGGTGACGGTTATCAACCTCAATCATTTCATCCTCATCCTGGTGAAACCAACAGCCATACATCAAATTGATAATCCGACTCACATCAAGATCTCGGTCGGCCACTTCCTGCCACAAGCGTCGAGACAACTCGCGGTCATCGAGCTTGAACTGAGCTTGAACCAGGCTTCTGGTGATCGAAAAATAGCTCTGACGATCATTGCGCAGACGGCATTCGGATGCCGCATCGACGGACATCAGTGAAGGCTGAGCCTGGAAAACGGAAACAGCAGCTTTG
Organism: Synechococcus sp. WH 8016; assembly: GCF_000230675.1. NCBI lineage: Bacteria > Bacillati > Cyanobacteriota > Cyanophyceae > Synechococcales > Synechococcaceae > Synechococcus > Synechococcus sp. WH 8016. The sequence continues at coordinate 22,431 of NZ_AGIK01000001.1, read as the reverse complement.
GACATGAAGATTCTCCAAATTTCAGAAACGTAGGGGAGCTAGCTCTCCCCATCGAAAAGACGACTAGCAAAAGTTGGTACCAATCCTCAACATGCCCTCCTTCTCTGTCTTGGTGAGACTGTTGAAGGTGACAGCTGAAGTCAGCTTGCTTCTGCTGAAGACTCAGGTGGAGTGTCGTCTGTCAAAGCGTCTCCGATCTCATCTCAACATTTTGAGCCAACAACCACCAACTGGCATCGGTGTTAAGGCGCATTGCCAAACCAACAAAACCGTCCAAGACTGGGAGGCTGTGGTGATAGCTGCTCTGAAGCCAAACGATCATCAACCATCAGCTGTAGCCACAAAAAGATCAATGAGCGATTACGAGCAACTGCTAGAGCAATTGAACAAAGTGCTTGTCATTGCTAAAGCCAATGGAAACAAACTTTTTATTGAAAATATCGAGCGAGATATCAAGGCATTAGAAGCTGGTGAAGAGTCTCCTATCATCAAAGAATATCTAACACCCGAAGAGAGACGATTAAACGACTCCACAGAAGAAAATTAAGCAAGCAACGCGGCTAAAACAACGACACACAACTATTGCTTTGGCTTTTTACTAATATCACCAAAATTGTCGTCATTAGGTTGTAAAAACTGCCAGACAACGGGAACAGTAAAAACGATCACAAGGCCAATGGTTGCAAGGATGGCGACTGTGTAATCTCCCAAAATCAAAGGCTCAATGGCATCTCAGCATAAAGCCTTTGGGTCAGAGACAAATTCCAAGAGCCAATCCCTGAGAAGCGGAATCAAAACAACCCCTGCAATCCACTGAAAAATTCAATCATCAGCTGGGGTCAAGGTCGATCAGGCTGTGTTGGAAGGGCAGGATCTGGACGATTGCGAGGGTCTTGGTCATTCCTCCAGGGAGTGAACATCACAAAATTTCCGAGCACGAGGCCAGCCGTAATGATCAAGGCAGCAACCTGTTCAACTTTCTCAATCCGCATGCCACGACCTTGAAGCTCTAGCTCTCATGGGCAAACTCAGACGCTCCTTCGGGCTCACCCTCAAGCATCGCCTGTCGTTCCAGAGGGAGCATCACTGAAATCGACGACGAGGTCACCATCACCATCGCGTTCAATCACAAAACGAAACCCATTCACAACGCCAGACCATTCACCTTCCTCAGGTTCCGCACTCTCGCCTGTCTGCTCTGAAACCTTGGTTTCAAACAACGTCGTGAATACATGCGCGGCAACCTCAGCAGCTTGTACGGCATCCATGTCGTCAAGATCGTGGGCGGCAACCGAGCAACCCTCAAGCAGCTCCGCATCAATCACGATCCCCTCTCCCAAATCAGAGATCAACGCCTTAAGAGCCTCGTCCTGCATTGTTGCTACCACAAAGTGTTCCATCAAACTCGTCACCTGGACGTTGGTCAAGGGAGGCGGCGAACAGGAACACGGGAATTTTGGACCGCAACCCCCTACGAACTGCCGATAACATAGAGATCGTTAGGAGATGAGTGATGATGCGCTTTGTCTACTTCAGCGTGCTGTTTGCCACTGCATACTGGTTTTTGGTTTCACTCGTACGCTTGATTCTTGCCAAGCGCAACGTCAACGTGATCGTTGAGTCTCCTGAGAGAAATGAAAATGTGAACGCACTCGAGCGAGCCTGGTCAGCAGACCTCCCCCAGGTTGAAGAAGAAGATTGAGAACCGATTACAAACCATTTGAACGATAAGGGGATAGAACATTTTTAAACTTCGAACTTAACTTCAATCCATCAAAATTTATTCATACACTCTAAACACAGGCGATTTCAATTATTCATTGAGATTATATCTGGTCATTTAACAAATGCTTCACATCATTGGATGAGAACAGTCTCTGATCAGTCTTTCAAGCATTACTAAAATAAAAACTAGCGTGTTGTCTTATCAGACGCCAACATGCTCTCTGCAACATTCCTCCAAGACGGCTAGAAACTCCGACTCCTCGGGTGGTTCATCAAATCGGCTAGCCGATTGAACACAAAACCTGATCCAGGTCTTAGCGGAATCAGCACCAGATTGAACAACTTGGGCGTAGGCGCTATCAAAGGCAACTCCGTCTTTGAGCATCGCTCCAATCGCTTGATAGAGACGATCCATCCCATCGAGCTGGGGATCGGCAAACACAGCCCGAATACGATCTCTCGACGCCATGGGGCCTTAACCGCAGAAGCAAGGTTGCAATCAGTCTCGCATTGTGATCAGCGGAGACGCAGCGATGCAAACGAATTGAAAACTCTCCCCATTCGATCCACATTGAGAGGCCCTCTCGCATGGAGAGGCATGGGATATTGAGCCGATCCGTGAAACATGCTATTTGAACAATCAGTCACAAGAAGGACCGATTAAGGGATCGATGCATGCTAAGAAGGCATCATAGTATTGAACAATAGAATGCCACTCATCACGATTAATATCACAGAGGGAATGCCTGAAGAGGCGATAGATCAGCTTCAAGAAACCATTCATTCTTGCTTTGTGAGCGCATGGGGAATCCCAGAGAATGGAGGCTTTTATATTATTAATGAACGTCCAAGATCACGTATGAAGATTAGTCGTGAGATGTGGGGGATCAAACGATCGGAGGATCCACCCCTGCTTCTTCAAATCACATCTTCGCCCAGGAGCAAAGCCTTAAAAGTGGAGTTGTTCCGCATGCTTGCGGAAGCGCTGGAGAAACAAGGCATTCATAAAGAAGACCTCTTCATCAGTATTAGTCCGACACAACGCGAAGACTGGTCGTTTGGGAATGGAGTTGCCCAGTTGCTACAGATAGAAGAAGGTCAAGCCACTTAACCAAATCCGATCTCAGAAGCAAGCTGTTGAGAACAACCAGCCTTGCGCAGACGGACTAACAATATTGTGAGCTTCGCAGCTGATCTAAGAAGCTAGTTATCACCAATGCTCAGCATGAGCTCGTGAGCATGGTGAAAGACTGGAAATACGACGATGGCGCTGATCTCAAAGCTTGTTCAGCCATACTTTTGTGGATGGTTTTGAACCTCAATCCTCTGGCTGACATGGACGCATAGAGGGATAGGCGGGGCATGAGAACGACATGAGATTGTCTGAGTGGTTTGACAGGGTGAAATGGCTCTAGGGTTTGAAGGACAAAGCTGGTTTTATCGATGTCTCGACTCCCTGTTGTGATCGCTGTTGCGGCTGTTGCCTCGGTCTCATTTTCCCCTGCTCACGCCAGCAAGTGGGTGGATGAGATCATCTTCGGCAAATGCGCCGAGGCGATGAATAAGGAATATATGAAAGCCGGCAAACAACTTCTCTTGAGCAAGAAAAATGAAACCTGTAACTGCGTCGTGAAGGAGATGGATAACCACAAGAGTATTGAAGAAGCCAAAAACTTCTGCATCAAGTAGAGCCGCCAGTTTCACGAACAACAAGTGGGTGAAGAGCCGTATCTGAACGGCTCTTCACCTGATGACAACGGTTGATTCAAGCCCCGAAGCGATCAAGCCGATGCTGCGCAACGCTAATCAGCAGCAGAAGGCTTTTGCCCAGAGCAAGTGAGACACCCCCCATTAATGCGATAGGGCGCAAGATGCCCTCGAAGGCAGAGCGTGCCACGAAAAAACAACACCTGCCCCAGCTCCCTTGCATGGGCGTCTGTGAGTGGCAGCGAAAGCCATCCATCTGGGACTTTGCCTGTCAGTTGGGCGCGACGCTGCTTGGCATCGATGCGTCGTTGACGCTCTTCACGGTCATTTTTGGCACAGACAGCTTCAACCTGAAATTCTCGAGAACAATCCAAACAGGCCGTGACCAAGGGCTTTTTACGGGCTGAATTCTGCGAAAGTTTGTCGCCTGGAACCTCACGTTCCTGACCACAAGAGCATCGACACCACCAATAGGCATTTCCGCTTTTGGTACGACGCTCTGAGGCACGGACGACCGTGAGCTTTCCGTACACCTCACCAACTCGGTTCCGGGGCTTGGATGGCATCTGGAATCGAGAAAGAGTGACCTGCTTCGCCATCTTCGCGAACACATGCTGACGAGGGAATCAGCGGATCCCAATCTCCGCTGGATCCGAGAGCTGCTTGATCAAGCGCTGTTCTCTGGCACTTCAGTGCTTGCATTACCTTCAGAGCGCGGTTTTATGGCTGAACCCGTTCCCTGGCAGATGTCCTTGCTTCTAAAGCGTCAGATTGAGCGGCTTCAAATCGCAATTGAGCTATCTACGGACTGGCTTGAGATTCAATATCTAAGGGCCGAGCTCGATCAGCTCAGAGACTTATACGAAGAGCCAGGCGCAGAGGCAGAAGCAGAGGCAGCTTGATCAGCAATCGCTGAAAACGTTTGTCATCCACTTCAGCGAACCACCCCTTGCACTATGCATAGGGCCAATAATTCTTGCGAAAAAAGATGATGTTCTCAAAATTTTTTGGGGTTGCAGCAGCAACCGCGCTGCTTTTGTCGGGCCCTGCCCTGGCATCACCCAAGCCAGTGGTCGAGGAGCTGTTCACAGCAAATCGAACCCTCGGCGGCAACGTTGTCGCCTATCCCGAGGGAACGCCAGAGATGCGGGTCTATCGGCTCACGCTTCCTGTTGGGGCCAAAATTCCTTTGCACATCCATCCTGCACCCGTTGTCGTGATGGTGGAGCAGGGAGAACTCAGCAATGTGCGGATCGTCAATGGTGCGGAGGAGACCGACACCATTAAGGCCGGAGACGGCTTCCTTGAAGGTCACCCGGAAGAGCCGCACTACGTGATCAACAGAGGGACTGAACCAGCCATCAGCCTGGTGACGTTTGCCAGCGTGGAGGGAATGCCCAACACGGTTCCTGTTCAATGACTGGCACCAAGAGGATCCTTTAGGTCCAGGACCTCTCAACATCGCGGAGGTTGAGAGGAGCGGTCAGTAAGTGGTGACTTGAGCAGCCTCTTCCATGGGCAGTGGCTAGGAAAAGAATGTCTTCATTTTTAGCCAACCATGCAAATGTATCTCGCGGACTGCATTTTTCCGGATATAGAAGGTCAGCTCGCTGCCTATAAAAGTTTTTGTGAATTATGGGATTCAGGGGAGATGGCAAAGGCCGATAGCTTCCCTGGCTTTGAGATGCTGTTTCGCGTCCATGCTCCAGGCGCTGGTCGGGTGACCTGTTTATTTAAAGCCGAAAGCGACGCACAGATTTTTGAACATTTCGCTCCTTGGCGCGCTCAATACGGCATTGAGATGGACTTCACTCCTGTGATCGGTTGCCAAGACGTTGTGGACCATCACAAAAAGCTGTTCGCAAAAATGGCCTAAGCACGCAGCCACGAAGCTGAATTGAATGCAAGAGAGCACAGAAGTCTGCGCTTTCTTGCACCAAGTTTCAGACGATTCGGGGAGTGCCACTAGCTGAAAACCTAGTGGAGCCAAGCGGATTCGAACCGCTGACCCCCTGCATGCCATGCAGGTGCTCTACCAGCTGAGCTATGGCCCCATCAACAGCTAAAAGACCCGCAAGCCTGTTCACTGTCGTGGCGAAGCATACACCGCCACGGAGCTCAAACCTGGCGCCACACCGCCATTAATTTGCCTTGAACCTGCACCTGCTCCGCTGGTAACTCAATGGGGGCATAGGCAGGATTCGCCGCTTCCAAGCGCACCAAACTGCCATCGAGATGGAAATGCTTAAGGGTGGTGCCACTCCCTGCCACCAAAGCACTCACGATCGTGCCCTGACGCAAGCGACCCGGCTCTTGCACAGGTCCCATCAGCACCACATCACCATCGGCGATGTGGGCATCCACCATCGAATCACCATTCACGGTGAGGGCAAACAAGCCCCGGGTTTCGAGCACGGGAGCCAGATCAAGGTGTTCCTGCACATCGTCGAAGGTTTCCACCAAACCACCTGCCGCTACAGCGCCAAGCACCGGAATACCCGACGCCACATCCCCCAACAATTGCAAGGTGCGCGCTTGTCCCTCCTGCCAAGTGAGCCATCCCTTCTGCTGCAAATGGCGCAATCGACTTTGCACAGGAGCGGGGGAACGCAGCCCCATCGCCTGCATCATCTGACGAATAGAGGGGCTGTGGCGATGGCTACCGATGTAGTCCGACAGCCAGTCGTAAAGCTCCTGCTGAGCAGTGGTGAGCGGCTCGGGGGATCCAGTGGTCACCGGGATGGTCCATTTCAGTCAATACATTTGTACCTATTCGCTGGGGGTTTGGCAAGGGGCTCAGGGATTGGGAGCTTGGGCGCAGATCCAGTTCACCTTGGAAGCCGTTCCCTGACGGCCTGGGTAAGGGCTCCAACGCCCCTCCTGATCCTGCCGCTCCAACACCCCATCAAGGCATTGGGCGCGCATCGATAGCTGGCGCGTACCCCACGGGTTGCTCTCGCCTTTGCGCATCAACAACAGGGCCTGAAACGTCACCGTCTGATCAAGGCGGCGAGGGTCACGCAGATATTCAGCCGCGTCGATCTTGGGGGATTGCATCGCCTCCATGAACGTCCATTCAGCCTGTTTTGCCGTGTCCTGATCAAGCATTTGCCGGCGCACCTGACTCCAAAACTTGGGCTCAGGTTTTGGCAACCAACTGGCATGGCTCGGCAACGCCGAGGCAACAGACACGGCGGCGGCCGTGGAACCCATGATCAGGATGGTTCGCACTGCAGCAGATGTTTGCAAGCCATCGCAGCTGCGCAGCCTGGAAAGAACGCTCATGGCTTGTCCTGGTCGACGTTTTTTTGCTTGATCAATTCCGCCAACATTTCCAATTTGGCGTTTTCAGATTCGGAGGCGCGAGAGGCCATCCAGGCACTGGAGGCTTTGAGCTGAGCGAGTTGCTGCACCAAAGAAAGAGCTGTTTCTCGAAGGGTGTCGATGTCATCGCACTCACGGATGAACCGGCCCCACTTTTCGAGTTCAAAGGACTGTTCCAGGCCTCGCTCGATCGGGTTCATACTCATGCGCTTTGCTCTCTTTTCTCCTGATCTTGCCGCTCCTGCTCGAGCAAGGGATCTGGCTCACCGTTGCAGATCGCTTGAGCCCTGCGATAAAAGCCGCTCTCACGGTCACCGGCCGCCTCTAGGGCTTCCAGAACCCTTTGCCAATTGTCTCGTTCGACTTGATCCATGTTTCAAGTTGACGTTGAAAAAATCTTACGTAGAAAGTCGAGACTGAGATCACGGACCACCGTCCATTCAGCATCCACCGTGATCGCATGACTACTGCGCTCTAACCAGCAAAGCTCTCGAGGAGAGGACTGCACATTGCGCATCAACAGCTCTATGCCACTGGATGAAATCACCTTGTCGCGACGACTGGCAATCGCCAGCAGCGGTTGCTGAACCTGGGTGAGCTGCTTGCGCGTGCAGGAGATGAGATCGAGCACGCGAGCACTGGTGGCCACGGGATAGCGGTCGTAAGACCAAAGCCGCTCTGCCGCGATCGGATCAAAGAAATCAGAGGCGGGCTTTGGCAACGATTGCGTGAATCGGATCAGCAAAGGGGCCAAAAAGCGGCGGGGGTCTCCGCTGCGAATGGGGGGTGAGTACAGCAAAAGAGCCTTGATTTGCGGGTAACGCAACGCCAGTTGCAGGCTCAAAATCGAGCCCAACGACAGTCCCCCCACCACCACTCTCTGCCCCTCTGACAACAGGCGCGTGATCAAGGCATCAAGAGGGTCGATCCACTGCTGCGGGTGCACCCCCATCAGATCCGTGAGCTTGGTTCCATGCCCCATGAGCAGGGGAACCTCAACGCCATAGCCCTCAGAATTCAAGGCCTGCGCGAGGAGCTGCATCTCGGAGGGTGAGCCGGTAAACCCATGGATGAGAACCACCGTCACGGCCCCACCAGGCAGTGAAAACGCCTGGGGCGATGCGCTCACAAACCACCAAGCAACACGGCGAGGAGAGCCTGCTGGGCATGCAGACGATTCTCCGCCTGGTCAAAGATCCGGCTGGAGGCACCCTCCATCACCCCGGCACTGATCTCCTCATCGCGATGGGCAGGCAAACAATGCAGAACAATCGCTTTGGGATCCGCTTCTGAGAGCAGGGCCTCATCCAAGCAAAACCCTTTAAACGCCTGCTCGCGCTCCGCTTGTTCCTCCTCCTGGCCCATCGAGGCCCATACATCCGTGTACAGCGCCTGGGCACCGCGCACCGCCGCCACTGGATCACTGGTGACCTCAATCTGCGCTCCAGACACGGCAAGAGCACGGGCTTGATCCAGCACCCCAGGAAGGGGCTCAAATCCATCGGGACAACCGATGCGCACATTCACGCCCAAAAGAGCACCGCAGAGCATCAAGGAGTGGGCCACATTGTTTCCATCCCCGACATAGGCCAGGGTTTGACCTTGCAGATCGCCAAAGGCCTCCTGCATCGTGAGGAAATCAGCTAAGGCCTGACAGGGATGTTCGAGGTCCGTGAGGGCATTGATCACCGGAATCGAAGCCCAGTAGGCGTAATCCACGAGCTCCTGTTGGGCAAAGGTGCGCACAGCGAGAGCGTCACAAAACCGACTCAAAACCCTGGCCGTATCTTCCAAGGGTTCACCACGACCGAGCTGGGTGACCTGGGGATTGAGATCAACGGTTTGACCACCGAGGCGGGCCATTGCTACTTGAAAGCTCACCCTGGTGCGCGTGGACGCTTTGGTGAAGATCAACCCCAGCACGCGATTGCCGAGATCGATGCGACGGTCACCAGATTTGAGTTGGCGCGCAAGGTCGAGCAGAGCCTGGGTTTCATCCGCCGAAACGTCCGCAGACGACAGGTAATCACGCCCGCTCAGGGAGGTGAGAACAGCAGCAACGCCCTTATCCATGCCAGCGGCTTTAAAGGAGTGTTATCGGGGATGAAAGGCCTGCTCGTCAAGCCTTCTTGATCCTCCGTGCTGGAACCGATGCTGTTCGCGGCGCCTGGAGCTCAGCGATCACACAAAAAAACTGCCCCCCGAAGGCGACAGTTGATGGAGTTCATGCACTTCCCTCAGTGAATGACAACTGAAATGGAATCCGCTCTAACGACAGAGCTGCTGCTTAGGCAGCAACGGAATGCTCCTCGGGCATCACGCTGGCCGACAGCATTTCTCTGAGGTCATCCCCTTCGATCACTTCTTTTTCAAGAATTTTCTGGGAGATCGTTTCGAGCAGCGCCATGTTTTGACGAAGGATCGCCAGGGCTTGATCGTGAGCACGATCCACAAGGCCCCGCACTTCGCGATCGATCGCCTGCGCTGTGGCATCACTCACCGCACGGCGAGGATTGTTGTTGCCGCCAAGGAAACGGCCACCACCTTGCTTGTCATACGCAAGCGGTCCAAGCGTGTCGCTCATGCCGTAGGTGCCCACCATCTGCTCAGCGATGTCGGTGGCGCGCTGCAAGTCATTAGCAGCTCCCGTGGTGATCTTTCCGAAGACAATTTCCTCAGCAGAGCGGCCGCCCAAGAGAGTGGCAATCTGCCCTTCTAGATCTTCGCGAGAGTTGAGGAAGCGCTCTTCCGTAGGAAGTTGCAGGGTGTAGCCCAGGGCACTCATGCCGCGGGGCACGATCGAAATTTTGGCCACTTTGCTGCCACCAGGCATGAGGTGACCCACGATCGCGTGACCAACCTCGTGATAAGCCACAACCTTTTTCTCGTCGTCTTGCATTACCCGGCTCTTTTTCTCGAGGCCGGCAACAACGCGCTCAATGGCTTCATTGAGATCGCCCTGGACAACTTCTTTCTTGTAATTACGGGCCGCCAAGAGGGCTGCTTCGTTCACCAAATTGGCAAGATCAGCGCCCGCAAAACCACTGGTGGCTTGAGCAATTTTGTCTAAATCAACCTCTTCAGCAAGTTTTACTTTTTTGGCGTAGATATCGAGAATCGTTTTGCGGCCAGAGAGATCCGGGCGGTCCACAAGCACCTGACGGTCGAATCGACCTGGGCGCAGCAGTGCAGCATCAAGAACTTCAGGTTGGTTGGTGGCAGCCAACACAATCACCGGCTTGTCTTTGGAGGCAAAGCCATCCATTTCGGTGAGCAATTGATTGAGCGTTTGTTCGCGTTCGTCGTTACCGCCAACCACACCCATCGAGCCCGAACGGCTCTTACCAATCGCATCCAACTCATCAATAAAGATGATGCAGGGAGCATTCTTTTTGGCCTGTTCGAACAGGTCGCGAACGCGCGCGGCGCCAGCTCCCACAAACAGTTCTACAAATTCGGAACCACTGATAATGAAGAAGGGCACCCCTGCTTCACCGGCAACGGCTTTGGACAAGAGTGTTTTTCCCGTACCTGGAGGGCCCACCAGCAACACACCTTTGGGAATGCGGGCGCCGATATCGGTGTAGCGCTCGGGTGTTTTTAAGAAGTCAACAATTTCATTGAGCTCATCCTTGGCTTCATCCACACCTGCCACGTCGGCAAAGGTGACCCGGGATTGCTCATCAGGCACGTACACCTTGGCCTTGCTCTTGGTGAAATTCAGCGCACCTTGCGCACCGCCACCACCCATGGAGCGACGGGCGAAGAACTGCAGCACCAGGATGAAAATCAGCGGCGGGACCACCCAGCTCAAAATGGTGGTGAAGATATTGGGCTTTTTCGGCGGCGCGGCAGCAAACTCAACGCCTTTGCTTTCAAGGCGCTGAGGCAGATCCATGTCAAAGATCGGCGTGGTGGCGAGCACGGAAGGGGCCCCTTCCTCCACCTCACTGAGCTCGTAACGAATTTGATCTTGGGTGATGAAGGCGCGCTTAACCGCTCCATCGTTGACCTGATCGATAAACAGGGAGTAAGGCACCCGAGGCACCTGCTGCATCCCTTGATTGGGAATGAAGCTGCTGAGCAACAACAACACTCCGAAGCCAATCAAAACAATGTTGATGATCCCGAAGCGCCGATTAGGGCGATTGTCGTCTTCTCGAATCGCCATGAAGCCGGTTCCCGAATGCGCACCAAACTAAGTCGGTAGTTTCCCTGTTGGGTGCCCGTGCTGGAGGGAGAACCGAACGCCTGGATGGCCAGCGAAAGTCTGCGTCCCCATTGGCATAGTTCCCTAGGAACCAGCGCATGGCTCCATCCCCTTGGCATTTGGACCAGCCGTCGCCTCCGTAAGGGCCATGGACCTCTCAGAAAGAAGCACTACCAGGCCCTTAATTTGATCGAGATCCTTCGCGCTTTGCTGAGGCCAAAGCGGGTGGAACGCCTCGAAACGCAGACAGCCCTGGCGTTCATTGTTGGCCCCCTTCTGTTTGCGCTTGGTTCCTGGGTGCAACTACACACAAACCAAGAGCCACGGTTGGCTCTTGGTTTGCTGGCAATCGGTTCTGTGTTCTTCACAGCCGGTGGTTGGTGGCAACTCCAGCAAGCACGAATTGGAGATCGAATGCTGCCAAGGGACGGGCCGTCCTGGGAGTGGTGTGGCCTGCGTTGCACCCTCACTCAAAGCATTGGCACGGTGTTGTTCAACATCGAGACCTTTTTCAGTTGGAGCCTCCAACATCCAAACACTGAGCTCTGGCTATGGCTGGGGATCCTCCCCAATGTGCTCGGATCCATCCTCTTTCTGATTTCTGCTGCCTACGGACTGCAAGAGGTCGGACACGGAAGACTTTTGGTGTTCGAACCAGATCACCTTGGCTGGTGGATTTCGATCGTGAATGCCTTGGGTTGTGTCTGGTTCATGCAATCGGCCATCGCCGGGTTACCAACAAACTTGCCCCTGGAACAGGTCTTCGACAGCACAATGTCCATGCGTACGACCTTGCTGGGCTCGCTGGCGTTCGCGATCGTTGGAATCCTGAGCCTGGCGGAATGCTCTGAAGATGAAATCAGACCGAGCGAAGCGCCGCTATCGAGAAAAAATTTATGAGCTGCTGCTAGCCCTCTGCTTAGTGGTGTTGGTCAGCTTTGCTTTTCCGCGCTTGAGCTGGATCGGCCCCCTGGGCTACGCCTTGATCGCCTTGCTGCTCACGCAATTGGTGATGATCCGCAAGACGTCGCTCAGCGTGGGAGACCGCCTGTACCAACTCCTAGGTCTTGGAGCTCTCCTTGCCCTGCTCCTGTGGCAAATCACGCCTGTGCGCTGGGTGGTAAGCGGCGTTCCCCTTGTGCTCAGCTGGAGTTTGCTGGTGGGATGGAGCGTGATCCGCTTGGTGGAGCGGCTCTCCCTGGAACGAAGAGTCACCTCTGGATTGTTGATGGGCGCTGCCGCTGGCTATCTGCTCTTAGGCCTGACGGCGGGTTTGGTGATGAGTGCGGTGGAAACCATCCAGCCGGGCAGTTTCGAACCGCTCAACATCCTTCAAGAATCCGCCAACGGGGCTGACGTCAGCGTGCTGGTCTCGATGGACGCCTTCTCCCAGATCAACTATTTCGCCTTCATTTGCTTAACCACGGTGGGCTTTGGTGACATCCAACCCGTGCTGCCCATCTCGCGGATGCTGGCCGTGATCACAGGAATTATCGGACCGCTCTATTTAGCCGTGGTGATGGGAGTCCTGATCGGTCGCTACACCAACCAAGTGGAAGAGAAAGAGATCTTTGAACACGACGATCGACGCTGAGCAGATGCGTCAGCACTAGCGTGGAGCGAAAAAAGAATCAACAACAACCATGCAATATGCATCCCTATCCAACGGCGACCAGATGCCGTTGTTGGGCTTAGGAACGTGGAAGTCCGAATCAAGACAGGTTTATGCGGCCGTACGGGAAGCGATCAAGATTGGATATCGCCACATTGATTGCGCGAGCGTTTATGGCAATGAAAAGGAAGTTGGTGATGCGATTCGGGATGCCATCCAGAATCATGAGGTCACAAGATCTGAGCTTTGGATTACATCCAAGCTTTGGTCTAACTGCCATGGGAAAGATCGCGTTGAGGCGGCACTGAACCAATCCATTCAGAATCTCGGCGTGGACTATCTGAATCTTTACCTGATTCATTGGCCGGTGAGCATCAAGCCAGAGAAACCGTTTGCAGAATCGGTTGATGATCTGCTCTCACCGGAACAAAGTCCGATCGGCGAAACATGGGAGGCGATGGAATCAGCATGCGAAAAAGGCCTGACAAGACATATTGGTGTCAGCAACTTTTCGATTCAAAAGTTGCAAAAACTGATCTCCTCTTGCAAACAAAAACCAGAGGTGAATCAAGTAGAGCACCATCCCCTTTTGCAACAGCAAGCACTCTTGGAGTACTGCGCATCGGAAGGGATTCTGATCACCGCCTATTCCCCACTCGGGTCCATGGACCGGCCCGAAGCCTTCAAAGTGAAGGATGCGCCGGTTGTGCTCGAGAATCCCGTCATTCGCTCGATTGCAGAAACGCGTGGCTGCTCGCCGGCCCAGGTGGTGCTGGCATGGGATGTGCAACGGGGCATCTCAGCCATTCCCAAGTCGGTCAAGCCGTCACGGTTGCTTGAAAACCTGCAAGCGGCGGAGATCAAACTCAGCACCAGCGAGTTGCAAACGATGGAAGCGCTCGATCAAAACATCCGCCTGGTGAACGGATCGTTTTGGGTGATGGAGGGAGGTCCCTGGACACTTCAATCGCTGTGGGATACCCCTTAAACAGCCGGGCCCAGGGGAGGCGTGATGGCTTGCAGCAACAGATCAGATCCCAACCGTTCTGCCTTCAGCGCGGACAGAGGAATCACCTGATCCATCGCCGAGAAACCCAGATCGCCCAGGGAGGTCCTGGCCAAGGTGCCTCCGAGAAGCTTGGGGGCAATCACCACCGCCAATTCCTGCACACACCCTTGCTGTAGAGCTGCTGCTGCCAGGGCCGGGCCGCATTCCCAGAGCACGCGGTTGCAGCCTCTTTCAGCCAAAGCATGCAGGAGATCCAAAGGCTCGCTGGCGAAAAGCTCAAGAGGTTCCGGCCCCTCTGGCAGGGGGCGATCAGCGCTCCCTGGCCCATGGGCCAGGAGCGTTGGGGCCAGGCTGGTATCCCAAAGCTGTGCCTGGGCAGGCAGGTCAAGACTGCGGCTCAGCACCACGCGCAGGGGTTCGGGCGAACGCCCTCCACGGCTGGTGAGCAGGGGGTTGTCAGCGCGCAGCGTGCCAGCACCCACAATCACCGCATCGCAACCAGCGCGCAACTGATGCACCCAGCCCCGCGCTGGAGGAGCACTAATCCACTGGCTTTCGCCATTTGGCAGGGCCGTGCGGCCGTCCAAACTCATCGCCCACTTGAGAAGGGCCCAGGGCCGGCCGGTTTGAACGCGATGCACAAAGGCTCGGTTTTGCTGGGCCGCTTCCGCCTCCAGCACCCCAGTGATCACCTCCAATCCAGCATCGCGCAAGCGCTGAATGCCACCACCGGCCACGCGTGGATCAGGATCTGTAAGGGCCACAACCACGCGCTGAATGCCAGCAGCAATCACCGCCTGCGCACAGGGGGGCGTGCGGCCCTGATGACAGCAAGGCTCGAGCGTGACAATGATCGTGCCGCCCTGGGCGCGGGCACCCGCTTGAGCAAGGGCACCCACCTCGGCATGGGCTTGGCCTGCTTTGGCATGAAAGCCCTCACCCACCAGGACTCCTTGAGCATCCAAAACCACTGCACCCACGAGGGGGTTGGGGCTGGTTTGGCCTTCCGCCAGGGCTGCCAACTGCAGCGCCCGGCGCATCCAACCATTCCAGTGCTTGCAGCCCGCTTGCATCAGCTCAACGGCTGGGTTTGCACATCCCGCCACTCACCCACCACATAGGGGGGAACGGGCAACTCATTAAAGACACCTGGCAGGAACAGGCGCAGAGGACGGTTGTTGCTCAAATTGCTGAGCAGCGGATCGAGGGCGAATTCAGCGGCTGCTTCGCGGCCGTCGCTGGCGAGCGCGGGATTGTCGAGAGTGATGTCATCCAAGTCCCATTCCTTCACTCCGGCTTGAACATGCAGCGATACCGGATGCTCAAGCCGAACTTTTCCGGGGTAACCCACAATTCTCAGGATCACTGGGTTACCGGGCTCACCGGTGCGATAGGCCACGGCTTGCCAGCTGTCGTAATCAAGGTCTCGCAGGCTTTCGAGACTGCGCAGCATCGGTGCACCCGCCTCATCGTTGTGTTGGTGAACCTGGGCTAGGGCTGCATTGGGCGTGACAAGAAGCAGGAGCACCGCAGCGAGCAAGGAAACCAAAAGCCGACGCAGCACACCCATCTGAACAAGCCAATTCGTGTGGCCATCATCGGCGCTCCATGCCTGGAGTGCGGGACTCTCAGGCGTGAGCTAAAAACGGAACCATTTTGCGACGAGTACCAAAGCCGACGCCGCAATCACATCAACAACAAAATCCTCCCCATTCAGGAGAGGATGATGCCGCTCAACCAAGGGCACTAGAACTTAAAATTGCCAGAGCACTCAACAGCTCTTGGATCAAGCTAATGCCGTAAAATCACTGATACTAAATTCACCATTTCCGCCCAAAACATAATCAAACTCTGGAGCCTTATCAACCGCATCTGCATAGGAGGCACCCTGACGCAGAATGTCATCAGCAGCCTCCACCAAACTGAGATCACCTTCAGCATCATTGCTCAGGGCCCAGAACATCATTCCACCCAGATCTTTCGCATGAACGTAAGCCGCTTTTCCAGCGATTGTGGCGGTGGTTTCAATGGAACTCCATTCATCACCGTTATAGGCAAAGGCCGCTTTGCTGTTGTCATCCCAGTAGAGATCTGTCTGCCCCGTGATCACATCCGTCACGATGTCTTTGTAGTCATAAACCCCGGCTTCAAGCGATCCTTCAGCCTCTGCACCCATCCCTGACTGTTGATAACCAAAGCTGCCGCCATCCTCGACCCCACCCCAAGCCCGGGTATAGGCCGGAGCCCCCAAAACCACCTTGCTGAGCTCCACGCCAGCATCTTCGAAAACAGACACAGCCGTTGTGACGTCGTAATTGTTGGCATCACCCGTCATCGCTGCCTGATGCCCCGTTTGATTCTCCCAACCACCGTGGAAGTCGTAGGTCATCACATTATAAAAATCAACGTAAGGATCGATACCAGCAAGATTGAGATTGGCAAGCTTTTCTGAGCCACCAGCTGTAGCAATAGAAACCTCATAGTTTTCACCTGTCTCCGATTCAAGCGCATCAAGCTCAGCGCGCAACTGTTCAAGCACTAAGGCAAAGTTTGCCCCATCGTTAGGACTCGATGCATTACCGGGATCCCCACCACCACCGGGGTATTCCCAATCAAAATCAACAACACTGAAGAAATCGTTGTTCCTAAAAATATCCACCACATCACTGGTGAAGCGATCGCGACCGCTTTGGGTTGCAAACGCTGTGCTGAACTCATCGGAGAGCGTCCATCCACCTAAGGCAAACCCAAGCTCAACATTGGGGTTGAGCTCCTTGAAACGACGAAGCTGCTCGAAATTGCCTGCATCCTGGGGACCCGCATCATTCCAACCAACGGGAACACTGGTGACCGTGACCGAATCAGCCGATTCACTGATCGTGTAGCGATCGGAGTTGTAAGCAGCGATCAGAGCAGGATCAACCGCTGCATACTCCGCTTGGCTAAACGTACGGCTCACTTGATCCGCTGCCTCAAACCGCTTCTCTTGCGCTGCATAGGAATCAAACAGCTGAACAGAGCCATCCGCCTTCACATCAAAAAAGCTGTAATTGAGATGGGTCATCGCTTGCCCATTCACATCGGACAGATTGATATCGCGCTCATACACACCCCACTCCTCGAAATAGGTGACGATGCGCTTGTCACCACCCCCATTCGGAGCTTGCAGATCCAACGAATCCACAGACTCGTTGAAGGCAGTGGGTTCCATCACTGAATCCATCACTACATCCAGCGCTGAATCGATCTGCTCCGACGACACAGTTGAGCCATCTGAAACATCTGCAGTCTCTGCAGGATCTGCAACATCAACATCAACATCAACATCAACAAAATCAAACACCTCAGCAGGGTTTGTGGCCTCACCAGCCGCTTGGTAATAAGACGACTGTGAATCGCCTGGATCTAAGGGAGCAGCCCATGATTTAGGAGAGAGCAAGACGTCGTAGCGTCCATCACTGCGCAGCTCAGACTGCACATCAAAGTTGCTGACCGATGTCAGCGGTGCATCCATGACAAGGGCAACACTCCAGTCGGTGCCGGCAGAACCATTGCCCAGATTGGTCACGGTGATCTCGCCAGCAAAGACGCCAGACCAACCACCGGTGATCGTGGCCGATACAGAGAGTCCCTGCGAATCTGCCATCAGCGGCGATGGCTCAGAAACTGGCGATGGCTCAACGACTGGCGATCCTTCAACAATGGGCAGTTGCTCAGCAATGGGCAGTGGCTCAGCAATGGGCAGTGGCTCAGCAATGGACGCTGCTTGTTCTGGAGCCACAACATCGGCCCCAGACGCAGCAACAAAAAACATTGCATTGGTGAGTGCACCCGAATCCGCCAGGCCAATGCTTCCGGCGTTGAAAGACAGATCAACAGACCCACCAGCTGGAATCTCAAGGCCCCAGGCGGGAGGCGTAATCAACACCTGATAGACACCACCACCGAGATCGTTCACTGAGGATTCAGCCGACCAACTCTCAAAATCGGGTTGATTGGTCAAAAAACTGAACGACCAATCCTTGAGTGCAACATTCGATGCGTTCGAGAGCGTGAGGGTTCCACCCATCCCCCCGGAATAGAGATTGCCAGCAACCGAAGCCTGCAGTTCGCCCGAGCTCGATGGCATCGGATGGTTGTGCATGGAGTGGTCAGTCATGGACTGAGACGCGTCCATCGCTATCACGGTGGAGTCAGGATTCACCATCAGCCCAGCCCGCACCTGCTCGCCATCGGTGGAGGCACCACTGGGAGCTTGAGGCGTGAGGAGACCAGCCCGGCTCACTAGGGACACCTCTTCGGCCGTGAAGCCAAAGGGAACCTCGAGGTTGTCCTCCATCACCTGATCGTGATGAAACTCGAGATTGGCGCCGATCAAATCACTGCGCTGAACGCCTGTTAACAGAACACTTTGATTCGTGGGCTCAAACTGAATCAATAGCCCCTGATCCGTATCGACCACAGAGAGTCGTTCGCGTGTACCGGTGTAGAGAAAGTTCAGCTTTTGGGTTTGAGGATCAAAGCCATTAATCACCTCTTGAACACCAAATTGATGGGAGCGCACGTACACAGTCCCCGGTTCACGGGAACCGATGCCTTGCTCCCAAGACAGCACCGCGCCAATGTCTTGACGAAGATGTTCATTGCCAACAACACCAAGGTTATCCAGGCTGAGATCGTTCCAACTCAACCCCTGAAGGGCTTGCACCTGATCTCCCCAGGGATTCACAATCCCCGCCGTGCCATCAGGTAAGGCACCAAGAATTAAGCCATGAACAGATATCTCTCCAAAATCCAAACGATCTTTTGTTGGATTGAAATCGGTGATATCAGATCCTGCAGGGTTGGCTTGATAGGTCACGCCACCAATAAAGGAATCAGTCATCATTCAGACCTCAAGAACAGAAAGAGAAGAGCCATGAAATGCAGATTTCGAATCATGCCAGAACCAATATTTAAGGAAGCAAAACAATCACCAGCTCAAGACAAAGCCGGCATCAATGCAGCCTCAAAATAAAAGCAGACAACAAAGAATCAGTTTCCCTCTAGGAAACCGAGAATCAATGAATCTTCCTTCAAGCAAAGAAGGAAAAGCAATTCAGAAACGCAGCTTTTGAACTCCAAAACCACGTTTACAGATCCAAACCCCCTAACCATGACCCAACCGCATAGCGACTATGACCAACTGCATCTGAGAAAGACACCAAACAATCAAAAAGCTCGCCATTGCTGACGAGCCAAGCCTGGAAAAGCAGTCAACGCTGCGATTGAAGCGCCTACGAACCGGCGACACAGCGCTTGCCTTCAGGCTGCATCATCAGATTGACCAATGCAGGGCCATTTTGACCGATCGAACCCGCCACTTGAGAGATGGCTGTGAGCGTTTTTCCGTCATACCGAGCTTGATAACCATTAGCCATACAGGTGCAGTAGGCATTTTGGTTGGAGACGTTGGGAGTTTTGCCTGACTTACAACCCTTCAAGAAGGAGTCGCGAAAACTCCGAGACAGCTGAGCGTCCGTTGGTTGCTTCTGGGCAGATTGCGCCCATCCGACTTGGGGAATCAAGGCCAAACCAAGAGCAGCAACGAAAAGAAACGAAGAACGCATCAACAAAAAACGAATAGAACAAATTTAACCGAAAACATTGGCCATCAAACAACCATCGAGGTTCTAACACTGGCAAGACACCATAGAACTGACGTCTATTGCTTGTCAGAGCTCTGCAAGCCAAGCTTCTGCATGATGGCATTGAATTGTCGCTGCAACTTATTGACCTTTTGATCACGAGCTTCTAATTGAGACTTGAGATTTTCAATCTCATCTCGATTCGAAGAATCACGGGCCGTGAGTTCCTCGATCTGAGCTTTAAGAATCTCGATCAGATTCTGAGTTGCCTCGGATGCAGCTGCATCCGACCCAGCATTCGTGCGCTGGTTTTCCATCAACTCCTCCAATCTCCTTGTGAGAGAGTCAATTTGTTGATCGCGAGACTGCACTTCACCCTCCAAACGGCTGATGTCTCCAGACACTTCACCGAGGTAAGCAGACACTTGAGGGTCAGAAACGGAGATCCCTGCACTGGAGTCAGAGCTGGGCTCTGCACTGCGCAGTTCCTTCACCTCAGATTGCAAGGCTGCAATTTGCTGGCCGTACAGGCTCTCTTTTGCCACCTTGTCGGAGCGATCAATCTTGCCCAACGGGAAGGAGAAGCCGATACGACCTGCGAAGGATGACGTAGAGCCATACTCGTAATCAACCGATGGCGTATACGCAATCGCTCCATTGAGATGGAAGCGATCCTTGATCCGTAGGGCACAACCACCGGCAACTGAATACTGCGAGCCGAAACCACCCCCGGCAAAACCACAACGGGCTGGTTCATCTGGTAGCAGCGACACCTCGGGCAATCCAGACAGCGCAGCGCCAACAGCACCGGCTGACTCCGCAGCACGACCTAAACCGCGGGCTGCTTTTTCAAGTTTTGGAATCGTAGTTTTCACTGCTGTTTCCACTTGCCCCATCGAGACCGATGAACGCTTGAGTGTTCCATCATCGTTTGCTGCCACCAGCGCCGTTCCTGATCCACTCAATCCAGGAATCGTCACCTCATCCGCTGAGGTACCTATGACCACTTGATTGGTTCTTGTAGTTGTTGCACCAGCACCAAGAGCTGTTGATCCAGCAAACACTGCTGATGATCCAGCACCAACAGCTATTACTTGATTTCCTTTGGCGACGGAATCCGATCCAATCGCTATGGCATTGACGCCATTCGCCGTTGAATAAGCACCAATTGCCGTGGCATTCGTCCCAATCGCTTTGGACTCGCCGCCATAGGCCGATGTGGAAGTGCCATCAGACAACGAATTCGTTCCACCTGCAATCGGATCGGTATTAAATCCAAGCGCCTGCGCTCCCGAACCAAAAGCGAAAGCCCGGCGACCATTGGCCAAAGCACCAGATCCAATGGCTACAGATTGATCGCCATTGGCGGTAGAGAAACCGCCAATGGCCATGGTGTTTTCTGATGTGGCATTCGCTCCAAAGCCATAGGCCACAGCACCACGACCTGTAGCTGATGAATTCATGCCGGAGGAAATAGAACCTACACCCGATGCATTGGCCAGAACACCAAGAGACGTGGATCCTGCTCCAGTGGCTTTAGCAAAAGTACCTAAGGCAGTTGCTGCAACAACTTGATCTGATCCTGCACCGCTATTGGCCTGACTGCCAGCACCAATGGCGGTGGTGCCAGAGCCTGTTGCATCCGATAATTGGCCATAACAAGTTGCTCCGTTGCCAGCGCCCACGCAATAGCTGTTGGGTAGGTCCGCTTCTGCGAAGGTGGCGACCTTCAGCACACCATCAGGTTGGGTCACGATCACTCCTACCTGGCTAGGAATCTGAGTTTTAAGGCTTGGCGTCTGGATGCTTGAAGTTCCTGTTCCAATCGTGATCCGATCGACTGCGGTGGTTTGGGCGCCCGCACCAATAGCCGTGGAATCGGCATAGGATGCATTTGAACCCACACCAAGGGCAAGAGCATTTTCTGCATTGGCGATACTGGAATCACCAATCGCAATCGACGAGACACCGGAGGCTATTGCACTATCACCAATCGCTAGTGCTTTGGTTTGAGTTGCAGAACTGCCACGACCAATGGAAATCGATTGCACACCAGATGCATCTGAGAAAGCACCAAAGGCTGATGCAGAAGCAGCAGTTGCGCGCGCATTGCGTCCTAAAGCAACGGCATTAAATGTGTTAGTAAAAGCACCAGCACCAACAGACGTTGCACCTAAATCAAGATCATTCGTTGCTCCCGCTGCAGTGGAATACGCACCCAATGCTGTGGTATTCATTCCCGTTGCATTTGCAGCCGGACCATAACAAACAGCGTTGTCTCCATTGCCTTCGCAGGTAAGAGATTCAAGGGTGTTATCTCCAACCTCTTTTCTAGAAAGTGTTCCATCGCCATTGGCAGTGACAATGGCACTACCAGTGCCAAAAAGATTGGCAAGCGTAACTTGAGTAGAAGCAGAACCAAGCATGAGCTGATTCGCTCGGGTCGTTTTGGATTCAGCTCCAATCGCAGTAGAGCGCAGTTGACCAGAATCAGATTTATAGCCAAAAGCGGTTGACTCCCTACCAGAAGCCTTCGCGTCCTTACCAAAAGCAGAACTATCTTCTGCAGATGCAATCGCTTCGTAGCCAACCGCTGTTGACTCTTTGCCAGAAGCGATGGATCCCGTACCAAAGGCAGAACTTTCTTCTGCATTGGCAATGGCTTTGTAGCCCACAGCTGTTGCCTCATCCCCAGAAGCATCAGCACTACGACCAATTGCAGTTGCATTCGTAGACGATGCAGAGGATGCATTACCCAATGACGTAGCTCCAACAGCTGTAGATTTCGCACCTGATCCAATCGCGGTTGATGAAGCTCCTGTCGCCTCAGCATCGTTGCCATAACATTCAGCACCGTCTCCCTCACCAGTACATTTGAGAGCGTTGTATGAACGGTCGGCGATGTTTATCCCAACTTCATAATTTGTGGTGTAATTATTAGCCTCGTCAAAACCACCGGTTGCAGTCACTGTGACTTTTTGATCAACCGCTGAAACAGTGGTCTTGAGAGCACTTAGCGAACCGTTGGGATTAACAATAATATTATTGCCACCAGTGTTCACTTCTAGTTGACCACCATTATTAATTGTCAGACCATTACCCGCTGCAACCTCAACGCCATAACTCGTTGTTTGAGTTCCGGCGTCGTATTTAGAGGTAACGGTGACACCGTTACTGGTAGAAGCAGCCCCACCAGCAACTGCACCTGCTTGGGTTG